>VGZI01000108.1 GCA_016872605.1 Planctomycetota bacterium
ATCTAGTCGCCAAGATCGGCACGCGCCCCAATCACATGGCAGCACAGAGAGCCCTGGCTGCGCTCGTCGGTCAAACGCCGGACGACCCCACCGCTGCGGGCTGGCGTCGGCTATTGGGCAGGAATTAAGATCGTGTGCACGGCACGTCGAGCATCAACGGTGGGCCGTCGATGTTTGTGCGGGTATGAACTATAAACTGTAAGAGTCTGTCCGGGAAAGCCCGTGGGGCACGTCTTCAACGTGCCACGTCACGTTTTTTTCCAGGTTCTGGCACGTTAGAAACGTGCCCCACGTAGCTTGCCGGATAGCCTCCAACTAAATGGCGAGTGTCCTCGCATGGACCAGCGGTGTAGCTTCGTGGACTTATCGGAATCCCAATGCCACAGTGATTCCGTGGCGAGTATTGGCTCGACAAAGACTCCGTACGAGGCGCCACACTGCAGCCTTCAGTGCCTTCTGATGCGAAGTGTCCCTCCGCGAGCGGTTTCGCCGCCTGGAATGGCGATCGTTCCGCTCCGCGAAAAGGCGGCGTTGCTGGCGATTTTTCCGCAACTCGTTATTTCAAAAGATGTTGCGACTATTCCATGTGTGCGCATTATTCCGGTTGTTGTGAACCTCCGGCAAATGAAATCTGTCGTATCCTTTGGTAGGCACGTTTTTCCCCCCTGGCGGACGCACCGCGTTTGCCGATGAACGTATAATATAGTTGTCCCCCCAACCCCAGGGACTCATTCCACTTACAAGCACCCATCGCCCGTTCGTTGTCAATGCTGGTGATCCCGCAAACGAAACCGGAACAGTGGTTTAGCTGCGTGACGGCTGATCGAACCTTATGGGGACAATGCGATGACGCGCTCGCAATCTGAAGCCAAGGCGAGTCGCCGGGGCGGTTCTGCGCCCTTGAGCGATCCTGCCGCAGTGAAACCGGAAGATGCACCCATGAAGAAACGATCCACCACAATGCTTGACGATCTTTACGACATCGACTTCCCGCATGATGCGCACGTCGACGAGGAGCCGGTCGGCGGGGGCGGCGCTGATGATGCGCTGGGACTCTATCTCAAGCAGATGGGGGCGATCCCGCTGCTGAACCGTGAAAAGGAACTGTCGCTGGCGATTCGGCTCGAAAAGGCGCGCATGCGCTATCGCCGGGCCGTTCTCTTTTCGTGGTGGTCGATCGATCGCATCGTCGGCATGTTCGACCGCATTCACGCGGGCAAGATGCCGATCGACCCGCAGATCGACGTCGTGCACAGCCTGGGCCTTGACCGCGAGACGATCCTCGCTCGGTTGCCGTACAATCTACGCACGCTCAAGCACTTGATTCGCAGCGCCGCAAAGCAATTTCGGCTCGAGCAGCGTTCGCGGTCGCAGAGCGGGCGCAGCAAGATGCGTCGGCAGCGCTGGCGCAACTTGCGCAAGGCGATTCGGCTCGTCGAAGAAATCTCTCCGCGCACCGAGCTTCTCGATGCGCTTGCGGAAGAATTTGATCGCACCTGCCAGCACCTTCATTCGCTCCAGGTGCAGGCGAGCCTGCCGGGCCGCTCGGCCATGGTTCGCGAAGGCCGCACGCGGGCGGTGAAGGAGTTGCGCGATCGTAGCCGGGATGTGGTCGCATCGCCGGAGGACATGGTTCGGCTGCTGAAGGTGATCCGCCGACGCCAGGCGAAGTATCAACATTTGCGCAGCGAATTGGCCGAGGGGAACCTGCGGCTGGTCGTTTCCATAGCCAAGAAGTATCGTGGGCGCGGCTTGTCGTTCGCCGACCTGATTCAGGAAGGCAATCGCGGCCTGATGCGAGCGGTCGATAAGTTTGAGCATCGCATGGGCTTCAAGTTCGGCACGTATGCCACCTGGTGGATTCGCCAGGGCATTCAGCGCGCCCTCGCCGACAATGCGCGAACCATTCGTGTGCCGTGCCATCAGGTCAGCTTGTTGGCGGCCATCGAACGTGTTCGCGGCGAGTTGATCGTGCAGACCGGCCGCGAGCCAACGATCGAAGAAATCGCCATGGTCTTGGGCACGACTCCGGAGGAAGCGAAGTCGCTGCGTGCCGTGGCGCGTCAGCCGCTCAGCCTGCATGAGCCGATGGGAGACGACGCCGAACGGGCCTTGAGCGAGTTTCTCGACGATCGCGCGGTCATCAGCCCGGGCGAGAATGTCGATTTGATGCTGCTCCGCGAGCGCATCGGCGAGGTTCTACGGTCGCTCACGCCGCGCGAACGTGAGGTCATCGAAATGCGTTTCGGCTTGAAGGATGGGCATCCGCGCACGCTCGATGAGGTGGCGCAGAGCTACGGCATCACGCGGGAACGGATTCGCCAGATCGAATCGCGCAGCCTGTCGAAGCTGCGTCAACCGGTGCGCAGCGCACGCCTGGCCGGTTTCGCAGAGAAGGAAAAGTAATCGCGGTCTTCGTTTAACGCCCGCGCGGCGCCATGCGGGCGCTAAACGAAAATGTGCAATATAATGATCTTGTTGACACCCCTACCTCCCGTCAGCACGGGAGGTCTTTGTTTTTTGGGAGCGGACGAAACCTCATGACGCCGGATGAAATCGCGGAACTGCGAAGCAAGAGCTACAACGCCACCGTGGCGTCGATCGCGTTTCCGAATGAAGACCTGATGATCGTCCGCGTGCGTCCCGATGGCGGCGTGCAGCCGCATCGTCCGGGGCAGTACTCAACGCTCGGCCTGGGCCAATGGGAGCCGCGCGTTCCGGGTTGCCAGGAGGAGGTTCAGAAACCGGGAGACGAGAAGAAGCTGATACGCCGAGCGTATTCAATTAGTTGTTCGATGTTGGATGAGGCCGGCACAGTGCCGGATCGCAGCGGTCAGGATTGGCTGGAGTTTTACATCGTCCTGGTGCGTCACGCCGAGAAGGCGCCGCCCGCGTTGACGCCGCGTCTGTTCGTGCTGCGTGAAGGAAGCCGACTGTTCATGGGCGAAAAGATCGCTGGGCACTACACGCTCGACCCGGTCAAGCCCACCGACAACGTCTTGTTTCTTTCGACCGGAACCGGAGAGGCACCGCACAACTACATGCTTTGGCAGCTCTTGCGCTCCGGGCATCAAGGCAAGATACTCTCCGCTTGTTGCGTTCGCTACCAACGCGACCTCGGCTATCTGGCGATCCACCAGGAATTGACCCGCCGCTTTCCAAACTACACCTACCTGAGCCTGACGACGCGGGAAGCGACCAGCGCCGGACAAAAGGTCTACATCCAGGACCTCATCACCAGCGGCCAACTCGAGGGACGCCTGGGAGACACGCTCGATCCGGCCCGCACGCACGTTTACCTGTGCGGAAACCCAAAGATGATCGGCGTTCCCGAAATCAGCAAGATCACCGGCGACGCGGTCTTCCCGCAGCCGCCCGGCGTCATCGAGATCCTGACCCAACGCGGCTTCCAGCGCGATCAGGCGAGCTTGAAATTAAAGGGGAACATTCACGTCGAGGAGTATTGGTAATCAGGAATCAGGAGTCAGGAATCAGGAGTCAGGGGTCAGGGACCGGAGAGAAGGCGCCGGGAGGTCGTTTATGGGCCCAAAGTCAGCCAAGGGCCGAATTGTCAACCAGAAGGCGTATCGGCTTGCGATGAGGATCTTTGAGATCAGCAAGACATTCCCGCAGGACGAGCGATTCGCGTTGACATGTCAGATTCGTCGATCCTCGCGATCGGTTCGTATGAATCTTCGGGAAGCATGGGCAAAACGCCGATATCCATTTCATTTCGTCAGCAAGTTGACTGATTGTGATGGCGAAAATAGTGGACCGATACATCGCTCGACTTTGCGCGCGATTGCGGCTACATCACGCCGGCGCTGCATGGTGAACTCATCGGCTCCGTTGCCGAAATCGGCAAAATGCCGGGTTCAATGCTCAACCACCCCGACCCCTTTGTTCTGACGCCTGACTCCTGACCCCTGACCCCTGTCCCCTGACTCCTGGAACAACAATGGCAGACGACATCATCGGCAACTATAAGCTCGTCAAATGCCTCGGCACCGGGCAAATGAGCCAGGTCTGGGAGGTCGTCGAAACCTCCAGCCATCGTCATTTCGCCATGAAACTGCTGCTTCCGGAAAAAGCCGGCGACGCCGACGCCAAGGCCATGCTCTACCATGAAGCGGCCGTCGGCCTGGAAATGGTGCATCCCAACGTGATCCGTATCAACTACGTTAGCGACGATTCGGTCAATCATTATTTTGTCATGGAGTTCTTTCCATCGGGAAGTCTCAAGTCGCGGCTCGTCAGCAAGCAGTACGACTACATTCGCCAAAACGCGCACAGCATCTTCAAGCAGGCCGCCACGGGATTGGCGTACATCAACACGAGCGGCTGGGTGCATCGCGATATCAAGCCGGACAATCTGCTCGTAAACGCCGCCGGCGAGTTGCGCATCATCGACTTCGCGATCGCCCAGCGAATCGGCGGCGAGTCGTTTTTCAGCAAGCTTTTTAGCTGGGGACGGTCGAAGACGGTGCAAGGCACGCGCAGCTACATGTCCCCGGAGCAGATTCGCGGCGAAGATCTCGATAGCCGATCCGACATCTACAGCTACGGGGCGACGATCTTCGAACTGGTCACCTATCGCCCGCCGTTTCGCGCCGACACACAACAGCAACTGTTGCAGAAGCACATCTCGGAGAAGCCCGCACCGCCGCTTTCGTTCGTGCCCGAGTTGACGCAGGAGTTCAGCGACCTCGTCATGAAGTGTCTCGCCAAGAAGCCAGACGATCGGCCCCAGAGCTTTCACGACGTGCTCAAATCGCTGAATCAGCTGCGCGTTTACAAGGACGATCCTGTCAGGAAACCGTGAGGCCACGCCGTTTAGCCATTCGCCTCGGGCGAGCGTGGCGTCCGCGGTCGCCCAAGGCGAGCGTCTAAACGTCATGAGTCGGACCTTGGAACGAGTCGCATGCAATGCCCTGTACTAGCCGTGGATGCCCAACGTCCTGCTGCCGAGGCGATTGCGCGAGCCGCGGAGATATTGCGTTCGGGCGGACTGGTGGCGTTTCCGACCGAGACAGTTTATGGCCTCGGCGCCAACGCACTTGATGCGAACGCCGTCGCCAAGATCTTCGTTGCGAAAGGCCGGCCGGCGACCAATCCGATCATCGTGCACGTGGCGACGATCGACGACGCGAACAACCTTGTGAGCGTTTGGCCGAGCATCGCTCAGCGCTTGGCGGAGCGATTCTGGCCCGGGCCGTTGACGCTGGTATTGCCGAGGGCGGCGTGCGTGCCGGACGCCGTGACGGCAGGCGGACCGACGCTAGGCATTCGCATGCCGGCGCATCCGGTGGCGCACGCTCTGCTGCAGGCGTGCAGACTGCCGATCGCGGCGCCGAGCGCCAACCGATCGACCGAACTATCGCCGACGTTGCCGGGACATGTGCTCGCTGGTCTTGGCGATCGCATCGAACTGTTGCTCGACTCCGGGCCGACGGCGGGGGGCATTGAATCGACCGTTCTAGACTTGACGACGAATCCGCCCCGGCTCCTGCGTCCCGGATTGGCGACGATCGGCGAGATCGAAGCGGAAATCGGGCCGATCGATCGCGGACCGAGCGACGCGCGCATTGCACGGTCGCCGGGCCAGATGCGCCGACATTACGCGCCGAATACGCCCATCGAGGTTGTAACGAAGAGCAAGGCCCGCGTCGCCGAGTTGACCGAGCAGGGTTTGCGCGTCGGCTGGATGACGCACATGGACGGCGAGAGACTCGCTGCCGTCAAAATCACTCTGCCGAGCGACGCCATCGGCTATGCGGCCCAGATGTACGCGGCCTTGCATCAACTCGATGACGCGAGTTTGGACCGCATCATTGTTGAGATGCCGCCGGAAGGGGACGATTGGCTGGCCATCCACGATCGATTGCATCGAGCGTGCGTCGGTGCCTGAAGCGTAAGCGAAGCGTGAAAAGAAGCTTCGCTTGCGCTTCAGGCTCTGACAACAGGAATCACCACGCGCGCAATGGCCGTCGCATGTCCGGTCGTCGCGTCCACTTCGACAATCGCACCGCCCAGACGCACGTCGCCGGTCGCGACATCAAAGGGCGTCGGCACGAAGTCGAGCGAATGCGCCAGCACCCGATCGGCTCGTCGGCCCAGGATGCTCTCGTAGGGCCCCGTCATCCCCACGTCGCAGATGAACGCTGTCGTGCCCAAGATCTGCTCGTCGGCCGTCGGCACATGCGTGTGCGTGCCGAGCACGGCGCTGACGCGCCCCTTCAGAAAATGCAGAAGCTGATACTTGTCTGACGTTGCCTCCGCATGCACGTCGACGACGATGACCTTCGCCTTGCCGGCCAGTTCAGATAGGACGCGATCAGCGGCCTGAAACGGACAATCGACGGGCCGCATGAAAGTTCGACCCAGCAAGCTGAAGACCGCGACCGGCGTTCCATCGCGTGCCGGCGCGACGATCGCATCCCGTCCAGGCGCCTCGCGCGGGAAATTCGCCGGCTTGCAGATGCGATCGTCGTCCTTCAGAACCGTGATAATCTCGGATCGCTTGTAGATGTGGTCGCCCATCGTCACGAGGTCGACGCCCGCGCCGCGCATCTGCCGAAATTGCTTCGGCGTCATGCCCGATCCGCCCGAAGCGTTCTCGGCATTGGCGATGACGATGTCGATGGCATGCTCGGCCACAAGCGTCGGAACCCGGTCGCGCACCGCATCGACACCGACCTGCCCCACGATGTCGCCGAGGAAGAGGATCTTCATCTGGTGCAGCCTGCGGGAAAAGCTCGATGGAGGTTCGAGATGGAGAGAAAGGGAGAGGAGGAGAGGGAGAGAGCCACGCGGACTCCTGGTCTCCCTATGTCCCCTTCTCCGTTTCTCCCCGTCACGTACTCGTCAAGTCTACTTGGCTTTCTTCTCAATCTTCACGCCCTTGCCCTTCTTTTTGGCGGCTTCGGCCTTGGCGCGGGCTTCGGGGCTGGGGATGTCCTTCTTGTTCGTCGGCCGAATGATGACGAGCCCGCCGTTGGGGCCGGGGATGGCGCCGCGAACGATAAGGAGATTGTTCTCGATATCGATCTTGACGACGTCGAGATTGCGAATGGTGACTTGCGTGTTGCCGTATTGGCCCGCCGCGAGGTGGCCTTTCTTGGGCCGACCGGAACCGCGGTTAGACGCGTGCGATCCCGTGCTGCCCGGCGAGCGGTGAACCTTCTTGGCGCCGTGGGCGGCTGGCAGGCCCTGGAAGTTGTGGCGTTTCATGACGCCGGTGTAGCCACGGCCCTTGGTAGTGCCGATCACGTCGATGTGCTGGCCTTCCTTGAAGACCTGATCAACGTAGAGGATGAAGCCGACTTCGATCGCGGCGTCCTTTTCGCTTCCGTCTTCTTCTTTGATCTTGACCGAGGGCGGCGGGCCTTCGAGGCGGAATTCTTTGATGAAGCGTTGCGGCTCGCAGTCGGCTTTTTCCAGAACCTGCACGCCTGCTTGCCGCAGCCCCGCGCGGCGCTTGGAGACGAACTCCTCGGCGACGTGGCCACGCTCGGCGCGGATGGCCTTGCGGCGGAGCTTGTCCTTGAAGCCGAGTTGAATCGCGTGATACTTATCGCGTTCCGGTGTGCGAATCTGCAGAACGTTGCAGGGACCCGTTTCGATCACGGTGACGGGGGCCAGCTTCCCCTCCGCGTCGAAGATTTGTGTCATGCCGACCTTGATGCCAAGCAAACCCAGAGCCATGGTGCGTCCCCTTCGGCCATGCGTCAAAAGCGCAGCGGGCCGTGCCATTGGTATGGTAACCTGAGGAACGAAACCTCAGGGGAACAGAATATTATGCAAGGCAGGTGCGAATTGTCTAGTGGCAGGTTCAGAGCCGCGACCGTCAGGGAGCGCGACACGTAAAACGCTCCCGAACGGTCCCGGCTCCGACAGGCATCACTTCCCGAACGGGCCGACGCCGACGCTGACTTCAGGCGGGGTGCACAGCCGGCGAATCTCGGTCTCGAGCGTGGCGGCTTTTTTGCGTGCGTCGTCGAGCGAGATGCCTTTGGGTGTGTCGGGGCGTTTGTGGCCGACGTGCGTGAGCCAGGCAAGGCCGAGCAGGCGGTTCTTTTCTTCGATCAGTTTCCAGACTTTTTTCGCGTTGTCCTGATCCACGGAGAGCAGGTTCGTCAGTGGGATGCCATTGGCGAGTTTCTCTGAGGTAATCGCCATGCGTTTGCCGCCCTCTTTCGGGTTGCCGACACGGATGGCGAGAAATCCGCCAAGACCTTCGACCTTGACGCTGGCGCGATTGACGCGCTCATCGAGCTTCTCCAGTTCCTTCGCGGCAGCTGTCCATGCCGGGTCGGTCGGCATCGGTAACGGCATCGTGAACGAGAATGACACGCCGTTGCGGCGGGCCGATTTGACCTTCACATTTGGATCGGTGGGCGGATCGTTCGGACCTCGCTGCATCTCCTTTGGCACATTGACAACGATGTCGCGAATCGCGCTCGGGGCGTGCAGCGCCTTCAGAAGCTCCAGTGCGATGACCATGTGCCCGTTGGCATTGGGATGGATGCCGTCGCCGGACACGCGATAGCTGGCGTCGGTCGTGCGCATCGTGGCAAGGTGCTTCACCACCGCGGTGTGGGCGTCGATCACGACGTACTTTTTGGCACGCAATGTCACTAGCCACTCGGAGTATCTCGTCAGCACTTCCTCGTCGTAGCGCTCATAGGGCCGCAGCCAAGAGTACTTCGGGGCGCCGGCTGGCTGGGTCTTTCCTTTGAGCGGCGTGGGATCGAAGGGCGCCGGCGTCATGAGGATAACGCGAGCGCCGGCTTTCTCCGCCTTCGCGATGGCGCCCAACATGCCGTCCTGATATTTCTTGAATCGCTCGGCTTCGAATGGCGAGTAGATACCGTCGTTCATCCCGTAACACATCACGACGACGCTCGGCTTGGTCAGTTCCAGCGCTCGGCCGATCCGCTCGTGCACATTGGGACGCGGGTACGGATGATCAAGCTCCGACAGGCCCGACACAGTCTCGCTCGGCAACCCGAGATTGATGAGTTCAATGCGTTTCTCCGGAAATCGGGTGACGAGATACGCGTCGAGATAGGCGATGAACTTGCCTGCATAGGTGTTGCTGTCGCCGAGAAAGACGACGCAATCGCCGTCCTTGAGGGCAAAAGCCTCGTTCGCCGCAGTCAGCGCCGGCGCAAAAAGTAAAAACGCGAGTGCCGAAATGTTGCGCATGTGAGGCGCCTCCTTAGGTCAGGCTTTCTAGCCTGGCGTTTTCGCTTGTACGGCTGTCGTCATGCTAGAAAGCCTGACCTACGAAGAAGGGACCGCGCTTCTCGCTTATTTCTTTTCCGTCGAGAACAACACTGTTCCCTTGGCATCGCGGAGATCGCGAAGCTCCAAGATGCGGTCGATGTTTCGGGCGCGAATCGTCTGCTTGACCATGCCGACGTCTTTGGCGTACCAGGTGTCGACTTCGACCTTCTCGTCATCCGTCTTGTGGCTACGGAACGCGACCAGGTATGTCGGCATGTTCCTTTCACCGATCGTGATGGTGTCGGGCTTCACGGTGGAGACGCCGTGCACCTTGCCGAGCCGGCCTACCGAATCCGATTCCCATTTTTGTACGGGCTGAAAAAGGACTTGCGGCGGTGTCAGCTTGGCGCCGGCGACGGCCAAGCGTTGGACCGACTTGTCGATCACAACGACTTGATCGCGCGAGACCTTGTCGCCGTTCGTGTGCTTCAGGATGTAGCCGACGTAGGCGCGATCGATGTCCTTGCCTTCCTTGGCCGGCTCCTTGAAGACGACGTTTTCTTCGCGCTCCACTTCGATGACGATGTCCTTGGCGTTCCTGAGCGCCGGCAGATCCTTGTCGCTGAAGCGATAGCTCCACCTGTGCCCAAGTTCGAGCGGATAGAACTCGGATTTGGCCTTCACTGCGACCTGGGCGGAGGCGTGCCCAAACGGAACGAAGATATAGGCCAAGGTTAGGATGATTCGCGACATCGCATCTCCTAGGAAAATTCCCGCGCCGCGCGCGCCTCGTTCCCAGGCTCTGCCTGGAAACGCCCTACCGCGAGGCTCTGCCTCGCGGAGGTCGGCCAGCGAGGCGGAGCCTCGTGCACGTTGCGTTCCAGGCGGAACCCGGGACGCAGGGCGGCGCTCGGCCCGCCCGCGACTATCTTACTTGATTAACGATGAATCGCAAAAGTCGTTTTGTGCGGGTGAAATCGACTGTGATCGGCATCCCCAGGATCGGACTTGACCGAATTTCGAAAACCGGCTATCGGACGGGCCATCGAAGCGGGTATTCTCAAATACCACGCAAAATGAGCAAATCAGGAGAGGCGGCATGTTCGGGAAAAAGCTACTGTGGTTGGTGATGGCCCTGGCGATCTTGTCGAGCACCGGTTGTTGCCGCATGTGGGAACACTGGTGCGCCGGTCGGCATCACTATCAGCCTGCGCCGTACTGTCAGCCGTGCCCGCAACCGTGTCCACCGGGTTGCGCTCCGACGCCGGCGTTCTCGTCGCCGACGCCGACGCCCGTGCCGAACGCGCCGGGTTGGCAGCGCAATTGTCCGTAAACCGTTCATCATTTAGCGCTCATTCGGCGCCATGCAGACACCACAGCGCTTCTGCCAAAACACCATCCCGACGCTTATGCGAGGGCCGATCCTCGCTTAAGCGTCGGGTTGCTTTCACCAGTCAATCTGGGCAATTGTCGCCGCCTGGGCCAAGCTGATGTGGCATACACCTGGCGAAATGATTACCATGAATAGGAGGGTCCCGTTTCCCGGGGCATCCGCGTTTCATGAAGTCACGCCAGGGAGAATCAAATGGCCAGCAAACAACTGGGAGTGCTTACGGCCGCCATCGCCAGCTTAATCGGCGCCGCAGTCATGGCACATGCCGGGGACGATTCGATTCAGAAGGAACTGGATAGGCTCAACCAGTTGACCGGCAGCGACACGCGCCAGGCCGTCGTGCAAAAGTTGCTCAAGAACCAGGAGCGGGCGAAGAAACTGATTCAGGCCGGTTTGCCCTCTGCCACGAAGAAAGAGATGGCGTATGAGGCCGCCCTCATTCTTGCGATGGCCGCCGCCGACTTGAAAGAAATGAAAGCGTCGGAGACGTACTTCCGCGTCTGCATGGACAAAGCCGCCAAGTTGCAGAGCTTCGAGAAGCTGACCGAGTCATACATCCCGCTGATTCGCATCTACTACGACTACAAGCAATATGCCGACTCCGCGCGAATCTGCAAGGAGTTGCTCGAGCTCAACACGGAAGACGGCAAGGAGCGCATCGTCATTCGCACCATGACCGATCGCTTCGGTGAGGCCGGATTCCGCGAGGAGCAGGACGGCTTCCAGACTGCCGCCCGCCTGCGTCCCTACGTCCGCGAGAACTACATCAAGGCGCTCGCCAAGCAAGGCAAACACGATCAGGCCATCAAGATGGTCGACGGCCTGGTGAAACAAAAGAACGGCGACTGGCGCGACCAATACCTGCAGGGCTGGGTCTACAACGAAGCCGGCCGATTTGACGAGTCGGCAAAAATATATGAACGCGTGATCGGCCAAGTCGATCAAGACAATCGTCTCGAACAAGACGAAAAGGAACAGTACATCAGTCAATTCCGTTACGAAGCCGCCAACATCTACGTCGACCTCAAAAACATCGATCGCGCCACCGAGCACTTCGAGTATCTGCTCAAGAAAAATCCCAACAATCCCGTGTACTACAACGACCTCGGGTACATCTGGGCGGACCACGACATGAAACTCGAAGAAGCGGAAAAGCTCATCCGCAAGGCCATCGACCTGCATCGCGACATTCGCAAGAAGGCCAAGGATTTCGACCCGAAAACCGACCACGACAGCGGCGCATTCCTCGATAGTCTTGGTTGGGTGCTGTACAAGCAGAAGAAGAACGCCGAGGCAAAAGAATGGCTGCTCAAGGCGATCGAGGACAAATCGTCCTGGCATATCGAGATCTATGACCACCTGGGAGATGTGCACGTGGCGCTCGGCGAACGCGACCTGGCGCTCAAAGCGTGGCGCAAAGGCTTGGAGCACGTCAACCCCGGCCGACGCGACCAGGAACGCAAGGTCTCCGTCGAAAAGAAAATCGAGAAACACAGCAAGTGAATGAAACGCAAGCCCAGGGGTGAGGTGCTCCGAACCCCTGGAATAACCAGATCACTATGGACCAACCTGTTCGCATTGTGCTCGCCAAGGTCGGACTGGACGGCCATGATCGGGGCATCAAGGTCGTGGCTCGGGCTTTGCGCGACGCCGGCATGCACGTCATCTACGCCGGGCTTTGGCAGACGCCCGAAGCCGTCGTCCGCGCCGTCGCCGACGAGGATGCCGATTGGCTCGGTCTGAGCCTCCTCTCGGGCGCTCACATGACGCTCGTTCCCCGCGTCCTGGATCTGATGAAGCAAGCTTGCCTCGGGCACGTCGGCGTCATCGTCGGCGGCATCATTCCCGAAGCCGACATTTCCAAGTTGACGGGGCTGGGTGTCGCCAAGATCTTCGGTCCCGGAACCTCGCTTGAGGACATCGTGGCGTTTCTGAAATCGCCGCGGGAGCCCGTGCCATGATCGCCGAACTCGTGGGCCGGTTGCGGCAAGGCGACCGCAACGCGCTTGCGCGACTGGTCAGCCACGCCGCCCGGGGTGAACATCTCACGGAGCTGCAGCGAGCCTTGACGCCGTCACTCACTCCGGCACGCGTCGTCGCCGTTACCGGCAGCGGGGGCGTGGGCAAAAGCTCGCTCATCGGCAAACTCATCTCCGTGTTGCGCAGCCAAAACCATCGGGTCGCCGTCCTCGCTTGCGATCCGCAGAGTCCGCTGTCCGGCGGCGCGCTCTTGGGCGATCGCTTCCGCATGGGCAGCACGACGGACGACGGCGTCTTCATCCGCAGCCTTGCCGCGCTCACCGGGCACGGGGCGGTAGCCGATCATCTCGATGTCGTCATTCGATTGTGCGAGAAGTTTGGATTTGACGTTGTCATCCTGGAAACCGTCGGCTCGGGTCAAGGCGACGTAGAGGTACGCAACTTGGCCGACGTCGTGGTGTTGCTGGTGCAGCCGGAGAGCGGCGACGATGTCCAGTGGGAGAAGGCGGGCATCCTGGAATGCGCCGACGTGGTGGTGGTGCACAAAGCTGATCTGCCGACCGCCGAGCAGACTGCCGCTCAGGTTCGCGCCGCTCTCGATTTGTCGCCGGGACGAGACGTTCCCGTGTTGCGGGTCAGCACGAAGGCGAATCAGGGACATGCGGAGTTGTGGCAAGCGATCGTGGCGTTGCCGCTGCGTCGCCGCCAGCCATCGCCCGCATGCATGTTGATGCAGTCGTTGAGCGACATTCTGAGCGCGCAGTTTCGCGAAAAAGAAAGCGCTCCGGAGTTGGCGAAGCTTGCCGAGGCCTGGCAGCGCGGCGAGATCACGGAGGCCGAAGCCGTCGAGAAGTTGGTGCGAATATTGCTAATGCATCAACCTGACGAGCCGGAAGCGTAAGCGACGGTTCCGGTATCCGTCGCTTACGCTTCCGGCTCGTCATTGCGCTACTTCGTTTTCTCAAGCGTCATCAAGACGTACTTCTTGCCGTCCTTGATGGCGAACTCGGTCGGCCGGCGGTCGTTTCCGTCGGGGCAGAGGCAGATTTTGAGCGTCTTTCCTTTGATCTCATAGATACCTTCGAAGGTCTTGTTCTCATCCGACGGCGAGATGTCGATTTCCTTCGGCTTGCCGGCGGGGTTGATCTTGAACGTCCCCTTCTTGCTCTCGTTCTCGCGGGTGAAGATGATGTTCTTGCCGTCCTTGTCGAACTCGAGCGTGGCGTTGACGATGTTGTCGTCCTGACCCTTGGGCGTTTCAAACTTCACGATCTTCCACACGCCTTGCAGGGCGGCTTTTTCCTTCTTTTGCGCGTCATCCCCAGCCTGGGCGTGCAGCCCCACGAGCAAGATCAACGCGAACGATGCCAATCCGAGCGTCTTCATGGTGTCTCCCGGGTCAATGAAATGGATACGCGGACCAACCACGAATGTGGCGTCCTTATTGTGGGAGAAGCGCGGTGCAGCGGACAGGGGCGAAACGCATGAGCACGCAGCGCAAGCAAGTGCGGCACTTGCTTGCGCTGCGTGCTCGAAAGGACGTCACCGATTGATGTAATGCCAGCGTGCCGGCGGTTCCCAGTCGGCAGCGAGCGGCGAATGGCGGTTGATGTAGCGGTTCAGGGAGTGATCGTAAAACAGATCGCACGGGTACGATGCGCCAGGCCGCGTGGTCACCGGATCGGTCAGGCCGGCGGCGACAGTTGCTTCAAGGACGAGTTCGGAGCAGTAGTAGCTGAGCAGGTCGCCACGCGGCTTGCCGAGAAAAGCGGTGCGGATCGGCCCGCGCGGGCGGAAGGGGGTGAGTTGAAGCCCAAGGCGTTGCAGGGCAAAGATCTTGCCGTCATGCCGTTCCGCGAAATCGGTCAGGCACGCTATCTGGTCTGGCGTTAGCGGCGTCTTTTTCTTGCGAATCCACACAGGGCCCTTGTCGGCGTATTCCTTGAGGTGAGGCAGCATGTCGAGCCGGCGCACACGCATCGTATCGTTCGGGCCGGCTTCAAATGTCGCCAGGCTCCCATCGCGCCGCGCCACAACGATGGCGGAGTTGTGAGGCTCAAACGCGAATGCCAGATCGTGCGTGATCTTCCAGAATAGATTTTTATCCGTCGCCAGCATCACATCGCCCGGCCGTGGAACGTAGCGGCGCGGCGTCCCGCGTAGCACTTCGTCCAGACAGAATGCCGGGTCATAGAGATAGGAGCCAATCTCGCCCTCGGGCGGGCCGGCGCGGACGCTCACATCAACGCCCGGCAGGGCAAGCAGCAGTGTCAGAAGAAGTGGCATCGATTGTCCGCCCGAAACACGCCAATGAGGTGAATCTCAATCCAACTTATCCTATTTCGGCTCGCGGCGGACCAAAAATCAGCGATAGTGCAGGCAAATTCGATTGGATCGTTCGGGTTGTGCCGATGAGAAAAAAAATGCCCAGTTTACGTTTAGCGCTCGCATGGCGCCATGCGAGCGCTAAGGCGAGCGGCAGCGCTTGATTTACCCCCCTCTCCCTCCGGGAGAGGGGTTGGGTGTGAGGCCAAATCACGCGGAACTGAAGGTCTCACCGCCGGCCCCTCTCCCGGAGGGAGAGGGGACAGAAATACTTGCCGCTCGCCTAAACATGAGCAAGCTGCACTTCTACTTCGCGCTGCCTGATTCACTAAGTTCCATTTTTACGTTGGCGATATTGGACTTCATCTCCATCTTGACCAGGCCCGACATGGGAACGGCGGGCGAAAACCAGATCTTTACCTCCGATGCGATATTGACTCCCTTGGCCTCGCCGCTCAGTTTGCCGGAGATCCAGTTGCAGTCGTAGCTCTTGCCGTTGACGGTGATTTTTTCTTTCCCTTCGGAACTCTTCTCAAACTTTGCCTTGCCCTTTTTGCCTTGGTTGACGGCGGCAGCCGGGTCGTATGGCTTGGTCAGGTCGATCTTGGTTTCTTGGGCCGGAAGGTCGAATCCCATCGTGCTGGCCTGCGACTTGAGTGTGGCTTCCTTCTCGGTGATTGCGGTAATGGTTTGCTTCATGGTCACGTCGAAGTCCTTGCCCATTACCGACGTGGTCATTTTGTAGGCAAGATAATCGCCGACCTTGGCCTTCTTGAACGGATTGTCCTTGGCATCCTGTGCCAGCGTGACCGGGGCACACAGGAGCACAGCGGCCAATGCGAGCATGCGAATCATCGAAATCTCCAATGAGGTAGGGGGTGGATGCAACGGCGTCATTACAGCGGATGTCTAGGCAAGCGTCAAGCATCATACAATAGTTTGGCAAAGCAGGTCAGGCTATCGAGCCTGACGGCAACCGCAATCGCGTCGGGCTGGAAAGCCTGACCTACGAGAACCGCCATGTCCGCACATTTTGCCGATGCCAACGTACGCCCCGCTCCGGACGCAGAGCTTGTCGCCATTGCCGATTACGTCGACGCCGCGCCGATCACTAGCGCCGAGGCGTACGAGACGGCACGCTACTGCTTGATGGACAGCCTCGGCTGCGCGATGCTGGCGCTGCAGTATCCGGCATGCGTGCGCCATCTGGGGCCGATCGTTGCGGGGACGATCGTTCCAAGCGGCGTGCGCGTTCCCGGAACAAGTCATTGCGTCGATCCGGTCAAAGGGGCGTTCGACATCGGCTGCATGATCCGCTGGCTGGACTTCAACGACACCTGGCTCGCCGCCGAGTGGGGTCATCCGTCCGACAACCTGGGGGCCATTCTCGCGGTAGCTGATTTCTTGTGCCGGCGCTGCTCCCCTCGCCCCACCGGGGGAGAGGCGTCGGGGGTAAAGGGGGCGTCCGGAGTCACCATTCGCGACGTCTTAACGGCGATGATCAAGGCGCATGAAATTCAGGGAGTACTCGCGCTGGAGAACAGCTTCAATCGCGTCGGGCTGGATCACGTCATCCTGGTCAAGGTCGCGTCCACGGCGGTGGCGATGAAAATGATGGGCGGGTCGCGATCACAGATCATCGATGCCTTGTCGCACGCCTGGATCGACGGGCAGAGCCTGCGGACCTATCGGCATGCTCCGAACGCGGGGCCGAGAAAATCCTGGGCCGCCGGCGACGCGACGAGCCGAGCCGTGCGCCTGGCGATGTGGACGATGCAGGGAGAGCCTGGGCTTCCCAGCGCGCTCACGGCGCCGAAGTGGGGGTTCCAGGACGTGCTGTTCAAGGGCAACCCGATCAAGCGCTCGCGGCCCTACGGCTCCTACGTCATGGAGAATGTTCTCTTCAAGATTTCGTTCCCGGCCGAGTTCCACGCCCAGACCGCTGCCGAATGCGCGATGAAGCTCCATCCGGTGGTCAAGGATCGGCTCGATCAGATTGAACGCATCGTGTTGACGACGCAGGAATCGGCGATTCGGATCATCAGCAAGACGGGGCCTTTGCACAACCCGGCCGACCGCGATCATTCGCTGCAGTACATCGTCGCCATCCCGCTGATCTTTGGCAGATTGACCGCGGACGATTACGAGGACAAGATCGCCGCCGATCCGCGCATCGATGCTTTGCGATCCAAGATGCAGGTTGTCGAGGATCCGCGTTATACGCGCGAGTATCTCGAAGCGGACAAGCGATCGATCGCCAACGCGGTGCAGGTGTTTTTCAAGGACGGCTCGGCAACGCAGAAGGTCGAGGTGGAGTACCCGATCGGCCATCGGCGCCGGCGCAGCGAAGGGATTCCGTTATTGGTGAAGAAATTCGAGGACAACATCGCGACGCGTTTGAGCGCGGCCCAGATTAAGGCGATTCTCGAATTGTTCAACGATCACGCTCGCCTGGAAGCGACACCGGTGGATGCGTTCATGAACCTGTGGGCGACTGCATGATGCTTCGATTCGTCCCTGGACTCTGCCGTCTGATCGCGAGACGCCGCCACTATTTGACCGCGCCGATGGTTCGGCCGTTGTGGGTGAATGAAGGCGGGTCGCGTTGGATGCGCATGGTGCAGCCCATGCTGGAGCAGTGGAAGTCGATTTGGAAATCGGTGACGGTGACGGTCCAGGTCTGGAAGGTGTATTTGCCGGAGGCGATGCGGCCTGGGGGCGACTTGGCGAGGATGCGGTTGAGATCGTAGTCGCGGCCTTGGGGGTCCGAGCCACCGCGCGACCAGAGGACAAACGAGTTGCCGTCGGCGGTGCGATAGTTGATCCAGCCGTTGGACGCCCAGGGGAGATAGATGGCCAAGCGCGTGTCTTTGTGAATCAGGACGATGCCGTTCTCCGCCTGGGCGTGTCCGACGATCCATCGTCCGAACGCCAGGTTGCTGTCCTTGGGCATCTGCGTCAGATGGACCGGAGGCAGCTCGGTGGGCTCGTTCTGCGCCAAAGGCATGCGAATCGGCGCCGCCCCGGCCGAGAGAGCGCCCATTGTGACCAGCGTGGCCACGAAGAGAAGTCTCGTTTTCATGGCGACATCTCCAGGCACAGAGATCAGAAGTCAGAGGTCAGCAGTGGTTGGTCAAATCCGACCTCTGACTTCTGATCTCTGGACTTCATTTCTTGCCGCCGACTACCCGGCCAGTATGGACCGCCTCGCCTGATGTACGCCGAACGGTAAGGCGATCGTCCGCCGTCGAGCAGCGGAAATCGATGGCGTCCTTCGTGACCGTGACCGTCCATGCGTCGAAACGGTATTTTCCCGGCTCCAGCGATGACGCCGATTTCTTGCTCAAGAACGGCTCGATCTTGAGCGCTTCGCGTTTCTGCGTCTTGGGATCTCCCTTCGAGTACTGGATATGCCAATCGCCCGTCTTCTGGCGATAGTTGATCCAGCCGTTCGACAACCATGGCAGATAGATCGTCAGCCCCGACTTGGCGTGGATGAGGAGAAGGGCCTTGCCGTGCTCGTCGTAGCGCCAGACAGTCCATTCGCCGAAAGTCGCGCCGTCGCCGTCCTTGAGCATTGCCAACTCGACGGTCTTTTCTTGACCCGCACGCCCGTCGGTAAACGGAACCAAGCAGAACAGCAAGGCCAGGGACAAGCGCATGGCATCGGCTCCGAAAGTATCACGTGAAGTTGATTATAGCACGATTCACCTCGATCGTTTGATGCGTTGAATACACCGTGCGGAACGTCTTCAACCTGCCATAACCCGAATTATTCACCACAGAGACACATTGAACACAGAAAAATGCAATTCGAAAATGACCCTATGGCGAATTTCCCCCGCCATCAGATGAGACATAATGTATTTTACCTATTCCATTTCTCTCTGTGTTCTCTGTGCCTCTGTGGTTAGAATTCTTCGCAATGAATAATCCGGGATAGGTCTCGCGTGGCTCAGTTTGTCGCTGAAGATGGGGCGATTACGCACACAGGGTAAATAGTTGATTTTTGGAAAACATCCTTGCCGATGAGCCAACGACTCCATGAAATAGGTCCATCAAATTGAGGCAAGTTGCCTCGTCACTTTTCACACAGGGAGGGAGACCATGTCCCGCAGCACGACGTCGACGGCAGCCCAGACCGGCAAGGCCATGCAGACGACTCCGATGGCATCGCAGCAATCCTGCAGCACCATGCAAGGTTCTGTGACCATGGAGAAAATCGCGATGCGCGCCTACCAAAAATGGCTGCAGCGCGGCTGCCAGCACGGTAACGACCAACAGGATTGGCTCGAAGCCGAGGCGGAACTCAAGGCCGAGATGAACAAGGGAACTTCCAAGAAATAAGCCTCGATGGTTTTCGCGGCGAGTCGGTCGCTTACTCCCGGCGCATTTTTCTTGACGCGTGTGCGGGGGCCTTGTGTGCTGCGCGCTATTTCAAAAGCATCAGAAGTTGGAATTCAGGTAGGTCAGGCTTTCTAGCCTGACAAACGCCGAGAAATGTCGGTCCTCAAATCCTGACCTTCACCAAGCGGACCCACCTCCTGACTTCTGATACGAAGCCTCTGTCATACAAGCATCTATTTCATCACGCGCTTGTGAACGACCAGGGTCTGCGAACCGGACGCTGCCTTGAAGTCGGTCGGCCGCTTCTTTCCCTCGGGGTCGAAGCAGACCTTCAGCGTGTCTCCGCTGATCTCGTAGATGCCAAGAATTACCGCTCCCTTGTTTGGGCCCTCGACCACCGTTGCATCAAGCGTCTTCGGCGACTTGGACGGGTCGAGCTTTTGCGTGGCGGCTTCGAGCACCATATCCCCCTTCTTGACCGCATACTTGTTTCCCTCGAAGGTGACCGTGATCCCCTTGAACTGGGCGGCCGGTACCTCCTTGCCCCCCGCGATGACAGACGCGAATGTCCACGTGCCCTGGAACTTCTTGAGTTCTTTCTCGACGTCCGTCTGGCCGCCAGCGCTGCTGAAAGCTGTGAGTACGAGGGCGCCAAGCAAAGCCGCAAGCGCAATTCGCATATGCGTTCTCCTTTGCCGTCGCTAGGGTTTCTTGTCTTCTTTCAATCGTTCGAAAGTGAACACGACATTCCGGCTGTCCTTGGTTTCGAAGCTCTTGGGCCGATCGCTTTCCTGGGCGCCCGGGGCCGTCATGCAAACGATCCACTTGTCGGCTTCCAGCTTGTAGACGCCGAACTGTTTCTTGCCCTTGTGGACGCCGCTCTCATGGATGTTGTCGATGGTCTTGGGATCCTTCTTGGCATCGACGCGGATGTTGGCTTCATACTCGATCTTGCCCATACGGCCGATCGCCTTGCCGTCGGCGGCGACGATAAACAGGAAGTCGGGCACGACCTGCTTGGGCAATGCTTTGCCGCCCGCCTTGTGCTGGTTCAGCCTGAATTGGAAAACCGCGGGGTTCGAGTTAGCGACTAAGGATGACATCCCTTGAAACGCTCAGGGGATTGTACAGGTGCATGGG
>VGZI01000109.1 GCA_016872605.1 Planctomycetota bacterium
TTGGTGGAGGCGAGACACCGGAGGCGGGAAAGGAACCTGGGCCTGGAGCAAGGAACGTTAGCCTTTGAAGTGGGGGAGAAGGTTGCTTCCGATTGAGGCCGTTTTGTGCCAGATCGGGTGAAACAATGCACCCCTCGTTCGAAGACTCTTACGGAGCCATTATTGAGACCGGTCGCGATTCGATGAAAGGTTTGGGAGATAAGCGAATAGTCAACGGGTCTAAGCTTTCGATCTTCACCTTCGAACCACTTGTCCAGGCGCGGCCGCAGTTCTTCAAACCCATATTTTTTGGCTTTCGGGAAGGCGACGGCTGCGCCCAGTTCACCGGAGAACCTTTGCGCAAGTTTAGCAACCAACTTTACCTGTTTTTCGAGCTTTTCCGCGTCGTCTTTCTTGAAATTTTCCAGTGCGAATTCTCCAACGGATCCACTTTTCTTTACTCGGGTTTTTGTGCCGTTCTCATAAAACGAATTGAAACCAGGCTGAAAACCAGACGCATCCGTAGTTACCGTGACCTGATTATTCACATACCGGTACAGATTACTGTCACCGGCGTCGAAGCCGAGTGGGTCTTGGCTGATCCATTTGCCGATGGTGTAGTCGTACCAGCGGGCGTGGTGGCCTTGCATCTCCACGTCGTCGTCGCGCACTCTTCCCGTGAAGGCGTAGCGGCCGCGTTCGGTGGGGGCGGTCTCCGTCACGATCTTGCCGAAGCCGAAGGCTGATCCCCCGCTTGACGCGGTACAGTACGAGCGTAAAATGAGATGCACGTTGAACGAGGTGAGATAGCTCAGCTGGTAGAGCACAGCCCTGAAAAGGCTGGGGTCGTCGGTTCAATCCCGACTCTCACCACTTGCAATCAGAGCCCGAAGCGTGAGCGAGGGATGCGCATTCCCTCGCTCACGCTTCGGGCTCTGATCGTTGCGCCGACGCCACATGGCCGTAGAGCACGGGCAGCACGACGAGGTTGAGGATCGTGGATGTGATCAAACCGCCAAGGATGACGATGGCCATGGGGTACTCGACCTCGTAGCCCGGCTTGTTGCCGCTGATCGCCAGCGGGAGCAGTCCCAGGCCGGCGGCGAGGGCGGTCATCAAGATCGGCACGACGCGTTCGAGGGCGCCGCGAATCAACAAGTCGGGCCCCAGTTCCATTTTCTCTTCTTCCTGCAAGTGGCGATAGTGGCTGACGAGCATGATGCCGTTGCGCGCCGCGATGCCCAGGACGGTGATGAAGCCGACGAGCGACCCGAGCGAGAGGATACCGCCGCCCAAGAGCGCCGCCGCCACGCCGCCGATCAAGGCGAACGGCAACGTGAAGAGCACCAGAAGCATGAGCCGCAGCGATTGGAAATCCATGTACAGAAGGACGGCGATGCCGATGAGGGCGATGATGCTGTAGAGCACTAGTTGCCGTTGCCCTTCGCTGCGGGCCTTGTACTCGCCGAGCGATTCGACGCGATACCCTTCGCGTGGCGGCAACGACTTGAGCCGCGCCTCAATGTCGGCGACCACGCTCCCCAGATCGCGATCCTTCACATTGCACGTCACATCGATGGTGCGCGACGCATTGTACCGGCGAATGGCGTTCGGCGCGCTCACCGGCCGCAAGTCGGCGACGGCGATCAACGGCACGGTGCCTTTTCCGCTGGGCAAATCGATCGGCAAGCGGCGCATGTCGAAGATGTGCCGCGTGGCGTCGGTATGTCCGCGCACGACGATGTCGAACTTGCGCTGATCGAGATGCGCCTCGGTGACGGTGCTGCCGTTCAAATACGTCGTCAGGGCGTCGGCGACGTCGCGCTGGCGCAGTCCGTACGCGGCCATCTTGTACGATTTGAACTCGAGATCATACTGCGGAATCAACGTCTGCGTTTCGACCTTGAGATCGATGACGCCGGGGACCATGCCTTCTTTGGCGGGGCCGTTGGCGATCAAGTCGCGCACCTGGGCGGCTCGGCTGCGCAGGCCGTCCAGCTCCGGGCCGTAAATGCGCAAGACCACCGACGCCCCCGTGCCGGAGATGACCTCCTTGATGCGCTCCTGCAAGTAGGTCAACAGATCATGCTCGAAGCCGGCGTGACGTGCCATGACCTTCTCGATCTTGTGCCTGGCTTCGGCATGGTCGCCCTGAAAATCGCCCAGGCTTACCCATAGTTCGGAGAAGTTGGCGCCATAGATTTCCTCGCCAACCTCGGCTCGGGCGATGTGCGAGCCATACTCCTTGACATCGGTCTCGTCGAGCATTTCACGGCCAACGTTTTTGATGTCGTCGGTCATTACGTCGAGGCTCGTGCCCGGCTTGGCGACCCAGTGCATGAGAAAGTCGGTTTCCTGGAACTGCGGCAAAAAGTCTTCCTTGAGTATGAAGAATCCGAAGCCGGCAGCGACCAACGCACCGGCCAGCGTCGCATACACGACGATCGGCCGTTCGATGATGCTCGGCAACACGGCGCCGTACGCCGCGCGAATCCAGCGCGATACCCATGCCTCACTTCCCGTGTCGACATTGTTTGGCAGCAGAATCATGCACAAGGCCGGCGTGATGATGAGCGCGACGACCAGCGACGCGAGCACGGCCAGCACATACGCCGTCGCCAGCGGACGAAAGAACGCGCCGGCGACGCCGCTCATGAAGAAGATCGGCAAACAGACGAACATGACGATAAAGCTGGCGTATACGACGGCGCTGCGCACCTCGAGCGACGCATCGAGGACGACGCTGAATGCCGAGGCAGGTTCGGGTTTCGTGGCATTCTCCTTGAGCCGACGCACGATGTTCTCGACGTCGATGATGGCGTCATCCACAACCTCGCCGACGGCGATCGCCAGCCCGGCCAGCACCATCGTGTTGATCGTCACTCCCATTTGCACGAGGATGATGACGGCACTGACGATCGATAGTGGAATCGCCGTCAGACTGATTACGGCCGTGCGCCATTCGAAGAGAAACGCGATCAGGATCAGGCTGACGAGGATGCAGCCGAGGATCATGGCGAAACGCAAGTTTGCCAGGGCAAGCTCGATGAACGTCGCGGGCCGAAAGATGCGTGACAGCACTTTGACGCCAGGGATGCTGGGGCGCAGCGCCTCCATGGCGGCCTCGACCTCGCGGGTGACTTCCAGCGTGTTGGCCCAGGGGTATTTTTCGATGACGACGAAGAGCCCGGCCTCGTCCTGGATCACCCCCTCGCCGATGAACGGATGATTACCGACCTGAAGATCGGCGACCTGGGCCAAGGTGATCGCGCTGCCGTTGCGGTGGGCGACGACGATATTGGCGAGATCGGCCGGCGCCTTGACTTTCGATGAATACTGCACTGCGATGCGCTGGTTCTTGCCATCGTGAAATCCAGCGCTCCCTTGGCCCACCGAGTCCCTGACCGCTTTCTTGACCTGTTCGAGCGTCACTTCGTGAGCCCGCAGCATCTCCGGTTTGACGAGGACCTGAAAGACCTTGTCGTGCTGGCCATACGTCGAGATGTTGGCGACGCCCGGCACGCGCTTCAAGCGGGGCTCGATCACCCAACGCATGAGCACCGAGACATCCGTCTGCGTCAGGAGCGGCTCGCCGGGTTCGAGCTCCGATTTCTTCTTCGGTGTGAGGCCAATGTGCAATACCCGGCTCGTCGAAGACAAGGGCGGCATGACGATGGGCGCTTTGGCCTGCGCCGGCAGCGATCCGGCTACAGCCGCCACGCGCTCCGCCACCATTTGCCGAACCTTGACCATGTCGGTCCCGCGTTCGAACAGCATGTCAACCTGCGACACGCCCTGGACGGACTTGGAGCGCAGGCGGGTCATGTGCGGTATGCCATTGAGCGCGCTTTCGATCGGAATGCTGATGAGGCTTTCGACCGCTTCGCTGGACATGCCGGGCGCTTCGGTTTGCACTTCAACGAGCGGCGGCGCGAACTCGGGGAACACGTCGAGCGGCGCCTGCAGCGCGGACCATCCGCCATAGACAAGCAAGAGCACGCTCGCCACGACGGCGATGTACCGCTGCTTCAGTGATAGGTCAACCAGTCCGCGCAACATCACGTACCTTCATACTGCCGTTTACGTTTAGCGCTCGCGCGGCGCCAGGCGAGCGCAAAACGTAAACTCGGATTCATTTCGGCCGAACCGGCGGTTTGTGGAATTCTCGGCTCAACAGGGCCGCTGCGCCGTGTACGACAACGAGATCGCCTTTGGTCAGCATCGGCCGGACGACGATGCCCGTGTCGACCGACGCCACGAGTTCGACTCGGCGGCGTTCAAACAGGTGCTTGCCCTCCTTCACGTTCGGCTGTTCGACGTAAATCCATGCGCTGCCGTGCGAGTCGAACACGATCGCAGAGTACGGCACGACCGACGCTTGCTCCTTGCGGCCCACTTTGAGACGCGCCGTCACCATTTGGTCCTTGACGAAGCTGGGCGTGATCTTCGTTTTGTCGAGTTGATACCAGAGCTCGGCTGTGTGCTTGATCGGATCGACCTGGGCGGCGTGGCCGGTCGGCACGGCGGCGAAGTGGGGCGATTTCTCGTCGTCAGGGCGGTCGTTGTCGGTCTTGGTCGCCACGATTTCGATGTGTGCCAACCGATCGATTGCCGGCAGGTCGGACTCGGGAACCGGCACGCGAATCCAGATCGGTTCCAGATCGATCACGACGGCCAACGGCGCGCCGGCCTGGACATATTGCCCGACGCCGACGTGCACTTGCAACACGGTCCCGCGCTGCGGCGCCATGATCGGGCGATTCGCAAGCGCGAACAACTTGAGCTTGGCCTCGGCCGCGGCGAGTTCTTCTTGCGCATGCTTGTACGCCTTCAGCGCCGCCTCGCGTTCCTGGTCGTTCTTCAGCTTGAGCACCTCCCCCTTGTCGTCTTTCTGCGCGAACATCTTTTCGACGCGATCGTGGTCCTTCTTGGCCAGTTCGAGCGTCGTTTCCGCCTTGGTCTTGTCGGCGCGGATGCTGCGTTCGAGCGCGTCGGCCTGAATCTTCTCGATCGGCGACAGCACCGGTTCGATCGCAAGGATTTCCGTGTTCGGACCGATCGTCTGGCCTGGGATGGGGAAAGGCTTGTCCTTGGGCAATCGGACGTAACCGGCGGCGGGAGCGGTCAAGGTGACTTCATTGCCCGGCCTGGCCATGATCCAGCCGGTAAGCGTCAAGCGTTCGTGGACTTCTTCAAGGGTCGCCGCCTTGGTCTTGATCCTGAGCTTATCGTACTCGTCCTGCAAAAGGTCGGTGATCGCCAAGGCCGATTCGACCTTTGGCTTCTCAGCGACGCCGGCTGGCGGCTTCGTAGGCTCACGATTGCAGCCGATGAAGACCAAAAGCGTGAGCCCAACGATGGCGGCGGAGTGACGCATGGCAGCGCCTCAAGACGACCGGGAGTAAAGAGCCGCGCACGACGTAAGCGGCGAAGTATTGCCCCAGCCGCCTGCTTCGTGCGCTGCGCCTTTGATCCTATCATACTACGGCCCGGCATGAAGCGGGGCCGCTCACGCCGCCATGGCCTTGGGCGCGAGGCGTTCGGCTGTTTCGTCGAAGACTTCCTTCAGAGTCTTGCGATACGCTTGCTGCATGGCCAGATGGGTGCCCGGTTGAACCTTTGTGACGGCACGGATCGTCATCTCGGTTGGCGTCAGTTCGACCAGCCCCTTGATAATCGTCTCTTCGAGCACATCCTGAGGCCGGGCCTGTTTCAAACGGCGTCCCGCCTCGGCCATGTCGCGCATCACCTGCTCCAGGTTGGAACTGATCGGCACCTTGATGTCAACCACGGCATTGACGTAATCCTTCGAGTAGTTGACGACCGTCTTGATTTGTCCATTCGGAATGATGACCAGCTTGCCCGACTCATCGCGAATCTGCGTAGTGCGGATGCTGATCGCCTCGACCCGGCCGACGGCGTCGCCGATTTGCACGAAGTCGCCGACGAGATATTGATTCTCGAAAAGGATGAAGAAGCCGGACACCAGATCCGTGAAGAAACTCTGGGCGCCCAGGCCGACAGCCAGGCCGATGACACCGGCGCCGGCGAGGATCGGCGTCGTGTCGATCTCAAAGACGCGGAGCATCGCCAGCACGCAGCCAAAATAGAGCACGTACTGCGACACCGATTCGAGCAGCGGAACCAGCGTTTGGCCTTTCTGATCCTGAACGCGATCGTCGTCGTACATCCCGAATGCTTCGTTGATGAAGACGTGCAAAAACTCGATCAGAACGCGGGTGCCGAAGAAGATGCCGATGCACTGGACGATGCCGGTGCCGAAATGGGAGACAAACGCGATGAAGCTCAAGGCGACGGCACACTGCGAGGCGGCGAAGATCCAGACCGCGGCCTCGAAGCAGCGTTCTCCCAGCGGGAACAAGCGAACAATGCGCTCCCAGTAGCGGTGGAAGCTACCTCTGTCGAGATGCTTGTTGCCCCAGTTGGCGAACACGTGAAACATGGTTCGGCAGCCGAGCGTCAGAAGTCTGGCGACCATGAAGTAGGCCACGACACGCAGGACGAGGCCGGCCCAGGCGTCGGCCTCGGCGAAGTTCACGATCCGTGCCGCCAACCAGAGTCCCCCCAGGCACGTCAACACCATCGCGAATCGCTCGAACATCGTGAACCAGTTGTGGATCGTGTTTTCCAGGCTTTGTCGGCGGTCGTTCGGCGCCGTCTCACTGTCGCTTGCGGGCGGCTCCGGCGTCGCGGCGCCCGAAGACGCGGCTGGATCGCTCTTGTCAAGCTCGGGATGCACGTGGCTTGGCAAATGGTAGTGAGTATGGGCTTCCAGAAGGATGCGCAAGTTGCTTATGACGCGAAAGACAAGAAAAACACCCAATGCCAGTGCGACCAGCTTGACGGCGATCATTCCGAACACCTTGAGATGTTCGCTCGTCATCTGGGCGTACCAGTCCTTCAGGTCTTCCTGAATGTGTCGTCCCGAAACGTGGTAGATCGCCACCGAGAGGATGCTGCCAATCATGAGTACAATGGTGGCCCAGAAGAGGACGGAACGAAGGCTCTTGATGGCTTCTTGGCTGGCTCCGTCGAGCCAGGTTAGCCCCGTCCAGCTTGCCAGCCATTCGCCGCTGTTCTTGACGAGCTTGCGCAGGACAACCGCAACGATGAGGATGACGGCCAGAATGACGTGGATGCCGATTAGATTCGCCAGCAAGCGATCATCGTTGAGCCATTTGCTGAGGTCCATTGCGCCCTCCTTGGCGTGGAAAAGACGAGCCGATCCGCGCAGCGTCCATCCCGGCGGCATTCGGCCGACGCCCAAAGTACACCGGATAGAGCCAAAATGTCAAGCGAGAAGGAGAGCCGCGCACGGAGTAAGCGGCTGGCGCTCCTTGTACCCGGCGTTCTATTTCCATATTCTCCCAGCATCGTATTTTCCCAGCGATTCTTCCTGCCGGCGAGGGTGTTCCTCATGGGCCGTGACCGAGTCCCAGCAGGCAACAAATAAATGCCCAACTGAATTTCACCGAGGATGATGGGATCGACCACGAGGTCCGCCTCATTTTCGCTGAGCCAGATTTCGACGCTGGGATCTGGCTTGACCTTGGTCTTCTCGGACAGCACATTGGCATCGACGAGGTAGTTCACATAGTGCCCAAAGTGTCTGTGGATTCGGATTCGATAGGAACAAACCAGTCCTTTTCCGGACACGCTTCAAGCCAGGCAATGAGCCCCTCATTAGGTCGTTTCTTGCGGCGCACCAGCCGATATTCTCCGCAATCGATGCGCTCGATGTCGAATTCCTGGCCTGGCTCAATGCCGTCCTGCTCGCGGATTTCGGCGGGCAAAACGATCTGCCCCTTGGTGGAAACGGTGGTACTCATGCCGGTAAGATGCCGTCTTACCAACAGATTGTCAAGTCGCCGCACGCCGCGACAACGCCGCAACATCTCCGGCTTTCGCACCAACTCCGGCGGCGACGGCTTCCTTCGTCTGCAGATGCACGAGCCGCCAAAGCTGCTTAAACGCTACGCGGCCTCGGCATGAAGCCTACTCCTTGTCTTCCCTCTGGGTCGCGAGGATCGAGCAATTCTCCAACCTTGTGGTGTCGCCCGCGGTTTGCTTGCCGCTGGCGATGTCGCGGAGTAGTCGGCGCATCATCTTGCCGGAGGACCGCGTCGTCGGCAACGTTCATTTCTTGCTATCGGCGGTCAATTTCGCTTTTTCTTGGACCAGCATGATTTCCACTTCCAAGAGGAATGCTCTCGCCCGCATGAACTGAAGCTGACCATTTCGGTCGATTTTCGCGCGTGCTTTAGCCGCCTCCACCACGGCATCGGCTTCCTTGACGGAATCGGCCAGCACTGCGATTCGTTCCTCCGTTTTCTCACAAAGCTCCAGCCTGGCCCGGTCCGCGTCCCGTCGGCATTGGACCACCGTCTCGAATTCCACGCCTCCCACAATCCAGCCGGCCCTTGCTACTTTGGCTGCGTCATCGAGCAATTTGCTCCGTTCCTTTCGCAGTCGCTTGATTGTTTCGGTTGTATCCTGGGCGTGCGAGGGCCTGACGGCCAATCCGGCCAACGAGATGGTGACAACACAAACCAAAGCAAGGCACTTCCATTTCAGACGCATTTTTGCCTCCAGAGATTCGGTGTGAACTACTCCTCATCCTCGCTCAGTTTCGCGAGGATCGAGCAATCCTCCAGCGTCGTCGTGTTGCCGCTGGTTTGCTTGCCGCTGGCGATGTCGCGGAGCAGGCGGCGAATCATCTTGCCGCAGCGGGGCACGCCAAGGAGTCGGTGAGGCGAATCTCATCCGAGTTGGTCCGATGACGTCAGGCCGCCTTTCGTCATTTCTTCTTCCCCTCCGCCTTCGTGCGAAAGATCGGCACTGCTTCGTTGTCGAGTTGCAGAACGATCAGCTTGATCGCGGTGGCGTAGACTTGATCGGCCCTGGGATCGGCGGGCTTCCAACTGCCGTTGGCTTCTTGTGTGTCGCGGGCGTTTTCAAAACACAGCTTGCGATGCTCACTCCACTTCATGCCGGGCTGTTCCTTCCCGAAGATGTCGGCAAAACCCTTTTCACCGAGTCCGTGCAGGACGAGCGCGGCATGAAAGTACGTGTAATCTGGAAATCGCGACTTCTTATCCGGCGTGAACGAATTTTCACTGAACTTGATACATTTTTTCGGCAGCTCTTTGTTGTAGTCGGCAGGGTCGTAGGCACACGCGATGGCTGCGATGGTCAGAGGGATACTTTTGAAGTCTCCTCGACTTCCGCTAGCGTATCTTAGCCCGCCGCTTGCCGTCGTTAGCTTCGCAAGGCGGGCGTACGCCTTTTTCATCGTCTCTTCAGGGACTGCGACGCCGGCCATCCGGGCAGCCCGCAACGCCTGAATCTGGCAGAGCGTTACGGTACTTTCATCGAGAAAATTCTGAAAATCAGGAATAGCGCCTGCCTCCTCGCTTGAGACGTAATGCCAGCCGCCAGTGGAGATTTGTGCCCTGACGCTGAACGCCACGGCCCGTTTGAGGACTTCCTGCAACTCCTTGCGGCGAACACGGTCCATGCGCTGTTGCAGTGTCGGTTTCTTGCCATCGTCGGGCACGTCGAACCGTGCGCAAACGCTGGCCAGGAACAACGTGGCGTAGGCGTGGCCAAACATGTAGATGCCCCCCTGGCTTCTGTCACCAGTGAGCAAGCCATCGCTGTCGCGTTTGCCACAGTTGCGGACGAGCCACTCAGTGGCGCGATCGATGTTGGCGGCGTACTTGCCCTTGGTGGCCGTACTACCCTCCGCGAGCAAAGCCAGGCCGGCAAAAGACGTGGCGACGGTGTGATAGTGCGGGTCGGAGATTCCAAAGGGGTAGCTTCCATCTTTGCCTTGGTGTTCGACGAGCCATTCCAAGCCTTTCTTGATGACCGGCTTGTGGGTGTCCGGGATTCCGCCTGCCCCGACCGGGAGCGTACAGGCAACCAGAATCACGACGGCCAGGATGAGAATAGGACGATGCATCGGCGATGCTCCTTTGGGAACATGGCAAGCCGAGCACCGCAAGGCGTCGGTTGCCGCCGTGGGTCACTCTACGGTTGTCAGTTGTCGGTTGGCAGTTGTCAGAAACAGCCAAGGACCGGCATTTACTGAGAATTGACAACCGACAACTGCCAAAGCCTATTCAACTCGGCTCGCCAAACTCATTCCTCGTCCTCCCTCAGCTTCGCCAGGATCGAGTAATCCTCCAGCGTCGTGGTGTCGCCCGTGGTTTGCTTGCCGCTGGCGATGTCGCGGAGCAGGCGGCGCATGATTTTGCCGGAGCGCGTCTTCGGCAAGGAGTCGGTGAAGCGGATCTCGTCGGGCCGGGCGAGGGCGCCGATCTCTTTGACGACATGGGCTTGCAGTTCCTTCTTCAGTTCATCGCTGGCGGGGATGCCGGCTTTGAGCGTCACGAAACAGGAAATGCCTTCGCCCTTGATCTCGTCCGGTTTGCCGACGACCGCGGCCTCGGCAACCTTCGGATGATGCACGAGGGCGCTCTCGACTTCCATCGTGCTCAGGCGGTGGCCCGACACGTTGAGCACGTCATCGACTCGGCCCATGATCCATAGGTAGCCGTCCTCGTCCATGCGCGACCCGTCGGCCGTGAAGTAGACGCCGGGGATTTGGCTCCAGTATTGCTGCTTGTAGCGCTCGTCATCGCCGAAGATGGTGCGCATCATCGCCGGCCAGGGCTTCTTGATGACGAGAAATCCGCCCGATCCGGCGGGCACCGGGTTGCCTTGCTTGTCAACGACTTCCGCGACGATGCCGGGAATTGGCTTGGTCGCGCTGCCGGGCTTGGTCGAGATCGCGCCGGGCAGGGGCGAGATCATGATCGCGCCGGTTTCGGTCTGCCACCAGGTGTCGACGATCGGGCATCTGCCTTTGCCGATGACGTTGTGATACCACATCCACGCTTCGGGGTTGATCGGCTCGCCGACCGTGCCGAGCAGGCGCAGACTCGACAGGTCGTGCCCGTTCGGATGCTGATCGCCCCACTTGATGAAGGCGCGGATGGCGGTCGGCGCGGTGTAGAAGATGGTGACGCGATACTTCTCGATGATGTCCCAGAAGCGATCCTCGCGCGGGTGGTTCGGCGCTCCCTCGTACATGACGACGGTCGAACCGTTGCACAGAGGACCATAGACGATGTAGCTGTGGCCGGTGACCCAGCCAACGTCGGCCGTGCACCAGTAGGTGTCGTCCTCCTTGATGTCGAAGACCCATTTGTGCGTCATGGACGTACCGAGCAAATAGCCGGCGGTCGTGTGCAAGACACCCTTGGGTTTGCCCGTGGAGCCGCTGGTGTAGAGGATGAAGAGGGGATGCTCGCTGTCGAGCTGTTCGGGCGGGCAGACGGCAGGTTCATTGGCGACGATCTCATGCCACCACACATCGCGGCCCGCTTTCATAGCGACCTGCTGATTGCAGCGATTGAAGACAATGCACTTCTCGACCGTCGGCGATTTTTCCAGGGCGGCGTCGACGTTCTGCTTCAACGGGACGATCTTGCCGCGTCGCCAGCCCGCGTCGGCAGTAATGACGAGCTTGGCCTTGGCGTCGTTGTTGCGGTCGGCGACGGCGGTGTCGGAGAAGCCGCCGAAGATGACCGAGTGCGTCGCGCCGATGCGAGCACACGCCAGCATTGCGATGGCCGCTTCCGGGATCATCGGCATGTAGATGGTCACGCGATCGCCCGGCTTGATGCCGAGCTTCTTGAGAGCGTTGGCGAACTTGCACACCTCGCGATAGAGGTCCTGATAGCGCAGCACGCGCGTGTCGCCGGGCTCGCCTTCCCAGATGATCGCCGCCTTGTTCTTGCGCGGCCCATCGAGATGCCGATCGACGCAGTTGTAACACGCGTTGATCTTGCCGCCGAGAAACCACTTCGAGAACGGCGCGTTCCATTCGAGGACCTTGTCCCACTTCTTGAACCAGGACAGCGTCTCGGCCTGCTCGGCCCAGAACGCTTCGGGATTGTCGGCCGCGCGTTTCCAGAGCTTCTCATACTCGGCCATGCCTTTGACATGGGCTTGCGCGACGAATTCCTTGGATGGCGCAAAGGTGCGCGTTTCCTTGAGGACGCTGGTGATATTGGTGGAGGGGGTGGACATTAACTATCTCCCAAGAATGTTTGGTCGGTGAATCGCCGCGCAGAGGCATAGGTGCTCATGCCTCCGTTTGACGGTTATGGCCACATTGGAGCTCGTTTTTTCCTTGCCAAACCTTGAAATCGGCACCAACTTGTACGTAGACTTGCGTAGTGCCATCCCATTCTCTGACATGAAACCACGGCACTTGGCGGTCATCAAATGCCACAATTACAAGCTCCTCGCCTGGCAAGAGCGTATAGTCGTTCGCCCAGGGTTCTACGACAACGATCTGCGGTAGTTTACGAAAATTGGAAACATCGAGTTTCGCTGTGAATTTGTACATTGAAGACAACCTGCCCCGCAGGGGCGCAACAAGAAAACCCAGGGCAGAGCGAAGCCGCAACGCGACGCAGCGCCGCCTTGGGTTACGATATCGTATCGGATTTGAGCTCTGAAAGAGCGAAACAGTGAGCGCTGCTGCTGGGTTGTTTTACGGCGTCTGTTGCAACGCGGCGCAAATCGGGTTATGATACCAACATGATCATCATCCGCTTCGCGAATCCCGAAATGGAACGTCGTGCCCTCGGGTACTTGCTCGGCCGGTTCTCTTTCAAGACGTGGGACACCGGTGAAACCGCCGTGCCTCCGCACGCGCTACCGTCGTTGGCGATGGAAGGGATTTCATTCATCGTTGAAGGGCCCGCCAAGTATGAGCAGCTTGCAACGCCGATTCGAAATCCTGCTGCCACTGCGGTTTAACGATGGCACGCAGATTCCGGATGAGTTGCGCGTGCAAAACTCTTCTTGATCTGCGCAAGCAATTCGGCGCGCTTTCCACCGACACGCAGATCATTCGCGGTGTCTGGGAGCATGCCGGCCAATCCTACCGCGATGAACTGAGTCGTATTTTCGTCGACGTCGCTGATACGCAAGAGAATCAGCAGTTCTTTCGCGATTACAAAGAACTACTCAAAACGCGGTTTCAGCAGATTGATATTCGCATTACGACTTATCTGATCGAAGTGTACTAACCTCACATCATTTGTTCACCCGCCATATCCGAGCCGACTGCTCAAAACGAATCGGCAGCATCGCTCGTCCAGCGGCGTCGACGGCTCCGATCACGACAGGCCGGTCCCGATGGTGGTGGTGTCATGGCCGACGCCGAGAACACACGTTGGCCGATCGGGGTGCGCCGCGGCCTCGCTGAGCGAGCTTCCCAGAAAGAAATCGCCGGAATCTGGCTCGATGGCGACGAGCGCGTGGAGATGAATGCGCTCAGGGTTCTGTTCCAGTCGCTGATCGTAGATCTCTTGCGACCGCCGCAGTAGTTCGGATGTGGTCAGGGTGACGCCTCCCTCAACGGCGTTCATTGCTGCGGCGAGGTGTCTACGCAACAATACCTTTATGGGTGATCGGGCCGAGCGCTCACTCTCTGTTGCGCCCCTTACAGGGATTCTCTCCGGCTCGGCCATTTTCCCGGGCGGCGCTGCATTGCGGTTTGCTGCCCTGGGCTTTCTTGTTGCGGCCCCTTCGGGGCACGACGCCGGCGGCTCTCCTTCGCGCAGCAAAGTCGATGGGAACTGTCCGGCTCCGGTGACAGGTCACGACTACTCTGCCACCTGCCAGCAAGGTGGCCGCCTCGTCACGAATCTAGAATTGGCGAGCGGTCCATGGAAAGGTGGAGCGTGAAACCGCTATCGGCGCAACGCGGCGCGCAAAAAAAACCTCCACCTGTGCCGTTTGCTGCGCTTTTGAGAACCCGCATTAAATCGGGGGTGCCACTCGCTCGGCTTTTGGATCCCACTACTGGGTGGGCTTGCAAGCACCGAACGAAGAATATTAGGCTCCCATACGAGTTCTTATCGGTTCGTCAAAAGTAACGAAGCATGACGTACACCGCAGAGGTAATAACACCATACCGTAGCGACGGGGTGAATTCAAGGGACGAATTTGCCGCTGTCTGCTTCGTGCTTTTCGATGTGCCAGGTGAGCACGAAGCCGCAAGCGGCGAGTCATTTGCCATATAGATTCACGATGCTCGCCGCCTGTTCGCGATCGGCAAGCCAGCTGGACAGCTCGGCGATTTCCTTGTGGAACATCTCGTTGTGCCGGCGCTCCGTCATGATGTCGTTTACGACATCGGTGATCAGCTGCTGGAACTGCGTCGTCAAATCATCCATCAGACGTTTGGTCAGTTGTTCGTGAAACTGCCCGCGAATCCCTTCCCAGCGCAATGGCAGCAACAGTGTGATCAACGCGTGAAGCACTATCAGGACGATGGCGATGGCCGCCACGGGCTGCAAGAGGTCAAGCCACTCGAAGCGGCGCGGCGGATCGTACATCATGTACTGCCAGAGCAGAAAAGTCCCCATGGACGCGCCGGCGAGTCCCGGCAACCAGTCGGCCATCAGCACAATCGTCTTGTGGATCCACCAATGGATGCCGCTCGGCTCCGCCCAATCACGCTGCACGGCGCTGATCACGTCGATCATCGCCTTGGCGAATCGCCCGCGCCAATCCAGTTTCACAAGCATTTCCGCCTGTTCACTTAACAACCCAATCGGAATTCCTAGCGTGTCGGCCTCGACGAGCAGATGATTCGCCAGTGCCTTGAGTCGCGAGTTGAGATGCTGTTCTGACGCCGCCGCACTGCAGGCTTCGGTGAAGCGCACGAGGTCCCAATCCTGCGGAGCATGCACCGGCGCGCTCCGGCCGGCGAACGGGATGTTGTCGCGCAAGGTGCTGCCGGCGTAGCGCATCTTGTTGAACATGTTGAGATACCAGCCCATCAAGTTGCTGAACTGCTTTTGCATCTCCGTCGCGAAATGGTGCTCGATCTCCTTCTGATAGGGATCAAGCGTATTGAGAAGAACGGCAGAATCCGCCTCCGCCTCGTCGCCAAGGCGGCGCGTCCAGGCCGTGCGAATACGTTCGGCCGACTCGGTGAGGTCCGGCGGGCAAACGGCCTTCATGTTCTCCGTGAGGTGCTTGAGCAGCTGGCTGACGCCGCGCGCTTTGATCGCCTCGACCTCCATTTTCGTCAGGCCCATTTCCAGCCAGCGCATCAGTTCGACAAACTGTTCGCCTTCGACCGGCGGGGGCGCATTGCCGGCCGACGTGAACGGATGGTCGACCCAATGCTGGGCGCATGTGCGGAAAAGCAGAGGATTCTCAAAACCTTCCGATTTCAGATCGCGAAGCAAGTCCTCGTCGGGGCGCAAGCCGACCGCGCCGGGGTGCAGGCAGCGATCCCACTTATTGAGGACGAACGCGAATGCCTTGCGTTGGCGTTGCTCGAGGAATAGTTCCCAACCGAGCTTGTCGTGGTACTTTTCCTGCGAACCGACGTAAAGCACAATGTCTGCCACGGGGAGGACTCGCATCAGCTTTTCGCGGTTGGCGAGGTCGTTGCTGTCGAGGTCGGGCGTATCGACGAGGATTTTCTGCTCCAGCGCAGGCCTATCGTGCGCGGCAAGCTTGCAGAACTGGAGAGCGGGATCGAGTCGCGTCGTCTGAACGGAGTGATGGTAGTACACCACCGGGTCGCGCGTGGTGGGGCGAGCGAAGGAGGCGTTGGCGATGGCGCCGCCGGCAAGGGCATTGAGCAGAGTCGATTTGCCGACGCCGGTGCCGCCCATGAGCATGATGATCAAGAGCGGACGTTCCATCTCAAGGGCGGCCGATTGGCGAGCCAGGTCGTTGGCCAACCCTTCCAGCGTGGCGTACTGCAACGTAGTCAACGGATAGCGCCGCTTGGTCGCCAGCCAGGCACGCAGGCGCCGTTCCAGTTCACGTAGCGCGGGGGCAAGAGTTCGCAAGAGCGGTTCGTTTTCAGGCGGCATAGGGATTCCATTTGTTTAGCCGCTCGCCTCTGGCCAGCGCGGCCATGAGGAACGCGCTCGCCGAAGTCGAACGGCTAAACATTACTTCGTATCTTTCCACAAATAATTGGCAAATCGATTCGAGGGTATTGTCTCAATGCCCTTGTCGGTCTCGAACACAAGCAGCGCCGCCAAGTCGTCGCGGCTCTCGATCAACTTCAAACCGCGTTCGATGCCGAGTACGCAGATCGGCGTGTCGAAAGCGTCCGAAGTCGTGGCATTTGGCGCGATTACCGTGACGCTGCGCCGGCCGACGACTCCGTAGCCGGTCTTCGGATCGATGATGTGCGAATAGCGTTTGCCCTCGATCTCGGCAAACTGTTCGGAATCCCCCGCCGTGGAGACGCCGGCATTCTTGAGCGCGAGATAGTGCGTCGGCTCGGCGCCCGGGTTTCTGAGCGGCGCGATGCCGATGCGCCAGGCAGGGGCATCCGGTGGAGCGTCGCCGACCGCGATGTCACCGCCGGCCGCGACGAGAGCACGCGTGATGCCATGTTGGCGCAGTACAGCCAGCGCCGCGTCCGCGGCATAGCCCTTGGCGATGCCGCCGAGGTCGAGCAGCATGCCGGCCAACAGGAGTTGCACCGTGCGGCCTTTCGAGTCGAGCCTGATCTTGCGGAAATCGACGCGATCGAGCGCCTTCTTGATGTCGTCCGCTTTAGGCAATTCGCGCGACCGCTTCGCTTTGCGCCAGAGCCGAACTACCGGGCCAATGCTGACATCGAATGCGCCGTCGGTAATCCGGGATATCTCGTCCGCCTTGCGCAATACATCGAAGAGATCGGCGCTGACCTGCACGGGTGGGCTGCCGGCTTTCTCGCACAACTTCATGAGTTCGCTGGTGGGCTGATAGTCGCTCATGATCGCGTTCAGTTCGGCGATCCGCGCGAACGCCGCCTTCGCTGCTTTCTTCGCCGTGGCTTCGTCAGCCGCATAGAGGACGATGCGAAACGTCGTGCCCATGTGCGGCTCGGAGAATTCGAATCGCTGCAGTTCAGGCGGATGGAATGCTGAAACAACGCCGAGGCCGGCAAGGAGAATCAATAAACTGTAGGTGACGTGTGCGAGCATCAAGACACCGGCTTGCGTTTGGCGCTCGCGTTGCGCATGGCGAGCGCTAAACGCAAGCGGGGGAAACCGAGGATCCCACCCATGATCCGTATTATACAGTATCCTCTCGCGCTCGGACTTTTGGCCGCCGTCGTGGCCGTGATCGGCGAATCGGCGTCCCCCCAGGCGACGGCGAAATACCCCATTGTCGATGCCGTCAAGCATCAGGCCTACACCGAGAAGATCAACGACAAAATCGCCTTCGACATGGTCCCCATCCCCGGCGGCGCCTATTCGATGGGCAGCCCCGACAACGAAAAGGGCCGAGGCGACAACGAAGGCCCACAACGCCTCGTGACGGTCAAGCCGTTCTGGATGGCCAGGTGCGAGATCACCTGGGACGAGTACGACATCTACTGGGAAAATCGCCCCAAGGGTCCGCCGCCACGCCCCGATCTCTCGAAGAAGCCAGACAAGCTCCCCGACGCCGTCACCAGCCCGACGCCGCCCTACGACGATCCAACCTTCGGTTTCGGCAAGAAGGGATTCCCTGTCATCGCGGTCACGCATCATGCCGCCATGGAGTATTGCCGCTGGCTGTCGGAAAAGACGGGCAAGGTCTATCGTCTCCCCACCGAAGCCGAGTGGGAATGGGCCTGCCGCGCCGGAACGACCACGGACGACTTGACGAAGCTCGACGAGCACGCATGGTATGAGAAGAACTCCGGCGACATGCCGCATCCGGTCGGCAAGAAGAAGCCCAGTGCGTGGGGGTTGCACGACATGCACGGCAACGTCGCGGAGTGGTGCCTCGATTCGTACAAGAAGGACATCTTTTCGGCGCTGTCCAAGGACAAACCAACGCTGCTTCCATTCACGCCACCGATGGAAGATCGCTATCCCGACGTAGTGCGCGGCGGGTCGTGGAATGATCCTGCCGAGAAGTGCCGCAGCGCCATTCGTCGCCATTCCGACAAGACCTGGCTCAAACGCGACCCTCAGCGGCCACAGAGCATTTGGTGGATGACCGACGCCGACTGGGTCGGTTTCCGCGTGGTCCGCGCCGTGGAGGAAGACGAGCGTCTCAAGGGCGTGCGTTCGAAGGTGACGTGGTGGAGCAACTGACTCGTTGACATTTAGCGCTCGCGGGGCGCCGCGCGAACGCTAAACGTAAACATCGATCTCGATAGTAAAAACAGACCCTGACACGGAGTCCGCCGATGAGCCAGGCCCCGCCGACCCAGGAACCGGAAGCCCAGAGCTTCGCCGAAACCGCCATGCGCATGGGCGGCAAAAGCGAGGAAGAAGCCAAGCGCATGGGCGCCGTCGACAAGGCCGACGAGCAGGTCGATCGGCTCTTTCGCTTTCAGACGGCCAACAGCCCGATCCACAAGGCGATCTGGGACGGCGCCGTACCGCTCGAGTTGTTCCTGCCTCCTGCGCCGCCGCAGAATCTCCCCTGCGATCCCGTGATGAACAAATCCCTGGAGATCATCAAGCGGCGCCGCGAAGAACGCTCACTGCTGAATCAAGACAAGAAACTCTCCGCCGAGACGATCGATGAGCTTGCCGCCGCCGGCTACTGGGGCCTGCTAATTGACCCAAAATACGGCGGCACCGGAGCGCCCTTCGCGCGGTTCGCCCCGTTCTTGACCAGGATGGGCGTCGTCGATTCGATGACCTCCGCCATGGCCTCCGTCCACGGTTGCATTGGCGCCGTCGATCCGCTGCGCACCTTCGGCTCTGAAGAACAAAAGCAGCGCTTGCTCCCGATCCTGGCGAGCGGCAAAAAAATCTCCGCGTTCGCCCTCACTGAACCATGCGCAGGATCGGACCTGACGGCGCTGAAAACGACCGCCACGCTCGTTGGGGATCACTACGAAGTCACCGGCGAGAAGCTCTTCATTACCAACATCGTGCCGGGCCGCATGATCGGATTAGTCGCGATGATCGACGGCAAGCCGGCCGTGTTGATCGCCGAGCTGCCGATGGCGGAGAACGCGGAGTTTCAGATCGTCCGCTATGGGCTCTATGCTCTCAAGCAGGCTTACAACGTCGGCATGAAGTTCAACAAATTCAAAGTGCCCAAAGAAAATTTGCTGGTGCCGCCGACCGGCGACGGTTTGACCATCGCGTATCACGGTTTGAACCTGGGGCGACTTGCGCTCTGCGCCGGAGCGGCGGCGGCGATGCGCGTCTTTCTGGCTAACATCCTTCCCTGGGCGAACTTCCGCCGAACCTACGGCCAGGCGATCGAGACGCGCGAGCTGGTCAAACGCCGTATCGCTCGCCTCGCCGCCCTGATCGCCGGATCGGATGCCCTTGTCGCCTGGGGCTCCTGGCTCATCGATCTGGGCTATCGCGGCGAACTCGAATGCATCATCGCCAAGATCTTCGGCTCCGAGGCGCAGAAAGAAGCTGCCATCGAGTTGTTCATGAAGACGCACGGCGGCCGATCCTTCCTGCACGGCCATCTCTTCGGCGACAACGTTCACGAGTACCTCGCCCCCTGCATCTACGAAGGCGAAGGCGAGATGCTCGGCATGGCCTTCTTCAAGTCGCTCGTCAAGGAGCATGGCAAGGCCTATTTCGAGCCGATCGGCAAAGCGCTGCAAGCCAACGAGATCAAGGACTTCAGCCCGTGGAACCCGGTGCACCTATGGAAGTTGCGCGGCGAGTTGTGGGAATACTCAAAATGGTCCCTGGGCCGCAAGTTCATGGGCAGCGATCGCGGCACGGTCAATGGGCTCAATGCCAAGTTGGCGGAGCATTTGCAGTTCGCTCAGGACATGTGTCAGGCGCTTCCGGTCGAGCTATCGAACGCCATGAGCAAGCATCAACTCAAGCTGGCCGATCGCCAGTGCCGAATCGCCGAGTTGTCGCAGCGGGTGCAGGACACGATCGTGATGATCGTGACGCTCCTGTGGGCGCATCAGCAGAAGAACGAGATCGCCATCGCGTCGGCCGACATCCTGTGCCAGGACCTCCGCCGCAAGCTGACGGGCGAGCG
>VGZI01000110.1 GCA_016872605.1 Planctomycetota bacterium
AAATGGCCGTCTGGGAGCAGAGCCGCAACGAAGCTTGCACGCGCATCAATTGGCGATTCACCACCGCCAATGCCCGCATCAAGCTCAAGCGGCTCTACCCCTCATTCGAGATGTGACAGAGCACTAGTGGCAAAGCCAAGAACGGCAGCGACGCGAGCAGAATCCACAATCGACGGATCATCGCGATTCCTCCGTAGGTCAGGCTTTCCAGCCTGACTTTTCGCGGGGCCCGTCAGGCTGGAAAGCCTGACCTACTTGAGACAATTCAATGGCAATGCTCCGCACTGTCAAGGATAATCCCGCAGCATTTCATCCCACGGCCTCGCTTGTCGCTGGGCTTCCAACCGCACGCCACTCGCAATTGACAGGATTTTCCCGCTGACTACAATCCATATTCTCGTATTTGCGCCGCTTGCGGCTTAGCGTTCGCCGGACGCCGTCCGAACGCCAAAGGGCAAGCGGCTGGAGACCGCCGTGGACAATGCCGCAGAAAGCAGTCGTTTGGACAAGCTGGGCAACATCGCAAAGCTCGGCGTCGATCCGTGGGGTCAGCGCTTCGACGGACACATGCCGATACAGCAGATTCTCGAATTGCCCGCCGACCTGCCCGAGGATCAACGCCCCAGTGTGAAGGCGGCCGGGCGCATCGTCAGCCGTCGCATCGGCGGCAAGGTCCATTGGCTCGACCTGCGCGACTGGTCCGGCCATCTCACCACGCGCAAAACCACGTCCGACGATCCGAAGCATGAAGCGACCGAGTTCAACGATTGGTCGAGCCGAATCCAGGTCATGCTCGGTCAAAAGCAAATCGGCGACACCGGTTGGGCCATCGCGCACGAACTCGACCTCGGCGATCTCGTCGGCATCGAAGGAAAGTTCGGCAAGACCAAGCGCGGCGAGCCAACCATCTTCGCCGAGAAGCTGACGTTCCTCTCCAAGTCGCTAGAGCCGCACCCCGACAAGTGGGCCGGCATGTCGGAGATGGAGTATCGCCTGCGCCATCGCTATCTCGATTTAACTTACAATCCCGAACTGCTCGATGTCACGCTGAAGCGCATCAAGATCGTGCGGACGATTCGCAGCTATCTCGATGCTCGTGGGTATTGCGAAGTCGAGACGCCAACGTTGCACGCGATCGCCGGCGGCGCCGCGGCCAGACCGTTCAAGACGCATCACAACGCGCTCGATATTCCACTCTTCTTGCGTATTGCGCTCGAACTGCATCTGAAGAGGCTTCTCGTTGGTGGGATGGAGAAGGTTTACGAAATTGGCCGGGTGTTTCGTAACGAAGGCATCAGCCAAAAGCACAATCCCGAATTCACAATGATGGAGTTGTACCAGGCCTACGGCAACTACGAGACGATGATGGAGTTGACCGAAGGCATGGTCGTCGCCGCCATCGACGCCATCGGCGGCGGGTACGTGCGGTCGTACGGCGAAAGGACGATTGACTTTGCGCCTCCCTGGAAGCGACTGAGCTACGGAGAGCTGTTCGAGACATGGACGAATTGTGCAATCGGCGACCATGAAGCGATCGAGACGTTCGCGAAAAAGAATGGTTTTGAGACGGTCAAGCTCGACGCTGAGGTGCTCATCCACAAGTTGTTTGAAGTTTTCGTTGAGCCTCGCCTGGAGGAAGCGCCGACTCCGGTCTTCGTTTATGATTATCCCGCCGGCTTGTGTCCTTTGACCAAGCGTAAGAAAGACGATGCAACGATCGCGGAACGCTTCGAGCTTTACGTGCACGGCATGGAACTGGCGAACGCGTACACCGAACTCAACGACCCGATCATGCAGGAGCAGACGTTCTCGCAGCAGCTTGCTGGGCTTCCCGAAGAAGACTCGATGGCCAAGATGGACCACGATTTCATACGCGCCCAGCGCCACGGCATGCCCCCCGCCGGCGGCCTCGGCATCGGCATCGATCGCCTCGTCATGCTGCTTTGCGACACGCAAACGATCCGGGATGTGATTCTGTTTCCGCTGTTGCGGCCTCAAGCCCAGGGATGAGGTAATCCGGACCCCTCGGATCCGAGGGGTTCGGATTGGCTCACCCCTGGGCCTCGATGGTACTTCACAAGGATGTGAACCCCATGTACAAGCTTCTCCTCTGCTGGCGCTATCTCAAGACGCGCTATCTCGCCTTCGCTTGCATCATCAGCGTCATGCTCGGCGTTGCCACGCTTATCGTCGTCAACAGCGTCATGAACGGTTTTTCGACGAAGTTGCGCACGCTTCTGCACAGCGTCCTCTCCGACGTCGTCATCGAAGGCCACAGCATGGAGGGCTTCTACGACCCGGTCGGCAAGATCGGCAAGATTCGCCAGCACCCTTATCTCAACTCGCAAATTGACTCGATGGCGATCAACCTCGAAACCTTCGCCATGATCCAATACCGCAAGCAGAACGGCGAGATCGGCACGCGGCCCGTCAAGGTCATGGGCATCGAGATGAAGTCGCGCTCGGCCGTCGGCGGGTTCCACGAACACCTGCGCAGCTATCACGATGCCGTCGCCAAGAAGCAACCGATTCCGCCGGCGTCGTTCGAGATTCCGAAAGAAATTCGCCAGCGCTATGAGGAAGCCGAACGGCAGCTCAATGAAGCGCGCCAGCGCGCCTTCGAGGAGGAGCGCAAGGCGACGCCGAAGGTGGCGCCGTTTGAACTGCCGCGGTTTGAGTTGCCAAAGCCGGGAGGCGAGGAACCGATGCTCGGCATCGGCGACATGCAGCGTTTCTTCGAGGAAGGCAAGAAGCAGACAAAGCAAGCCGCCGTACCGGCGCCCATGCCGGTCCCGCACGTGCCGCGCGTCCCGCCCGGCGCAATCGTGGGCCATCTCATCGCCCACTACAACTATCGAGACCCCACGGACGGCAAACCCAAGCAAGCCTGCGACATTCAGCCGGGCGACAGCATCGTTCTGACTACGGTAAGCACTGGCGAAAGCCTCAGACCCGTTTACGACAGCTTCGTCGTCGTCGATTACTTCAAGTCGGAGATGAGCGAATACGACGCCAACTGCGTCTTCGTCCCACTCGAACATCTTCAGAATCTACGCTCGATGCAGAATCGGGCCAGCAGCATCCTCATCAAGCTGAAAAACTACAACGAGGCCGACAAGGTCGTGAAGACATTGAGCGAATTGTTCGCGGGAGAAAGACTGGCGATCAACACCTGGGAAGAAAAACAAGGCCCGCTGCTCAAGGCCATCGAAATCGAGAAGAGTATTCTCAACATCCTGTTGTTCATGATCATCGCGGTCGCGGGCTTCGGCATCCTGGCGATCTTCAGCATGATCGTCTCCGAAAAGACGCGCGACATCGGCATCCTCAAGGCCCTCGGAGCTTCCTCCGGCGGCATCATGACCATCTTCCTGAGCTATGGCCTCCTGCTTGGCGTCGTCGGCGCCGTCCTCGGCACGATCCTCGGCCTGTCGATCACGTGGAACATCAATGGCGTGGAGATGTTGATTGCCAAGATCACCGGATCGCGCGTCTTTTCTGGCGAAGTCTATTACTTCAAAGAGATACCGACCGACGTATCGGCCTGGGCAGTGGCGATCGTCAACCTCGGAGCCGTCACGATTGCGACGGTGTTCAGCATCCTGCCGGCGCTACGTGCCGCCATGTTGCAGCCGGTGGAATCGTTGCGGTATGAATAAGAAACCACCTGTTTACGTTTAGCGCTCGCAATGCGCCATGCGAGCGCTAAACGTAAACGAGCAGGAGGACTCCATGAACGCCACGCCGCTCCTAAGCGCCACTAACCTACAGAAGGCCTACGTCAAGTTCGCCAACCGCATCGAAGTTCTGCGCGGCCTCGAGATCGACGTGGCTGAAGGAGAGTTCTTGAGCGTCATCGGCAACTCCGGCTCGGGCAAGAGCACGATGCTGCACCTCTTGGGCACGCTCGATCAGCCCGATGAGGGGACCATTCACCTTGAAGGACGGCGCATCGATAACCTGCCCAGCCAAGAGCGCGATGAGTTGCGCAATCGCACGTTCGGCTTCATTTTTCAGTTCTATCATTTGCTGCCGGAGCTCAGTGTGCTTGAAAACGTGCTGGCGCCGGCGATGATCCAGCATTCGGTCTGGAGCTGGTGGTGGAACAGCGGTGAACTGCACGAGGCGGCGCTGGCCATGATCGAACGCGTTGGCCTAAGCCATCGGCTGACGCATCGACCCCAAGAGCTTTCCGGCGGCGAGATGCAGCGGGCCGCAATCGCGAGGGCGCTCATCAATCGCCCGCGCATATTGCTCGCCGACGAGCCGACGGGCAACCTCGACGCCGCCAACGGCCAGCATGTGATGCAGCTCTTGCGCAGCTTGAACGAGCACGATGGACTGACGATCGTGATGGTAACTCACAACTTGGAGCTTGTACGCGACACGGATCGCGTCGTGCGCTTGATCGATGGCCGCGTCGAAACGCCCGAAAAGATGCTGGCGCCGCCGTTGGCCGAGGTGGGCGCGGCGACGTAGAATTCGGTTAGGCGAACGTGACTCCCGCGCCCGCCCAAAGCGGGCGGGTAAACGCTTGGAAATATCCATGGCCACCCCCAAGATCTACATCAACGGAAAATACTTCGACAAACCCGACGCCAAGATCAGCGTCTACGACCACGGCCTGCTCTACGGCGACGGCGTCTTCGAAGGCATCCGCATCTACGCGGGCAAGGCGTTCAAGCTCAAGGAGCATATCGTCCGGCTCTACGAAAGCGCACGCCACATCAAGCTCGAAATCCCGCTCACGCCCGATCAGATGGCCAAGGCGATCAACGACACCATCGCCATCAACAACAAGCACGAAGGCTACATTCGCCCCCTCGTCACGCGCGGCGCCGGATCGCTTGGCATCGATCCGCGCAAAACCAGCGATCCGCAAGTCATTATCATCGTCGACGACATCAGCCTTTATCCGCCGGAGCTGTACGAAAGCGGCATGGAGATCGCCACCGTGTCGACGATCCGCAATCACCCGAACGCCCTGAACCCGCGCATCAAGTCGCTCAACTATCTCAACAACATCCTGGCGAAAATCGAAGGCAACCTGGCCGGATGTCTCGAAGCGCTGATGCTCAATCACAAGGGGGAGATTGCCGAATGCTCCGCCGACAACGTCTTCCTTGTCAAGACCGGCATTCTGCGCACGCCGCCCTTGGACGCGGGCATCCTGGAAGGCATCACGCGCAACACCGTGATCGGATTGGCCAAGGACGCCGGCATCGTTGTGCAGGAAATCGCCCTGACGCGCCATGACGTGTTCGCAGCCGATGAGTGCTTCCTGACCGGTACAGGGGCCGAGATTATTCCGGTGACAAAGTGCGACGGCCGAGCGATCGGCGCCGGCAAGCCGGGACCGATCACGAAGCAGCTGCGCGAGACGTATCACAGGCTGGTTCGCTCGTAAGTCAGGCTTTCCAGCCTGACCGCTTGCACGCGACATCAGGCTGGAAAGCCTGACCTACAGTTCACGCTTGATCATCTCTTCCTTGTACAGTGCGAAGCCCGCCTTGAGGTAGTTCGGCAGCGCCACCGGGTGGTCCAGCGTGCAAGTGTGCAGCCAGAATCGCTTGGGGCGATAGCTCCATGCCTTGTCGATGGTCCACTGCAGGAAATACCGCCCCAGACCTTGGCCGATGAAATCGGGCATCAAGCCGAATTGCACCAGTTCGATGTCATCGGCGTCGCGTCGATCGATCTCGGCGAACCCGGCCGGCGTGCCGTCGACATGCAACACATGCACTTCATTGAGCGGAAGTTGAATCACGGCAGCGAGATCGGCATCGGAGAGCTTTCCTCGGCTGTACCAGTGATAGGCCCGGCCGACCGTGTTGTATAGAAAGCGGTAATAGGCGACGGTCGGCTTCTTGGCATGGATCACCGATAGGCCCTCGCGCGGCGCCGGCGCGGGGGCGAGCCGCGGCGTCAACATCTCCAGATAGAAAACCCTCACTTCCACGATGGCCATTGCATGCTCCTCGGATCCCTCAAAGAAAGCCACCGGCGATTGTATCGCGTTTGGCTTTTCAGTGGAGGCGGCGCGAAACCGGAATGCCCAGTTTCGATGCCTCGCACTGGTCGGGGTTTCAACGGTGTTGGAGCCCTTGTAGTGTGATGTCAAATTAGCCGCTTTGCAAAAGATGAGTTGATTTTGTCACGGGTATCGATTCTGCGGACCCCTTTCCATGGGTACTTGTCCGATTCTTCCGACTTGGCGAAGAATGCGGCTTTTTCCGTCGATACCGTTGTTGACGGTCGTGCCGAGCGTGCGATTGCGCGGCCGAAGTGGGGACAGGCTTTCCAGCCTGTCCAGGATTCGCGTCGGCCGAAGACGGGCTGGAAAGCCTGTCCCCACAATGGGTTAACACGTCGGCCAAGGAGCTCAAAATGATGGCTGCCCTTTCTTCAATCGCCAACGTCAAACGCCTCCTCCTCGCGATGCTTGTTGGGAGTTTGGCGATCAGTTCGGCACATGCTCAGGCGGACACCACCGCCAAGCCGATCGTCGATCCGCTGCTCATGCCCGCTTCGTGCTGCACGTCGCGAACCGGCAGCGGCGCCGGCAACTTCTCGTGTTACTCCGGCGCCGGCTGTGTCCCCGGACGCAACTGCGATCCGGGGCCCTGCGACTCCACCTTCGGCCGACTCATGAGCGGGCTCTACTATGGTGTCTGCTGCCCCGACCCGTGCTACGAACCGCGCTGGATTCTCGAAGCCAATGCCGCCTTCTTTCAAGACAGCCCGCGACCCGTGACGCAGACGCGCGTGCGCTGGGACGCCGCTTTCAATTATCTCTTCCCGGATTCGTCGGAGTTCTTCTGGGCCAGCATCGCCGGCAAGAAGGGCCCGGCCAATCCGGAGCCGGCGATTCGCTATGGCATGCTGACGCTGTATCAAGAAGTCGCCGCCGGCCCCGCCGCCAGCGCCTTTTTCGAAATGACCTACCTCAGCTTCGACGCCATCGGCAACCCGAGCGGCGCGGGGTTGGGTGACATCAACGTCGGCGCCAAGGCGGTACTGCTCGATCGTGAGTTGATCCTCATCACGTCGCAGTTCCGCACGTATCTGCCCACGGGCAACTTCCGCACCGGTCTGGGCACGGGCCACGTGTCGCTCGAACCAGCGCTAATGGCCGCCCTCAAGATCACCCCGTCAACGTATTTGCAGACGCAGATTGCCGAGTGGATTCCGATCGGCGGCACGCCTGATTTCGCCGGCGCCGTGTTCCACTATCACATCGCGCTCAATCAGCGCCTGTATCAACACGGCGACTTCTTCACGGTGCTCGCCAACGTCGAGTTGAACGGCTACAGCTTCCGCGGCCAATTCACCGATCTGGGGGGCAAGCCCGCCGATATGGCCGGCAGCACCTACACGACGCTCGGCCCCGGCTTCCGCGTGATGTTTTGCGATCGCGCCGACCTCGGCGTCGGCCTTTCCTTCCGCCTGGGCAACAACAGCCACGGCCCCGAGTCCGTCTACCGCACCGAGTTCCGCTGGCGGTTCTAAGAGTCTATCCGGGAAGGCCGGTGGGGCACGTTTTTAACGTGCCAGGTCCCGTATTTTTCCGGGTTCTGGCACGTTAAAAACGTGCCCCACGTAGCTTGCCGGATAGCCTCTAACATCGGAGCCTGAAGCGTCAGCGAAGGAAGGCCATTGTCTTCGCTTACGCTTCAGGATCTGATTTCTCTCCCTTCCATACCGGCCGACGCTTGCCAAGGAACGCCGCGATACCTTCCTGCGCGTCGCCGCACACCGCATTTTCGGTCATCACGGCATTTGCGTCGTCGTACGCGGCGCCTTCCTCCATCGCAAGTTGCCGATAGAACGCTGCCTTCCCCAGGCGAATCGTCATCGCGCTGGAAGAAAGGATTGCATCGAGGAACTCGCCAATGGCCATATCGAGGCGATCCGCGGCGACCACGCGGTTGATCAGGCCTAGTTCGTACGCCCGCTGAGCGCTGATCGGCTTTCCCGTGAGCAACATCTCCATGGCCGCCTTGGCCGGCACGGCGCGGACGAGCGGCACCATCGGCGTCGTACAGAACAGGCCGATCTTGACGCCCGGCGTGGCGAACGTCGCCGACTCGGCTGCCACCGCCAGATCGCATGCCGCGACGAGCTGACACCCCGCTGCCGTCGCCACGCCTTGCACGCGCGCGATCACCGGCTGTGGCAGCTTGCGAAAGCCCAGCATCACTTGTGAGCAGAGTGCAAACAACTCGCGATACTCCTCGGCCGACTGACCAACCATTTCGCCGAGATCATGCCCCGAGCAAAAAACGTTGCCCTGTGCAGCCACGACGACGACACGCGCGTTCTTGTCATTGGAAAGCCGATTCTGGGCTTGTTCAAGTGTGCGAAGCAAATCCCAGGAGAGGGCGTTGCGCTTTTCGGGTCGATTGAGCACGAGCCGCGTAACGCCGCCTTGCGATTCGACCTGGAGAACGGGAGGGTGATTGGCGCTCATTGCATGCCTCATGTCGGAAATTGGAAATCGGTGGGCATTTTCATTCTAACGAGTCGGCGTTCATCGTAATAATCACGACTCGCTTGTCCGGTCCGAAGACTGATGGGGATGTTCTCGGCGAGCGGATCTGATGGACAGGCCGCTGATGCAATCCTCATCCAAGGAGAAAGCCATGCGAAAGTTGATGCAAATAGCGGTGTGCGCCGGCGCCATGTTGCTGGCGATTCAACCGATTGAGGCCCTTGCCCAGTCGGGAGGGCCTCGGCTCGAACGATCCCGCTGGGTTGGGCAGGAACAGCTCGAAGGCTACGGCGATTTGGAGTTCGTCTTTCGCGCCAGCGGTGTCGTCATCATGATCGACACGGACGGCGCCAACCAAGGGACCTATCGGCAGGTCGGGACAGATGTGGTCATGACGTTCTACGATGGCCGAGTCGTGTACCAGGGCCGGATGCAGGGAAACACGATGACGGGAACGGGCCGGAACGCGAGGGGAAGCTGGAGTTTCACGGTAACCCTGAATGGGTCGGAAAATCCGCAGCCGCCGAGCCCGCCGCCGTTGCCTCCATCGCCGCCGCCGCAACCACCATCGCCGCCGACACCCTCGCCTCCCGACCCGATGCCCCCTGGACCGCCGTCGCCGCCGTTGCCTCGGCCGGGCGGCGAAAGCCCGTTGCCCTAACCCTCGGTCAACTGACGACAAAGAACCAAAGGGGCACAGAGACCACAGAAATAATGCACGATAGGAAAAAAAATTATGCCCGCACATGCCCAATCAAGATGACGGCGCAACTACCCTAGTCGATGCTCTCTGTGATTTCTGTGCCTCCGTGGTGAAAAAAAACGACTTGCTTACTGTTTCAGCGAGAGCGTCTTTTCAAACCAGCCGACCATCTCGTCGCGCATCTCCGGCAAGTACTCATGGCCGGTTTTTTCGTACACGATGCTACGGAAGTTGCTTTCCTTGCCGTAGAGGCGATAAACCGGCGCCAGCTTCTTTTCGAGCATAACCACTCCATCGACGGGTGCGCCGGCATCCTGATCGCCCGACAGTTCAAGGTGTGGCCGTGGAGCGATCAGGGCGTGAATCGCCTCGGTATCGAAATGGGCGAATACGCCGGGCACGAAGTAATACATGCCGTGCGAACGCAGGTTGCCGTACGCGAGAAGTTCCGTGTAACGCGTAAAACAGGCGACACCGACAACGGATTGAACCCGTTCATCCATGGCCGCGAGCCACCAACTCGTGGTGCAGCCCATGCTCATGCCGGAGACGCCGATTTTCTTGACGTCGACCTCGGGCCGGGTTTCAAGATAATCGATCAGGCATTGTTGATCGCGGACCATCATGCCCCAGAGCGATCGGCCCATGAGGAGGTGGAACTTGAAGAGCGAATGCTCCTCACTGGGCGGCTTCCCGTCGCCTTCGCCAGCCGGGCCTTTGCCTCGCCGCGCGCCGCAGAAATAGGAATCGATGGCGGCGACGACGTAGCCTTTCCTCGCCAGTGTCGGCCCGGCGCACTGGGCGCTTTTCTCATCGACGCACAGAATCTCCTTCGATCCACTATGGCCATGCGCGAGAATGATCGCCGGCCGGGGCTTTTTGATGCCCTTGGGAATCAGCAGGATTCCATACACCGTCTGATCGACGCCGTTGAAGAGTTCAAAGCGTTCGACCGTGTAGTCGTCCTTCTCTTCCTTGAACGTCGTGGCCGCCTTGCGTGGATCGGGCCGCGCGGGAAGATTCCCCAGGCACTTCCTGAGCGTGTCACGAACCTGCTTACGATCCTGTTCCCACTTGTCCAGGTCGGTCGGAACGGGCCATTCGGGGATTTTCATTTTCTTGTAGAGTTCAGGCACTTGCGCCCAGGGCTCGCCGAACGGCTTGCCGCCTTTGGCGAATTTCGGCTTCACGCGATCCTGGGCGTGCGCCGCGCTGGCCAAGAGGAGCAACGCCAGCGAAAAAGCGATCAGACGAATCATGAAAGTTCCTCCAACGCTGAGCCTGAAACGCAAGCAAACGCCATCGTTTCTTCGCTTACGCTTAAGGCTCTGACTGGATCAACGACCGCGCGTGAAGCGATAGTAATCGACAAACTCGCCGCCGGCGCGCGTGATCATCGCGCGCAGCGTGCGATCGTCGATGCGGCGTTCGAAGAAAAACACCGAGCCGTCCATCATCATGCCATGGAATCCGTCCTTGAACATCGTCCTGCCGACCTGGGGCACGCCCTTGTCGCCGAACTCCAGTTCGACGGGCCGGGTCCATTCGACGGGATACGTCGCCTCCGCGACACCGATCGTGTTCGAGGCTCCGTCGACGCAATCGAGCAGACGCAGCCCCTTGGCGCCGAGCATCGCGTTGGCATCGGGGCGAAGTTCGAAGGTCGTGCCTGGACCGACAAACGCCTTGTAGAACGTGCTGTGCGGATTCTTCGTCGCGATACCAACGGGAGCATAGACCTTCGGCATCTTGGGCAAGAGTTTGATGTTGTGGGCACTGTCCCAAGGTTCATCAAGTTTGAACTCGCGGTACAACGCGTCTTGCTCGATGAAGGGGAGGATCGCCACGCGCCAACTGAGCAGCCGTCTGCCGTTTTTGTCGCAGATGGCGGCCGGAGGCAATGCTCGATACGTGTCGTGGTAGTCGTGTAGAGCGATGCCGATGATCTTCAGGTTGCCGGCGCTTTGGCGGCGCAGCCTCGCAATCTGAAAGGCTTCATCGTCATCAAGTACTTTGAGTTCCTCTTTCGCCTGAGCGGCGATCTTGCCAAGGTCAAGCGACATTTCCGCACTCACATGGACGGTCGCCAGCTTCGTGCTAACCTTAACGGCCCGCACCGCCGATTCGAGGTTTTTGAGAAGCTGATTCGCCACGAGCAATTCCAGTGGGCGTTCCGAGAACTCCAATTCCCGTTGAATTTCCAGCATGCCCCGGCTGAGGACAAAGAGGCGAAAGAGGACCAGCGCGTCCTGGACCGCGCCGGCCGCTGCTTGAGCTTCCTTCGCGGTGGCGAACGTCAAGGTCGCCTGGCCCCTGGTCGTCTTGCCGACGTCGAGCGCAGCCGTCACGGTTCGCATTTCAAGCAGCGACGAAAACGCCCAGAGCGGTTCAGGACCCCACGGCCGACGCCAATCGCTGCGAGCGTCTTCGCGAATTTTCTTAGCGAATGCCTCCTCCATGTTCAGGCCGACGACCACGGTGTGTTTCTTGCTGATCAGGTCCAGGGCTGGCGCGAGTGCGCCTTGAGCTGCCGTCCCCTAAGGTCGCCCCAGTACACGTTTCATGAACGCCGGCGACGTCGCGATGAGCATCGTCCGATCATTGAGCAGGTGCAAGGCGGGACTGAAGGCTCGCTTGGCCTGCAGATAGGTTTTTCCGTTGTGCTTCATCTCCATCGGCTCGTCATTGCGAAACAAGGCGCGAACGGCCTTGTCGCGATCGTACGGTTTGAGCGTGGTGAGGATCACGAGGATCATCGGCTCGCGCGGACGGTCGTCGGTCTCGAAGGGGAAGGCCTCTTTGAATTTGTCCTCCTTGAATCCCGGACCTTTCTTGAACTCGTCTTGGTCGATGTCCTCGCCACACTTCTTCTCCTTCGGTCGTTCATCGAATTTCTTCTCCTCGGTTCTGCCAAAAAGACGCAGCGACGCGGCTGTCGGCAGCACGAACGTTACCGTATCGACGCCCTCGGCGTCGATGCCGGCGGCTCGCTCTAGATCGCGGCGCAGGAAGTTGGCCGGTTCCGGGAATTGCTGACGAAGTTTGGCGCCGACTTCGCCGTTCCAAACGTCGTTAATGCGCAGGTGGACGAAGCCGAAGTCGTCCTTGGCAATCGGCGCGAGATCGGGACGTGCGTTCTGTGCGGACGCGGTGCCGCCGACGACGGCAAGCAGCGCAAAAATCAGAATACAGGTTCGCAAGCGAATCATGGCGAGCCTCCCCTTTTTCAGGCAACCCGAGGGAAAATCACACGCATACTGTTGTTACAGACCCTTGCACGAAATGCAAGAAAAAAACAGAGCCTGAAGCGTTAGCGACGGTTCCTCGTCCTTCGCTCACGCTTCAAGCTCGGAGTTTGATACAACGTTCACCATGAGAACTACCGATGCACAACGCCAGCGAGTATTTGCCGCGGTCAGGCCGGATCGATTGCTCGGCATGGCCCAGCGACTTATCGCCATTCCAAGCCGCACGGGCGAGGCGAAAGCGGTGCTCGATTGCCTTGCCGAAGTGCTCTCCGACGAAGGATTCGCCGTCGAACGGCCCGACGGAGGCTATCCGGCTGCGCCCGCGGTCGCGGTCCGTTTTCAGGGCAAGAACACGGGGCGAACGCTGCAGTTCAACGGGCATCTCGACACCGTGCACTTGCCATTCGTCCCCCCGCGAGTGGAAGGGGACCTGTTGCGCGGCAGCGGCTCGTCGGACATGAAGGCCGGCACGATTGCCGCGGTCGAAGCGATGCTCGCCTTGCGCGACGCGGATGCTTTGGAGACAGGCGCGATCCTGCTGACGGCTCACGATCTGCACGAAACGCCTTGGGGCGACGGTCGACAACTCAACGCCATGATCCAGGCGGGGTACGTCGGCGACGCGGTGTTACTGCCGGAGTACCTCAACCATGTGCTGCCGGTGATCGGTCGCGGCGGGTTCACGTGGAAAGTGACGATCGAAAGGACTGGTCAGCCCATTCACGAGGTCATGCGGCCCGCCGAGCCCAACGTGATTGCCGTTGGCGCTCAACTCGTCGCCAGCCTGCTTGCGTTGAACGATCAGCTCGCTCACAAGCGCGACCCGCTGGCTGGATCCGAGAGCTTATTCGTGGGCCAAATCCATAGCGGCGAGATATTCAATCAATATCCGAAGACCTGCCGGCTCGAAGGAACGCGGCGCTGGCTGCCCGGCACAAAGCACGCCGACGCCGACGCCCAGTTCCGCGCGCTGATCGACGAAACCGCCCGTGCTACCGGCACAACGATATCGGCCGAGTTGTGTCTGATGCGCGACGCATTTCTTCTCGATCAGCCGCATCCGTTCGTGGCGTGCTTCCAGGGGGCGTATCAAACGCTGTCCGGGAAATCACTGCCCATCGGCGCCAAGCCGTTCTGCGACGACGGCAACAGCTTTTGGGCGTTGGCGAACGTGCCGGCCATCACGCACGGCCCCAACGCCGGCGGCGCTCATACCCTTAACGAATGGGTGTCGATTTCTGACCTTATCCGCGTAGCGAAGGTTTACGCGCTGACGGCAATGGAGTTTTGTTGAGCACGCACCGCAGGCAAGTGCCCTGTCTCGCTCACGCGGTGAGTCAATTGATAGTTGCCAGAATCAACTCAAAACTCTCCACATTGTGAAATGCCTTTGTCTCCGGATCGTATTGCCGCCTCGTCGCAAGCAACCGGGCACCGTCGATGACGTACTCGCCATACGACCAGAGATCGCGTTGCGTCGCGGTGCCGGCGCAGATGACAGGGAACGGGGCGCCGTTGGGACTCTGATGATAGTACGGCGTGTGGCGGTGGCCGTGCAGCCAAAGGTTGACGCCGCCGGCCTGTGCGATGGCAACGATCTCATCGAGGTTCCGCAAACCGCGACAGTACCATTCGAACCCGCCGCCGGCCAGGCACACCGGAAAGTGCACGACGAGAATCTTGATGCCGGCCGGGAGCGAATCGAGCAGTTGCCTGAGGCGATCGAGTTGATCGGGGGCGACAGCGCCGCCGGCGTCCCACGACCAGCGGTTGCCCGTGGCCCCGTTGACGCCGATCAACCAGGCGTCGCCGATCGCCTGGGCGAACGGATAGGCGAAGTCCCCGATGCGTCGGCCTTGCTGCCAGGGTGCGAAGTGGCGCTCAAACGCGCCCGATTCCGCTGCCGCCCAGGTGCAATAATCGTGGTTGCCCGGAACGGCCAAACCGGGAATCGGCAGCGTGTCGACGCGCAACAATCCTGCAGCATGCCGGACCTCTTCCTCGAAGCCCAGCGCCGTCGCATCGCCTGAAAAGACGACATGGTCGATGCCGCGCTGGACCAGGTCGTCCATCAAGCATCGAACGATCTCATCGGCAAGAGCGAACTGGGGTCCTCTGCCGATCGCGTGATTGAGCCATGAGGTGAGCCGTTTGGAAAACCAGTCGCCCCAGGTCCAGTGCAATGGCGCCGTGGTCACATGTATGTCGCTGAAGTGGGCCAATCGAATCGCCATACGGATGTTGTATGATCTGTATCACTTCGGCGAGCCGAGTCCCGTCACGAGCCGGGTTAGACGCTGGTCTTGCATCACCTGGCCGCTTTCGCGGCTCGGCTCGCCTCAGTTCGCGTCGATTCCTAGAATACCGTCATTCACGGCGACTCCCGAGGGCCCCAAGGACGTTCAACGATGCCAAAGATCAACTTTGTCAACGAGAAAAAAGAAATCGAAGTCCCCGAAAACTCCAACCTGCGTGATGAAGCGCGCAAGGCTGGCGTCGAGTTGCACCCGTGGATCTTCAGTTACCCCGGCCTCAACTGCATGGGCAACGGCCTATGCGCCACCTGCCGGGTGCTCGTCAAGAAAGGGATGGACAACCTGAGCAAGCCGGGATGGATCGAAACCCTTAGCCTCAATACGATTCACGCCTTCGAATCCATTGGCCACGAAGAAGAGATGCGACTCGCCTGCCAGTGCACCGTGACCGGTGATTGCACCGTCGAGACGCAGCCGTCGATGAACATCAGCGGCGAAAACTTTTGGCAGAAGCCGTATCCGAACAAGTAGCGCAGTGAAGCGGATCCCATGGTCTGGACACCTATCGCGCCGTCCCAAGTTGATGCTTGAGCCGCACATGATCGGCTCATGTAACGGGTGAACAATGTCCGCCCGTTAGGCTTTCCTTAGAGGTGTTGTTTTGATCTCGTTTGCATTCGGCTAAATGGCAGCGTGCAAAAAAAAAATCGCCTCGGGCATTTTTTCCTTGCAATCCTCCCAGCCGGAGCGGTAAGCTATCGGAAAGAAAGCACCTTTGAACAGCTGTGCGAAAGGAGGCGCCTCATCAGCACTCCACCGGGCCTTGAGACTGGAACCTGAGGGTAGACCGGATTTCGGCACATACGAGCCAGGGCGGCTCCGATCTTTACAATCAAGATTGATCCCCCGGCCTCTAGTAAATCCCCGATCCGAATGCCCCGCACCGGTTCCCGGATTTCCTTCAAGGAATACAGCCCGCTTCGCCAGATTATTTGGCAAGGCGGGCTGTGTTTTTTTCTACTGTTGCGCACGCCAACGTGCACCGAAATTAGCAATTAGCAATTTCAAATCGACCGGCGGTACTCCCAATTAGCAATTGTCAATTGCTAATTCACCCTTTGCTAATTTCGCGTCCCCGGCACGCATTGATCCATTCGCGGTGCATACGGCGCCACCTGCGGCGTCAACCAGCGGAAGACGGACGGCAAGAACTTCAGGGCCGTGATGGCGTCGTGGCGGCCGTCCGGTTCAAAGGCGACGGCAACGCCCAAGCCGCGGAACTTGGCGTAGTACAGGAAGCTGTCGACCTGAGCGTCGATGTTGTACTCATCGTGGCCGGCGTAGCCGACGAACATCGACAGTTGGCCGTTGCGCAGCCCGGTCTTGCTGATCAACTCGATCGGGTTGTTCTCCGAGATATTGATGAGAGCGTCATCGCCGATGCCGAAGACGGGGCGAATCATTTTGCCCAAGCGCACCTTGAAGGCGCCGCCGTAGTTGGCGACGATCTCGTTGGGATTGTCGAACCCGGTGCGCCAGCCCCAGCGGCGTGGATCGAACTTGGCGCGCGGGTTGCCGTCGACGTCGCACCAGCGCGTGTTGAGCGGCGGATGAATGCCGACGACGATGCCGAACGCGTTGCGATGGCGAATGCCAAGGTTGAACGCCGCGTACCCGCCCATCGACACGCCGGCCAAAATATGCGCGTTGCGCTCGGGCCGAACCGGGTAGCGCTGAATCACGAAATCCCACACGTCTTGCAGAATGAAATCTTCATACGGCCCGGCATGCGAGTTCACAAAGAAGCTGCCCGGCTTCTCGAGGCAGCCGGCGCCGTCGATCGAGCCGTCGGGCGCCACCACGATCATCGGCGGCAGCTGGCCGCAGGCGATCGCCTCGTCGATCTTCGGCGCCACTTGCAGGAAGGTTCGCTCGTCCATCGCAAACGGATGTAGATAATACATGATCGGATAGCGCTCGCTGCGCGTATAGCCGGGCGGCAGATAGATATAAAGATCGCGCCACTGGTGCAGCGCCTTCGACCAGATGCGATTGTCCTGCGCATGATTCGCCGTGTGATCGACGATGCGGCCTTTGAGTTGTCGGCCGATGCGAATGATGTCGAACTCGTCCTTGCCCTTGGCCTTCGACTGCTGGCCAAACGTGATCGTGGACTGCTGGCAGAACGCAAGCGCCGGCGTTAGGCCGAGCATTAAGAGGGCTGCCAGAAGGAACGTCGTGATTCGCGACATGTGCGTGCATCTCCCGATTGGGCTCGCCATAATCGGCGGGCTTTGTGCGCATCAAACCGAATGAACCGGTTATTCCATCTAAACTTCGGCATGCCGGCGCGGCAAACTGCGTGGCAGAAACCGGAGAATCGCTAAACATCGCCTCCGCGCTGGAAAACTTTGCCGACTTGGCAGGCGTCCGTGCATATGTGACAATAAATGCGTTGCGCCCGCCTTGCCCATTTTCCCAACGCATCAGAGCCTGAAGGGGCAACGAAGGTCGGACTTCGCTTACGCTTCAGGCTCTGATTTGAACCGCGAGGGGGCTGTTATGTCTGCCAACGAATTGACGAAGAAAAAATGCGTCTCGTGCGAAGTCGGCGCCTCCGCGTTGACAAGCGATCAGATTCGCACGCTTCTCTCTGCGCTGCCCCAGTGGACGCTGTGCAGCGATAACAAGCGGATTCGCCGCGAGTGGCGCGTGCGCGATTTCATGACGGCGCTCGACTTCTTCAGCCGTATCGCCCAGATAGCCGAGAGCGAGGATCATCATCCCGATCTGCACCTTGTCGGTTATCGCAATGTCTCGATCGAGATTTGGACCCATGCCGTCGGCGGCTTGACGGAGAACGATTTCATCCTGGCGGCGAAAATTGACGAACTGCCGGTGGAGTTGAAATAATGCCTCGAACAACAAATCAGCTCATGAACACTTCCGAAGGTGCGGTGGACGATCGCGCCGGAGGCTTGCCGATCGCAGCGCGTCGCTACTCGAGAATCTCCGGCACGATGTGGCCGCCGTCGACGAGCGGTAGCGGTCGGTTTTGGCGATCGGGGATGGTGCGGTCGGCATCGACGCCGAGGAGGTGATAGACGGTGCGGAGGATGTCCTTGGGGTTGACGGGGCGCGTCTTGACGAACGCGCCCTGACGATCGCTGGCGCCGACGACGTTGCCTTTCTTGACGCCGGCGCCGGCCAGGAGGATGCTGTACGTCCCCGACCAGTGGTTGCGCCCGTCAGCGCCTTCGGGTTGCGGCGTTCGGCCATGCTCGGTGAAGCAGAGGACGAGCGTCTCGTCGAGCATCCCACGTTGGTCGAGATCGTCAAGCAGCGCGGCAAACGATTGGTCGAAGCCAGGACAGAGTTCGCGCCCGAGCCGGCGTGTCAAATTGTTGTGCGTATCCCAGGCGGAATTATTTTCGACGAACTCATCCCAGAGGACGGTGACGATGCGCGTGCCGGCCTCGATGAGCCGCCGCGCCATGAGCGCCGATTGGCCGAACAGATGCCGGCCATAGCGTTCGCGCACGGCCAGCGGTTCGCGGTCGATGCGCAGGGCGCCGGGCAAGGATTGCGAATCGCACAATCCCAGGGCGACTTGTTGAAGCTGATCATAGCCACGGGTCGGAACAGCATTCGCAAGGTGCCGCTGCTGATCGCTTAGCTGGTCGAGCAAGCTGCGCCGACCGCGAAATCGATCGAGGGTGATTTCCGGCATTAGGGCGGTGGCGGGGAAATTGAACGGCGCGGCCAAATCGATGCTACAGTACGGATTGAACGGCTGCAGCGACGATGCCAACGTGCCGCGGCCCTGGAACTCGATAGCGGTCGGGTCGTAGCGTGGGCCGAGGAATCCGCCGAAGAAGCCGGCGCGTTTCGCCGGCGCATTGGCGCTCTGCCGCCAGGGGACGATAACGTTGCTCGGAATGGCGGACGGATCGCGCCGGCCTTGCGTTGTTTCGAGGTATTCCAGCACGGAACCGAAAAATGGCCAATGGCGAGGATCGCGCTGGTTCAGCTCCATGGGAATGTCGGTCTGATGAATGCCGGTGACCGCGTTGGCGACGTTGTGGATCGGCACCGGATGCGTCATCGAGCGAACCACCGTGACGCGATCGAGCCGGCGCGCGAGCTCCGGCACGGGAGCGCCGACACGCACGCCAGGAAGGGGTGTCGTGATCGACGCGAACGGTCCGCGAATCTCCTGCGGCGCCTCCGGCTTCGGATCGAGCGTATCGATTTGGCTCACAGCGCCGTAGAGGTAAAGCAGAATGACGTTCTTGGCCCGGCCGTGCTGCCGCGGACGGGTCGACTTCGCGTCACGCTGTGCCGCCATTAGATCGGCGGCGGTGAGCCCGAGGATTCCGCTTGCGCCGGCGCGAAGGAGATCGCGCCGCGTCATACCGTCGCACAACCTTTTCGCGGAACCGAGGATTCTAAACATCAACGACCGCCTTGTACATCTTGGTCGGCGAAATATTCCCAAGCCTTGGGTTCACCACCAGTTTAGTCGGGCTTGTCTGAAGTTGCCAGTAATCATGGAACCCTGATGAGATTGTGAGATTATTAGAAAACAGGGAGAAGTACGAGGTAGTTGCGTTGCTGAGTGATCGCGCGGGCGGCGCGCCGGCACCGGCGAGCACGGATCGGGGTCGCCGGCGGCAACTTTGGCAGCGCGCATGGACTGCCGGACGGATGGGGAGTCCGCCGGCGA
>VGZI01000111.1 GCA_016872605.1 Planctomycetota bacterium
CCAATTCGTGGCTGCATAGTTTTCGCCGCATCGCTAACCGTTGGGAACGTTACTCGTTCATGTACCATGGCTTCGTCCGCTTGGCCTGCATTGTTATCGCAGTCGGGCAGTTGTGAAACAGTCTCTAACAGTTTCGGCAGGTGCGTTTGGCCAGGCCTTTGCATTCGTAGCATTCGGGAGGGTGATATGCGTCGGCTTCCTGCGGTCGCCACCAGGCCGCGCCGCCAGCTTTTGGCAACGGCTCGACGCTGATGCCGCGCGGATCGCCGGGTACATAGCCGCCGCTGCATGTAGGACACGACTTCCCCTTGTCGTGCTGCGCGCAGACCAGCTTGCCGCAACTGTAGCAACGGCTGACGGCTTCGGCATCGCAGAGGTGGCAGGGTTGTTCCATCATCGGCACCATGTTGGCGAGCGGAGCGGCGTACGCCGCCGGGCAACATCATCACCCGGCGGCTTACGCCGCTCGGCTCACCGTGTTCAATAATGGAACCCGTTCTTGCGAATGTGGACCATTGGCTGGCCGTCGTCGAGTTGTGCGCCGGCAGTCACCTCGGCGAGAAACAAGTCGTGATCGCCCGCGGGATATCGCCCGACGACGCTGGCATGCAAATACGCGTGGGCTTCTCGAAGGATCGGGCCATGCGGAGGCGCACGCTGGATGTCGAGTTCGATGAATGCGTTTTCCGAAAGTGCGAAGCCCTTGCCGAAGTGGGCGATCATGTCGGTCTGAGCCGCTTCGAGGATGTTCAGTGTGAGAAGGGCCCCCGGTGCTAAGAGCTCCACGATCGGCCGGCCTTTCTGCACCGCGAACGTGATCAACGGCGGCTTGAACGAGCACTGTTGCACCCAACTCGCGAGCATGCCGGTTTCGATTTGATCGCGGGCCAAGGTCAGGATGAAGATGCCGCTGGGGATGCGTCCCAACGCGTTCGCCAGGCTCTTGTGCGGATCGCCCGTTTGCATGTCATTTTTCCTTCAGCAGTCGCACGATGACCTTGTCGAGTTCTTCGCGAAGCGCTTCGGGTGTCTTGAAGTCTTGAACGCGAAGGCGCACCCATCGTCCTTGCCGATCGAAAACGTAATAACACGGAGGCGGCGTGAACTCAAACTTTTTGGGCCAGAATTCTTCCGATTCATCCAGCAGAAGATTGCGGAAGGGAATGTTCTCCTTCTGCAAAAACGCGTTGGCGTCTTGTACCATTTGCTTGTCGCCCGGCGGATCGAGCGACAGTGTGATGACGGCCAATCCTTGGCTTGCGAGCTTCTTGTGCATCTCGACCAGATGCGGCATTCCTTCCTTGCAGGGCGGTCACCATCCGGCCCAGAAGTCGACGACCAGGACCTTGCCGCGGTGCTTGAGGATTTCTTCCTTGAGCCCGGCATACTTGACAGGGATCATCAAGTTCTTTTGTTCCTGTTTCTGATCGCCCGCGGAACAAAGAACGGCGAGCAAGGCCATCGACGCGCTGGTTGCGAGGTACTTCATTGGTTGCTCCAACGTCATCCCTGGGATTCGCTGCGCTCATCCCACGGCTTCTAGTCTATTTTCCATCCAACATCTTCACGACGAGCTCGTCGAGTTTGTCATACGGAACGCCGCCGGGGTCTGCCGCGCGAAAACGAATCCAATTTCCCTTGCGATCGAAGAAGTAATAGAACGGCAGCCCTTTGAAGCCAAAATGCTTCGTCACGGTGGCCGCTGACTCATCTAGAAGCAGGTTGCGAAACGGTGGTTGCTGTTTTTCGATGAATCTCTTGGCCGCCGCGATACCTTCGGCGATGTTTTCTTCAAGTTGCACGGCGGGATCTACCGAAACGCTGATGACGACTAGGCCCTTTGCCGCATACTTCTCGTGAAGCTCCACGAAGAACGGGAATTTCTTGCGGCACGGGTCGCAGTTGCTAGCCCAGAAGTCGACGATCACGACCTTGCCGCGGTGTTTCAGCAATTCTTGCTTTAGCCCCTCGTACTTGACGGGTACCAGCTCCGCCTTTTTCTCTTGCGAATGCGCGGAACGCGCGGCAATGGCTGCGACCACGATGGCCGCGATGACGGGAAACAACTTCATAGACGTCTCCTTTCCGTCGATTACCCTGATCGGACACGATCATCATACCGTCTCGTTGGAGAAATCTCCAATAGCGAGGTGCGCGAAACCGCCGAGCGAGCGCGGCTACGCGTGGCTGACGATGTTTGTGATGCGGTAAAGCGTCCCCTTCGAGCGGATGCCGCCAGGTTGACCTGCGCGAACCAGCTGGGTGGTGAAGTGCAATCCTTCCGCTTCCAGGATTTCGCGAAACGTGTGCGACGGCACGCGATCCTGATCGGTCAAAAGGCATAGGCCGTCGGGCAGCAACACCTTTTTGATGAATGAACCGATGGGCGCGACGTGGCGCAGATCGTAAACCAGATCGGACGCGAGTATCACCAGGCTTCGCAGGTCATCCGGCGGCGAGCGCCAATCGAGTTGCAGCGTCTTGACGTCGTCAAAGCCATTCAATCGTGCATTGTTGGCCGCGAATCGCAGGGCACAAGCGTCGTAGTCGCTGAATGTGACCTTGAGGCCCATCGACAGTGCGACGATCCCCGGAAGCCCCAGGCCGCAGCCAATCTCCAGTGCCTCGGTTCCGGGCGTCCAGGGTTCGCGAAGGATCGCCTTGGCGAGCATGCGCGATGCAGGCCAAAGGTCGGCCCAGTACGGCATGTACTCATCCTTGGCGAAGGCGTCATGCACCTCCGGCAACCGCTGCAGCTTGTCGGGCTGCCCGGGGTGTTCGATCAGGAAGGTTCGGCCTTCGATGATGACTTTTTCACGAAGGATCGGCCCCAGCTTTTCGAGGACTGCTTCGGCCGGGGGCGGTGAGAATGGCGTCGGTTCCATGGCTCGAATGTTGTGATGGCAACGTGGATGCTTCAACTTTTCGCTGGCAGTGCGCGCAAAACAGGGAGCAACCTGTCAGTGTTTTTATCAGTCATCGATCCGTCAGCAATACCCTTCGCCACTTGCCGTCGTCATGACAAGCATCGACAATAAGCGCAAGCCGATGGACTCTTTGCGGTTCTGGCGGAGGCGGCGAAGCATGAACCTGGCGCGCGACTTAAGAGCCGAGACCGTGTCGCGGCTGCACCCGACGCAGCCGTGGATCGTCCAAGCGACACAACCGGTTTCGGACGCGGTTAAACTGATGCGCGAAAAGCGCGTCGGCTGCGTGCTGGTGTGCGAGCAGCGGCGCATCGTCGGCATCTTCACGGAGCGCGACTTGTTGCGCCGGGTGCTGACCAAGGCCAAGCCGCTCGATTTGCCGATCAGCGAGTGCATGACGCCCGCGCCGGTGACGGTACATCCAAAAGATTCGATCTCCATCGCGATCAAGCGCATGCAAAAAGGGGGCTTTCGCCATCTGCCCGTGGTGGTCGACGACCGGCCGGTAGGAATCTTGTCGGTGAAGCGGATCGTGCATTATCTCGTGGAGCATTTTCCGACGATGGTGTACAACCTGCCGCCCCATCCGCCGCCCGCCCCGCCCAAGCGCGAAGGCGATTGACCGGCACGACTTGGAAACGTAAACATGGCTTCGCACGGAAAACGCTTGACGAAGATACCGCCGCAGGCGACGCCCAAAACGGCGGCGGTGAAGAAGCCTCGCGGCAGCGTTGAAGACCGCGATGCCGTCGTCATTCGTTTCAGCGGCGATGCGGCCGACGGGATGCAGCTTGTCGCCACCCAGTTCACGGCGGCATCGACGCAATACGGGAGCGGCGTTTTCACGCTGCCCGATCCTCCCGCGGAAATTCGCGCGCCGGCGGGCACACTCGCGGGCGTCGCCAACTTTCAGGTCCATGTCAGCAAATCCGCCGTTCAAACTCCGGGTGACACGCTTGATGCCCTCGTCGCCATGAACCCGGCGGCGCTGAAGGCCAACCTGGCCGACCTGTCGGCCGGCGGCATCCTCATCGTCAATACGGATACATTCAACGCCGACGAGTTGAGCAAGGCCGGCTACGTCTCGAATCCCCTCGTAGACGGTTCGCTATCGAATTATCGGGTCATCGCCGTGGCGCTGGATCAGCTCAATCGCTCGGCTGTTGCCCAGGTCTCCTTGAGCGGCCCGGAGACGGGACGATGCCGAAACTTCTGCATTCTCGGGCTGGCGTGTTGGCTCTTCAGTCGTCCCCTTGAGCCAACGTCGCGCTGGATTCGCGACACTTACGCCAAAAACCCCGCGATGATCGAGGCCGCGAATCGCGCTTTGGCCGCCGGCTATCAATACCCCGGCACATTCGCGACATCGAGCGTTCAATATCGCATCCCGAAAGCCACGCTGCCTGCGGGCCGGTATCGAAAGATCACTGGCAACGAAGCGATCGCGCTTGGGTTGCTTACGGCAGTCCATCAAACGAAGCGGCCGATGGTGTTCGCCAGCTTTCCATTGGCGCCGGCAAACGAGCTCCTGCACAAGCTCTGCGAAAAGAAGCAGCCCGACGTTCACGTCATCCAAGCCGAGGACGACATCGCGGCGATCAACCTGGCTTTGGGCGCGTCGTTTGCCGGCGCGATCGGCGTGACGGCCACTACGAGCCCAGGACTGTCACTGCAATCCGAGACGCTCGGGTTGGCGGTTATGAGCGAGTTGCCTTGCGTCGTCATCGATGTGCAACGTGCCGGGCCAAGCGCCGGAATGCCGAGCAAGAGCGAACAAGCCGATCTGGCGTTGGCAATGAATGGTCGCCACGGCGAGTGCCCGCTGGTCGTGCTGGCGATGGCGACGCCGGCCGATGGGTTCGACATCATTCGAGAAGCAATTCGCCTGGCGACGCGGCACATGACGCCGGTGATCGTCCTGGCGGATGGTTTCGTGACAACCGGCGCCGAGGTTTGGCCCGTGCCGACGCTCGCGGAGTTGCCTCCCATCAAGATCGAGTTCGCCGGCCGCACCGATCGGCCGTTCCTCCCGTACCAACGCGACGGCAATTTCGTCCGCCCCTGGGCGATTCCCGGAACGCCGGGCCTCGAGCATCGCGTCGGCGGGCTCGAAAAGGAAGCGGGCTCTGGAAACGTAAGCTTCGATCCGATCAATCACGAGGCGATGGCTCAGGCCCGAGCGCAGAAGATTGCACGCGTGGCTGACGACATTCCGCTTCTGGACGTCGTCGGCCCCAGCCGCGGCGAGTTGCTCGTGCTCGGCTGGGGCAGCACCCACGGCGCGATCGCGGCGGCAGTCGAGAGGTGCCAGCGCCGCGGCATGTCGGTCGCTCGAGCGCACCTGCGCCACCTCAACCCGCTGCCGAAAAATCTCGCCGATGTGCTCCAACGCTATCGCCGCGTGCTGATCCCAGAATTGAACTCCGGCCAACTCTGCAAGCTGCTGCGTGCTGAGTTCCTGGTGGATGCGATTAGCCTGAGCAAAGTGCAAGGCCGGCCGTTCTTGGTCAGTGAACTCGAACGCAAGATTGGCGAAGTGGTGCGTGCCGACGCCGGCTAAGGTGGGACCGTGGCCGAGGTTGTACTCAACCCCGACGAAGTTGCAACCGCAACGTCCCGTGACAGCAAATCCCGCTGCACTCGCGGTCAGAAAGCCACAAGCCATCGGCTACTGTTATCGGCGTGATGAGCCGAAAACGAGCATGACGGCTTTCTTTGGCGGCAAGGGGGAATAGAAACTGAAGCAGTGACGCCGCCGCTTCAACTTCGCCGGGGTTGAGTACAACCCCGGCCACGGCTCCCGGTTAGTGTTCGAACTCGCAACCTTGAAAGGGGCCAAGGCACGCCGCGCAGATCGACCAGTCGTCGACTTTGCGCAGGGCCTGGATGCGCCAGGTCTCGGCCGATTGGATGCCGGTCGATGGGCGATATCCGAGCTGGAACATCGCTCGAAAATGCGCGTGGCGGCAGCGATCGGCGCCGACGCCAAGCGCAGCCTGGCAAACGTCGCATTTTCCTTTGAGCATGATGCGCTCACCGCTCGTGTTTCGTTGCTTGAGCACCGTGGCGCGAATCGTCTTGACTTCGCGTCGCAAATCCACGGTGAGAATCGGGCCGTGATCGAGCACGACCTTGTCGACCCAATCTTCCGCCAGATCGACGAGCTCCGGGAAACCGAGTCGGGCCATGCTGTCGGCGGCGTTCAGGGCCCCGATGACGGGATGAGCTTGACGAGCCGCCGCGAAGTCCGCGCGCGCCTCGGCGTGCCGATTTAGGCCCCAAAGGCATTCCCCGCGCGCCGCCAAGGCGATGGCCCGTCCGAACGGCGTGGGGCCGAGGCTGAGGCCAAGGTCAAGAAACTCAATCGCTCGTCCATACTGGCCGAGCTTGTCGAACACTTGGGCAAGGTTGAAAGCGACGGAGCGCACCAGCTGAGACCGTTGAGCATCCGGGATCGGCGTCATCGGGTTTTGCAGGGCGTAGATGAGTTCTTCGTAGACAGGTGCGGCTTCCGCATTGCGATTCATGGCCGCCAATGCGGCCGCTTTTTCAAATTGCGCTTGCAGGTTCATCGGATAAACTCCAGCATGGATGAAAGGCGACCTCGTCAGACGCCGGTGTGGTCTTCGCTTTCCAAGGACGCGAAGCCATGGCTTTGATGCAAGAATATTGCTCTTCAATGGCCCGTCTTTCGTTATCCGGACGCGGCCGTTTGAGGCAACCGCCCTTGACGGCGAGTGCCTTCTCGTTGAAAATGAACTCGTTACCCACCGTAGAATTCACTTTGGGGAGGAATCACCAATGCTCCATTCGATCGTGTTGACCACGCTGGCCGTCGCGCTGCAAGCGCCGCCGCCGGTCGACAGCGCGGTTGTCGCCAAAGGAACTTACGTCGAGGCGCGCACGTGCGACGTCTGGACCGGCCCGTGTTTCGCCAACGCCGATTTCAATCTGGGTGGCAAGCACGGCGTCATGGCCTGGCGCATCGAAACCGGCAAGGTCGGCGACGTCACGCTCGACGGGCTGTCGGTCGTGGCCGTCGTCTCCGCCGCCAACACGCTGGGTCTGGAACAGCGGGCCCCCTCGCAGGCGGTCCTGATCGTCGATAGCAAAGCGACCCCGGCTCAGCGCGACGCTCTTGTTCGATTCGCTCAGCATCAGGGCGGCAAGCTGCTTGCCAACGTCGTGCGCGTTCACGTGCAGAAAATCGCCATCAACGGCTGCCCGTGCAAGGAAAACGCCTGCTACGAAGTTAACGCCACCGTCGCCAAGGTGACCACTCGTTGCCTGAGCAACGATCACGACAAGGTGTGTGGCAACGAATACGCGTTTTATCCGCCGCTCGCCAACAACGTCAGCGCTCGTCCAGCCGGCGTCGTCGAACACCTATTCCGCGGCCAGGGCCTGGGCGAAACCTGGAGCGACAGCGACCGCCGCGGAGGATACGTCGGCACATTCCAGGTGAAATAACCAACTTTCGTTTTGCATCGCCAGCTAGCCGCTCGCCATTGGCGAGCGGCTCTTTTATGGAGCCATCAAACGATGCCGCACATTTGTCATGGGTTCATCGCCTTGCTTGTCGCCCTTGGAATCTCATCCGACATTTCAGCGCAGGACAAGAAATACTCGATCAAGACGGCGACGAATGCGATCCCCAAGGATGTCAGCGATCCCATCAAGAAGCTGCTAGCCGAGCAGTCGGTGCAGTTGCTTGATTCGTCCGGCACGCCCCTATGCGAGGTTTGGTTTCGCAAAGAGATTCCGGCCGACGCGACGCCGGCCCAGATCAAGACCGGCGTCACCTGGCGTGAGGTCAAGCACACTGAGATTCTAGGCGTCTTGCAGATCTTCAAAGAGATCACGGACTATCGCAAGCAAAAAATCAAGGCCGGGGTGTATACGATGCGTCTGGCGTTTCAGCCGACGGACGGAAAGCACACTGCGGACGTCGCCGATTTTCAGGAATTCGCCCTCGTCATCAAGGCGGCGGCGGACACCAAGACCGCGCTCATGGAGACCAAGATGCTGCACGACAAGAGCGGCGACACGCTCGACATCGCGCATCCCGGCGTCTTCATGCTCTGGCCCAACCTCAAGCCCGGTCCGGAGCCGACCCTCGTCGCACAGCCCAAGAACCATTGGGTGCTCAATTCGAAAGCGAATTTGGTCGTCGGCGGCAAAGCAACAGGAACGAGCATCGGCATCGGTGTCACGTTCATCGGGCATTCGCCGGCGGAGTAACGCCGTTCTCGCACATCGTTCAGCGCTTCCGCGATCGGAGCGCTGAACGTTCTCACATTTCCAGCCTTTCATATCCCGCTTGAAAATGGGCTGCGGCTTCGTCGGGATTGAGATTGAACACGACACGTCCCGTGGTTCCCCACGATCCCTCCTGGAACACGAAAACGGCAGTGGCATTGCGAAGATTACCGACGGCTTCCACGCCTTCCATGTCGCTCCCTTCGATTGCTTCGAACGAAATAGTGACGCCCACCAGAGCAAGCAACTCGCCGGTCTGCTTGTCACGTAGCCAAGCCGCTAGGTCGCTCCATTGGCAGTCCTTCCAGCGCAAGCCGCGCGGCTTTCCGGACGCGGATGCGGTGTGAAAGAACAACTGCTGCAAGTCTTCTTGCTGTTGCTGAAACTGCCGGCGTGCCGCGTTCACATCAATCGACGATTTCCCCAATCGACCGCTGAGCCAGACCGCAATAGCGAAGGCAACGATCGCGGCCGCCGGGATGATCCAGTACAGATGCTCCACTTCAAATGACCCTTTCCGTTTAGGAAGGAAAGACCAAACGGCGTGCGCACGGTATCGTGTTTGCCGAGGAAAACGACTGTGCCGGTTGCCATTCTGTCGCGAAACGAACAGCAATCACCGCACGGGCCGTGACGAGAAGCTAACCTTGAAGAAAAACGCCTTCCCCATTCGAAGGACACGTCATGGCGTCCGTCTCCACTCCAGAACTTTGGTATATTCGGCTGCCGGATGGCCGGGTTTTGCGCGTGCGCAGCACGGAGACGTTGCGGCGGTTTCTGAAGTCCGGGCGCATTCCATGGGATAGCCGAGTTCGGCGGGACCCAGACGAGGCGTGGTTGCCCCTTATCGCGGTTCCCGAGTTTGCCGATTTGGTGCCTAAGGAGAACGGCGAGTCGGCGCCGGACGCGACGCCCACCCCGGAGGCGCCAACTACGACGGCGGAGTTGAAGGCGCTTGGCCTACGCGGGCTCGTCGAGGAACTCTTCAACGCCTTCGAAAGCACGCTGCAGCGACCCAAGCTCACCACGGCGGCGCTCACCGGGCTGGGCATCGGCATCACATTGCTCGTCGCCAACGTCACGGTTGCCATCGCGCCCGAGTGGGTTTGGTGCACGTATCTCGCAGCCGGGTTCGTTATCCTCCTGCTATTCAATATCTGCACAAGCATCCTCGCCCAGCTCACGACGCTCGAATTGTCGCGATTCCGTCCAGCGCACTTTGACGAGGTCCAAGGCGGCGCCTTCCTTTATGCCGTGCGTCTCACCGGTGCGAAGGCTGTCATCGGCGTGAGTCTGTTCGGCCTCGCATTTCTCCTGCGTTCCCTTCAGACCTGGATCGCTCCATCCGACGGCGCCATCCCAAATCCAGCCATTGATATTGTCCTCAACATTCTTCATGCGGGAAGTCTGATTCTTGAGGCGATTTGCTGTCCGGTCATAGGCTATGCCACGTTGATGATGGGGCCGATTTACGTTGTCGAAGATCACTCGATCGGTCGAGGCATTTACGAGTGGGTGGGCATGCTCCGAGAGCACCTGGGCCGCATCTACCTTTACCAGGCCATTGCTTTCACCTTCGCCGCCATTCTGGCTTTGCCGGTGGTGCTGCCGATCTTGTTGGCGTTCGGGCTAACCGGCGGCGGTTTGCGCGACCTGCGCATCGGGGAAGCGGTGCCGTTTTTCCTACTCATCGGCGTCGCGCTCACGCCGATGCTGGCGTACCTGCTGGTCGCTCACGTGTTCATCTATCTGAACTTGCGTTACGAGTTCTTCTACTCGGCCCGGGAACGATAACAGGGAATCGGTCACACAAGGAGCTTGGTCAACTTGGCGCGATAAGCGTCGGCGATTTCGCTGCGCACGCCGACGACGTGGAAAATCTTGACCATAGTCTCCTTGACGCGCGTTTCCGCAACCTCACGATCGAGTTGACCGGCTTGCAGGAGGGTGTCCAGCGCCTCGGTTGTTTTGCCTTGCGCCGCAAGAGCACAGCCGAGGTCGCAAAGCCCGTTGGCAGCTTTCTTGCGCAACTTTGCTTCATCCGCCGCTCCTTTGCCGTTGCATTGCAGCCAGAGAATGGCCCGCAGTTTTTCCGCTTCGGCGCTGTGCGAGTTGTTCGGTGGAATGCGTTCCAACAGCTCCGCAGCCTCGGCTTTTTTCTTCTGGCCGACGAGCAGCCGAGCCAGGCCGATGATTGCGTCGTCGTTGTTGGGCTCCGCTTTCAATGAAAGCCGGTAGAGCTTGATCGCCTTTTTGGGATCGGTCTTCTCGGCGGCGACGGCGGCTTCGAATTGCTTCTCGGCTTCGTTCGGTTGGAGTCGCGCAAAGAACTCATTCAGGCTCGCTTCGTCGATCAGACCGGTGAAATACACAATTCCTCGCCCATTGCGTATGGCGACAACATGCGGAATGCCGTGAACGCGAAAGGCGCTGGCCAGGCCGGGCTCTTCGTCGACATCGACTTTGGCCAATAGCACTTCTCCTTTGCGTTCGTCGGTCATGCGTTCCAGAATCGGTCCGAGAACGCGGCAGGGCGGGCAGCGCGGCGCCCAAAAGTCGACGATTATCGGCGCCTCGTGCGACTTCTTGATTACCTTCTCCTCGAATTCCGCCTCCGTCACGTCAAAGACCCACTGGCTTTTTTCGCTCATGAATCACCTCAACAGGGATAGTCGTTTCTCTTATTCTATTCAACACGACAAGCCCCGACGCCTACCTGGACCGGACACGACTCTTAGAGCACTGCCATGCCCATCGTCACCGTTCATGCGAACATGCGTAGCCTGGCAACATCGATCGTGTTTGCGGTTGCAGCCATTGGCGCGCCACTCGCCCAAGCACAACCGACTGCGACGCTCAAAGGGCACACGCACACAATCACGACACTTGCGTTCGCCCCCGACGGCAAGACACTTGCGTCGGGTAGCAAGGATGAATCGGTGATCCTCTGGAACGTGGCCGAAAAAAAGCCGATCGCGACTCTCGGCGGCCACAAGGACATGGTCATCACCGTTCGCTTCTCGCACGATTCCAAGACCGTTGCCACTGTTAGCCATGCGGACGTCATCACGCTCTGGAATGCCGTGACAGGGGACAAAATCGGCGAACTCGTGGGACACAAGAAGGACGTGCGCGGCTTGGCGTTTCATCCCAATGGCGTTTTGCTCGCGTCGGGCGGCATCGACAAAACGGTGCGTCTGTGGGACTGGAAGGCGAAGAAATCGCTGCACACCTTCACCCAGCACAACGCCGAGGTGAACTGCGTCGCTTTCTCTCCGAACGGTCAGTGGCTTGCATCCGGAAGCTGGGACCGCAATATCGAGGTCTGGCACGTCGCAACAAAGAAACACCATGCCACGCTGAAGGGACACCGCGAATTTGTGCGCGACCTCGTGTTTTCGCCCGACAGCAAGGTGCTCTATTCGAGCGGCAAGGACGGGCCGATCCGCATTTGGGATGTCGCCAGGGCAATGCCGGCGGGCGTGCTCGAATCGCATCAGGGTCTCGTGCGCGCGCTGGCGCTTTCGAAAGATGGAAGACTCTTGGTGTCGGCCGGGCGCGACGGGACGCTCAACTTCTGGGATGTCGATAAGCGAAAGGTCATCGCCACTATGGAAGAAGGCGCTCTTGGATTTCAAACGGTCGCCTTTAGCCCACACGGCACAACGCTCGCCACCGGCGGCATCGACCGGAATGTTACGCTATGGAACGTGGCGGACGTGCTCAAAGCCCAGAACAAATAGCTCCGCAAACGGCTACGTCAACTGGGTGGCCCGCCCGATCTGAGATGATCCCGGCTTCTTTTGGAATGACAAGTGAACTCTGCCGAATCCGTCGTCACGGTCTAACGAATGGAAATGCTCGTTTTGTAATGCAGCCGTACAATAATCCGAGTCGCCGCCATCCTGCCGGGAATATCCAATGCCTTCCATGATCGGCCAACCGCTGGACGCTCTCGACTCACCGCAACTGCTGCTCGATCTCGACATCATCGATGCCAACCTCAAACGCATGTTTGACGCGGGCAAGGATCGCGGCGTCAACGTCCGCACGCACTTCAAATCGCTCAAGTGCGGCGGCTTGGCCCAGTACATCAAGGCCCGCGGCGGCACGACGTTTCTCTCGGCCAAGCTCAACGAAGCCGAGGTGCTCGCCGACGCGGGGATCACCGACATCCTGATCGCGAATCAGATCATAGGCCCGCAGAAGATGCAACGGCTCGCCAGCCTTGCCAGGCGCGTCACGCTGCGCGTCTGCGTCGATCAGGCCGACAACGTCGATCAACTGAGCCGAGCCATGAAGGAACACGGGACCACACTCGGCGTGCTCGTCGAGGTCGACATCGGCATGGCGCGGTGTGGCGTGCTTCCTGGCGCCGATGCCGTTGCGTTGGCCCAGCACATCGCTCGCAGCCCCGGCTTACGCTTCGACGGCTTACAGGGCTACGACGGCCATCTGCAGCTTGTAGCCGACGCGAAGGAGCGACGAGCGAAATCGCTCGAAGCGCTTGAACAACTCGTCGGCACGCGGCGGCTGATCGAGAAAGCGGGCATTCCGGTCCCGATCGTCACGGGGGCCGGGACTGGCACGTGGGAGTTCGTTGCCGGCTATCCGGGCGTGACCGAAATCCAGCCGGGCTCGTTTGTCCTCATGGATTGCATTTACAACACCGTTCGTCCCGAGTTCGGCTGTGCCCTGTCGATCCTCGCCACGGTCATCAGTGTGCGGCCGCAGTGGTATACGCTCGATGCCGGCAGCAAAGCGATTTCCAAGGATTTCGGCATGCCGTGCGTCAAGAGCAAGCTGGACGAGAAGGCGACGCGTCTGTCCGAGGAGCACACCAAGGTCGAATGCGACACTGCGACGAGGGTCAAGGTCGGCGATCGTCGCGAGGTCATCCCGGCGCATTGCTGCGCGACCATGAACCTGCACCGCCAGTGCCTCGGCGTCCGCAAGGGCAAGGTCGAGACGGTTTGGCCAATCGAAGCCAGCGGGCGATATGATTGACTCGGCGATGCCCAGGGATGAGCGCAGCGAACCCTGGGATGAATCAACTCGGATCCTCAGGATTCGCTGCGCTCATCTTGGGGCTTCCACGTGCGTCCATGGCAAAAGAAGACCAATTGCGTCAGGTTCTCGACTGCGGCATCGTTGCCGTGGTGCGCTCGCCGGATAGCCAACAACTTGTCGATGTCGTGCGTGCCCTGGCGGACGGCGGCGTCACCGTGGCGGAGATCACGATGACGGTGCCGAACGCCCTTGATGTCATCAAGCAGGCGCGGGCGGCCCTGGGCGATCGCGTCCTGTTGGGGGCTGGCACAATCCTCGATCCGGAGTCGGCCAGGGCGGCGATCCTGGCCGGCGCGGAGTACATCGTCGCCCCAACGGTCAATCTCGATGTGATTCGGCTCTGTCAGCGCTACGACAAACTGGTCATGCCTGGCGCCTTTACGCCGACCGAAATCCTGACGGCGTGGGAGGCCGGCGCCGACATAATAAAGGTGTTCCCCGCCGATGTGGTCGGGCCAGCGTTCTTCAAGGCAATCCATGGCCCGTTGCCGCAGATTCGTTTGATGCCAACGGGCGGCGTCGATCTGACGACGGCGGCATCATTCCTAAGAGCCGGGGCATGCTGCCTCGGCGTCGGCGGGCAACTCGTCGAGCCGGCCGCCGTCGCCGCACGCAACTTTATGCGAATTCGCGAACTTGCTGAAAAGTACGTCGCGATCGTCAAGGAAACGCGAGCGGCCAAGAAATGAACGCCATGACGCGCGAGCAAGTCCGCGCCTTCGACAAGCATGCCATCGAACAACTTGGCATCCCGGCATCTGTACTGATGGAGAACGCCGGCCGCGGCGCTGCGGAAATCCTGCTTTCGCTCGGCGTTCACGGGCCAGTCGTCATCTGCTGCGGCAAAGGCAACAATGGCGGCGATGGCATGGTGATCGCTCGCCATCTAGCCAACGTCGGATGCTCGGTCGACATTCTCCTCTTCGCCGATCCAGCATCTCTCGCTGGCGATTCGCTGATCCAGTGGAATATTGCTCAAGCGATGAACCTGTCGCATCGCGTCCTGGCCGATGTGTCTGGCCTGGCTTCACGACTCGCACGCGTGGATTGGGTGGTTGACGCTCTCTTCGGCACTGGGCTCGCGGGGGCGGTACGCTCGCCCATCAATCGCGTTATTGAGACGGTCAACGCCAGTCCGGCACGAGTCTTCGCTGTCGATATTCCGTCCGGGCTCGATTGCGACACCGGCCTGCCGCTCGGCGCCACGATTCGCGCCGCGCACACGGCAACGTTCCTTGCGCCAAAAATCGGGTTCACCAATCCTGCGTCGGTGGCCTATACGGGTCGCGTCCATGTCGTGGGCATCGGCACGGCGTAGCAAGACGCCACAGGTCCGATGCGTTCATCCCGCTTGTGGCTGCTGCTGCGTCAAGCAGTGCAGCGTGCCCAGGCCCCAGACGAGGTCTACGGCGTGGATGCCGACGACCGAGCGCTCTGGAAAGAGGTGAGCCAGCGTATTGAGCGCAATGCGGTCATTCGGATCATTGAACGTCGGAACTAGAACTTTTTCGTTGCCGATGTAGAAATTGGCATAGCTGGCGGGTAAACGCTGACCGGCGAAAACCAGCGGCGCCGGCATCGGCAGGCACTCGACATTCAAGCGACGGCCATCCGCGTCCGTCGCCGCCCGCAACCTCGCCAGGTTTTCTTTCAGGGGTTCATGATTGGGGTCGTCTCGATTCTCCTCGACGACGGCGACAACCGTGTCGGCTGCGACAAACCGCGCCAAGTCGTCGATGTGGCCATGCGTGTCATCGCCGACGATGCCGCGATTCAACCAGAGCACTCTGCGAATTCCCAGGTAGTCGGCAAACACTTGCTCGATGTCGGCGCGAGTGAGATTTGGATTGCGTGCCTGGATCGGGCTCAGCAGACATTCTTCCGTGGTAAGCAGCAACCCGTGCCCGTTGACGTCGATGCTGCCGCCTTCGAGCACGACGCGCCTGCCCTTACATGACGGTTGCCAGCGTTTGAGGCGCATTTGCTTGTTGATGCAGGCCGGCACTTCGTCGTCGCATTTCCAGTTATCGTACTTGGCCCAGGCGTTGAATCGCCAATCGGTCATCGCGATGTCGCCGGCGCCGTTGGTGAGGAAAATCGGTCCCGAATCGCGCGTCCAGACTCGATCGGTCGGGATACGGAAGAAGCGGATGCGCGAAAGATCAACGCCGACTTTCGTGAGTATCCCGAGAGCGCGTCGCTCATGAGCAGCGTCATTGACCAGAATGTGAACGAGCTCGCCGGTGTGCAGGTGCTTGACGATTTCCGCGTAAACCCAAGGGATGGGCGCAAACTTTCCAGGCCAATCGTCCTTGTTGTGCGGCCAGGCGATCCAGGTGGCCTCGTGCGGCTGCCATTCGGCCGGCATGAACCATCCCTGTGCGGCGGGCGTCGTCATCGGCGTCTCGCGTCAAAGTGTGGTAGAATAGAGTAAACGGCGCCAATCTCGAAATGGCCGAGCCGGTCTGGAACATTGTAGAGGCATTCCCCCGCATGGCTTCGACGAAGACCATTCTGATCATCGACGACGACACAGAGATCGTTCACGGACTCACAGTCGTGCTGGAAGACAAGGGCTATCGCGTTGTGTCGGCGCATGACGGCGCCGCCGGGATCACCACGGCCGAACGTGAGCGTCCCGATCTCGTTATTGTCGACATGATGATGCCGAAAAAAAGCGGCTTTCTCGTGCTGGAAAAGCTGAAAGAGTCGGGCGGTGGCGGACCAAAAGTCATCATGATTACCGCCAACGAAGGCCAGCGCCACCGGGCATATGCCGACATCCTCGGTGTCGACGATTACCTGCGCAAGCCGTTCGCCATGGACGCGCTCTTGGCCAGCGTCGCCAGGCTCTGCCCGCTGCCGACGTCGTGACAATGCGATGCCGGCAGGCTCTGAACGCGGCGTACCGTCGCAAACGCTGGGTGCACGACACGGTCTGCGCGGCCCCTTTTGGGAGGGCGAGGCTCCTGCCGAGCCGGAAGCGTCAGCATCGTAATGTCAACTCAGATTATTTGCGGGCTCGCGGCTCGGTAGGAGCCTCGCCCTCCCGTGCCGTTTGCAAACCATGTCGTGCGCCCGCAAACGCTTTCGGCTCGCATGGCGTGTTGAAAAAGACTCCGCAATTCTCTAAAATTTCGGCAATTCGGCAGTCCTCCGCAAGGACCGCCCCGCTGCAGCTGCATCCTCATCACAACTGCCATGGCTACCGCGACCACCTCTGAGACTTTGCCAACCATCGATGATCCCGAGATCATGCGCCAGGTCAATGAGCTGCGACAAATCGACAATTCCACGAACTGGTACTACCTGGCCCGCGAGTGGGTGTTCATCGCGCTGGTCATCGCCATCAGCGTTACGCTTTTTCAGACTTTTTGGGACGGCTGGTGGTCGCTCGTCTGGGCGATTCCGCTGACCTTCGCCACGCACCTATGCATCGGCGCCAGTCAGCATCGCCTGGCGACGCTGACGCACGAGGCAGCCCATTACATGCTCTTCAAGAATCGGCTCCTGAACGAGCTTGTTTCCGAACTCTGTTGCATGTTCCCGATTCTCGGCACAACGCACAGCTATCGCGTGCAGCACATCGGCCACCATCAGTATCCGAATGATCCGGAGCTTGATCCCGACTGGACGCAGTTACGCTTGAGCGGACACCGCTTTGACTTTCCGATGACGTTCTGGGAGTTCCTTTGGCACTGCTTCTTCAAACAATTCCTGTGGGCGCCGAATCTGCTTCGCTATGTGCTGGTGCGGGCAGTCTTTCGCGTCGATATGCCGAGCGGACCATACCACATGAAGCGCGTGCCGACGCACCACTTGACCGTAATTGGTTTCTTCTATCACGTCGGTTTGATTGCACTCTTGGCGTATGGCGTGTGGTCCGAGGCGCTGGAAGCGTTGCTTTGGGGCCCGTTGGCTCTGTTCGCCGGCATGATCGCCCTGATTGCGTTGGGGCCCGAGGACTGGTTCCCGGAATACACGGTGAGAGCGGACATTCCCGAACGGCTCCGCTCCGGCTTGCGTTTCGGCTTCAATTCGGTCGTGCTTTTTGCAATCGCCTGGCTCACCTACTGGACCGGCGCCCCCGTTTGGCTTTACTACTTCCTGTGCTGGCTTTGGCCGCTCGGCACGGCTTTCTCGTTTTTCATGATCTTGCGTCAAATCGTGCAGCACGGCAACGCCGACACGCATCGGTTCACCAACACGCGCATCTTTCTCGTCAACGCCCTGATTCGTATGGCGGTGTTTCCGATCGGCAATGACTACCATCTACCGCACCATTTGTTCCAGATGGTGCCGCACTACAACTTGGAAAAACTGCACGAGATTCTGATGGGCACACGGCCTTATCGTGACGAGGCCGTGGTGGTCACCGGCTACTTTTTCCACGACTCCGAGGAGCCGCCTCATCCCACGGTCGTAGAGCTGATGACGAACGAGATGAAGGTAGGGTCGGCGTAATGGTTCACGGCGTTCTTCGAACGCCGGCTAAACGCTCAACCCTGTGCTTTGCTGACATCAATGATGAGTTCTGTGCCTTCGGGCAAGGGAACGTCGCGGATAATTTTGGTGTTCTCCTCGCTGAACTTCTTGTTGAGCAAGTCCTTGCCCAGCGGAAACTTGTCTTGCCATACCACGCAGACTTTGTATTTGCCCTTCGGAACGCCGCGGCCATCGCTACCAGCGATCACGAACGATCCGTCCGCGTAGTTGACGCGCGCTTCCCAGACTTCGGTATTCGCGGCATCTTCCGCCGACTTGAGGTAGACTCGCAGCCGTCCGCCGGCCTGCGATTCGGTCACCTTGACCGGGATGACTTGCCCCTTGTTGGAGATTTTCCCCTTCACGACGAATCGCGGTGGACCGGAATCACAGCCCGCGATTACCGTCATGCATGCTGTGAAAACCAATGCAAGCGCCAGTCGTGCGGAAACGCGCATGGGAGAGTCTCAAAAGACATGGGGTTGGAATTGGAGAACACACGACGCTTCGAGGTGTGAGCCTCGAAGCGTCGCCAACGATCGGATGCTCAGAAGTCCGGGATCGGTCTGCCATCATTAATTTGGCCAAGGCTGCTAAAGACTGTCAGATTGATGCTGTAATCGAGTCGGCGAACGGCGCCGTCGCCCATTACGACGTGGAAACCGGAGCCATGCGATGAACCGAAGCGTAGCTCGCCCCAGCCGCCGTTGCGTGTATCAGGCATCGGTTGAATGGTGGTCTGACGCATGCTGTCGTGGTCCCAGCCGCTGGAGTACCCCTCGTTGTCGTCGCCCTGATATTGATTGATATTGAGTGTATCGAGTCGCTTCTCGCCCACCATGAAGACGTTGGAGTGACCATCGGTAATATCCGCCATGCGTCGGCAGATTTGGTAGGCGATCACGCCGGTGTTTTCGAGGTTGGCGCCAGCATAGTCCATGGTGCCATGTGCGTAGCTGCCGCCTGGGCCGTACCAGGCGCCTGTTGCGGGCAGTGCAGTTGGTGATCGCCTCGCCGGGCAGTAATAGGCGGGAATCACGGCGCTGATGGCGTTGATCTGGCATTGCGCAATAGACGTGCCGCCGCCGCCCTTCCACACCGGCTCCTGCTCCATGAACGGGAGAATGGCAAAGGCCCAGCCCGCTTGCTGAGCCGGACCCGTCGCCGGCGTCCCAATGCCGGTGTAAACTGGCGCCGTCGCCCAAGTCGTCCCGCAGGTTGGAAAGACCTTGTACGTGTCATGATGATTGTGTAACGCCACGCCGATCTGTTTCAGGTTGTTCGTGCATTGCATGCGAATCGCCGCCTCGCGCACTTTCTGAACTGCCGGCAGCAATAGCCCAATCAAGATGGCAATGATCGCAATCACCACCAGAAGCTCGATGAGCGTGAACCCGCCCCGTCGTTTTGGAGTCGTGGACATGACAGTACCTCATGCGATGAGGGAAAACGAAAAAAGGAAACAACTCTCATTATTATAGCCGGAACTTGCGGGCGTGCAAGCTTAGATGGCCATTTTACAAGTCCCTGAGCAGTTGTCCGTTGGGTGGCGACGGTAGGGGCGAGGTGTGTAGAGGAAGCGGTCGAAACGCTGGGGATCTCGGCCAAACCACGCTCGACCGAATCGTTGCT
>VGZI01000112.1 GCA_016872605.1 Planctomycetota bacterium
TCACGCCAATGCCTGGATCGACGGATCGACGCGAAGAAAATCATGGAGCAAGAAATGGCCGTCTGGGAGCAGAGCCGCAACGAAGCTTGCACGCGCATCAATTGGCGATTCACCACCGCCAATGCCCGCATCAAGCTCAAGCGGCTCTACCCCTCATTCGAGATGTGACAGAGCACTAGAAGTGTGCTCATGGTGAACCCTCAACCGTCTTCCAGGGCTCGGGAGCGTCCACTCGCGCCCTGTTGATGACCGTGGTTTCCTCCACTGGCCAGCCCATCGTCCAGTACTTGAATTCGTCGATCGCCCAGTAAATATGTCTCACCTTGTAGAAGAAGTCGGCGTAACCGAACCGTCGAATGAAAGTTGTGAACTGGTCGAAGTCTTGTTTCGCCTGTCCTCCAACCTCCCAGTCACGGACGATATACTCGTGAGGAGCTGTCTTTCGGTAGGTGATCGCCTCACGCCACCTCCGGCGGGAAATGAACTCCCGCGCCCAGGCTAACTCCTCCGGAGTGGGTATTTCGAGCAACTCGGGTAGATCGAGCTTGCCCTCGTGGAGTGGATCGCCGTTCACCCCACGTCCCACGATAGGAATCGATGGCATGTTTCCCCTCGTTTACGGGCGCGTCACTGGTGCCCGTCGGCATAACAAGCGCCGGTCAGCATTATCCTGGTTTTAGCTCGTACGAGAGATTATTCAATTAGTTCTTGGATCAGGGTTTGAAAACGCAACTACCATCCTATTGACCGCATCATCGACGTTTCGCCTTGATCTTCGTGGCCGGTCCGACGTAGTTGCGGATGAATGCGTCGGATAGAAACGCGAAGCCGTCTTCCTCCTTCGTGTCGCGACGAAAGACTGTGCGCATGTATTGAAAGTCGAGCGAAGCTGACAGGGCTGGCCGTTCTTTGGCGATGGTGTCGATAATTCGCTCCAGGGCGACGCGCGAGTTGGAGTAGATCAGAAAATCGCCGACGCCCGCGCGATGCAGGCTGACGTCGCGTGTCGGCGTCGTGAAGCTGGCGATCTCGACCTTGCCATGCTTACTCGTCGTTTCCTTCAAGCGATTGCCGTGCTTGGCGCGGGCGGCGTCCAGGAGCGGCTCGAAAATCGTCATGAGCAGCTTTTTGTCCCTGGTATGGAAAATGACGCTGATGTCGGTCCCGTCCTTGAACGCCAGGTCGTTTCCGGTGATCGCGATGTCGCGGATGAGACTCTCGGTGACTCGCTTGAGCAACTCCTTGGGCAAGGCCTTGCGCAGGAACTTGCCGTCGGGCAGGCAGAGTTGCTCTTCGTAGCGCGGGCGGACCTGGTAATCGCGGCTCTGCACCTGGACGGCGCGCATTATGTCGCCACCCCACTGGTCGAGCAGGTCGGTGAATCCATAGAAGGCGTCGAGGTTATGGAATGTGACGTAAAACTGATCGTGCGGCACGCAGTCGGCGAGCGGCTCCGGGGCGGGTTTTTGGCCGCCCATCATTTTCTGCCACGGATGCTCGGCAATGGTGATGCCGGGCAATGTCGAAACATCCACGACGCGGTTCGTACGTGGTTCGGGTCGTCCTTTCAGCATGCGCTCGCGGGCCAGCGATTCCGTGATGGCGGCGGCGCCGGTCGTCATGTCGTACAGTTGATGCCGGGTCGTCGCAGCGCTCGCCGGCATTCGAAACGGTGCGGAGAAAACACCGTGTTTGCGAGCCGTCAATTCACGGGCCAGTGTGTAGTAACCTAGCTGGGGCGTGAGCCATTCGAGCACCGCCAGCCGGCGCGTTTTCGCTCGCGCCCAGGCGGCTTCGAGCGTGGCGGCGCCGCCTTCTAGGCGAGTCACTTCCGTGGCCTTCTTGAAATCGAGCTTGAGCTTCACCTCAGCGCTCGTCGTCCACTCGACCGATTTGCCTGCGAACAGCGCCTTGGCGTTGAACCAATCCTTGGCGTGCGCCTTGGGATAAATGAGCACGACATCGCGCGGCGCGGCGCCCGTGAATCGGCCGAAGAACTCCAGATCTTCGGCCTGTCGCCAGGCTGTGGCCGCCGGCTTGGCCTCCGCCGTTGATTGCGTGAAGTCGACCGTCGTCTCCTCGCCCGGCTTGACATGAACGATGCGTTGCTTGCTCACGTCCTTGCCCGATTCCTTCCAGGTCGCGACGATCTCGTAGCGGTAGTAGTAGCCCGGCACCAGGTCCGGCGTGTGGTAGTAGCGCGTGGTCCCGATCGAATAAGTGGTCGCGCCGTCGAAGGTGACGCGCGCTTTCGCGTCGGGCAGAATCAGCTTGACCGTCGCCGAGCTGGGCGTGACGAACGGAGGCAGATGGTAGTAGATTTCGCGCTGACTCTCCGCGACGAGCCGGGGCAAACTGGCCAATCGGCGACGCAGCCATTCATCGGGCTCCTGCAACATGGTGTGGCTGACGCTTGGCAAATCGAGATCGGCGGGCGCTTCGATGACGGCATTGAAATACGTCACGTCGCCGACGCGCTGCGTCTGCAGCGACTTGACGCGCGGCGGATCAGCTGACGCATAGGGCACGATGGCGAGAAGGAGAGCGACGGCGATGAGTGCGCGCGACATGGCAAAACCCTCCGCGGGGAAAATGGTTAGTAGATACTACCTTCCGCGAGGGAATTTGGTTTCAACCTGTTTACGTTTAGCGTTCGAGTAGGCCACGCGATCGCATGGCACCACTCGAGCGCTAAACGTAAACCAGAGATCACTTCGACTTCACCGTCACCTGGACCGGGCTCTGCAAATACGCGATGAGCGCACGCACCTCGTCTTCCTTCAGCCCTTTCAGCAAGTCCTCCGGCATCATCGAAATCTTGCTCGGCGTCAGCGTGTCGATCTCCTTCCTCGGCAACGTCAGCGTTTCATTCACCGTCTGCACGGTCAAGGCAACCGGAGTGTCGCCCTTGATGATGCCGGTGACAACCCGGCCATTCTTCAGCTCGACGACGGTCGCGGTGTACTCCTTGGGAATAACGGCGCTCGGGTCGAGCATGTTCTCCAGCAGATAGTCGAGGCTGGCACGATTGGCGCCGGTGATGTCGGGGCCGACCTTGCCGCCGACGCCGAACAGCGTGTGGCACTGGGCGCACGATTTGTTGAAGATTTCGCGTCCCCTGGTGAGATCGGGCTGTGTCGCGGGAGGCGTCGTCAGCATCTTTTTGGCGTCAGCAATCGCTTTGAGGCGCTCGGCCGGTGAATCGCGCAGCACACCCCAGACCTCGTTGATGCGTTTGCTGACGTCGGCATCCTTCAGGTTGCGCAGTTGCCGTACGATGTCGGCGGAAACCGTGTTGGCTGGTATGTCTTTCCTGGCTACGGCCTCGAGTAATGCCTTGGCAAAGCTGGGCCGGGCGGCAAGCGTGTTGAGCGCGTCGCGCTTTTCATCGGCGCTAAAGGTGGCATACTCGGCGAGAATGGCGCTGGGGGTCTTTGGATCATCGTACCCGGCCAAGCCGCGTAGAGCCTGGCCGCGCAAGCCTTTTTTCGGCGCGTCAAGCAGGCCGTGCATGATCCCGGAAAGCTGGGGATGGTTGGCGTCGAGCAGGGCCGCGAGCATGAGGCCCCGCTCGCTCGGCGTTCCCTCCGGATTGCGCAATATGGCCACGGCGAGAGCGGGCTGGCCAAAAGTCACCGAGAGCGCCGCGGCCTGATTCGATACTTCGAGATCATTTCCTTCCACGAGCTGGACGACCACTTTTGCCCAGGCGGCCGGCATCGCTACCTGCCGACGGCCCTTGAGCGCTTCCCGCATCGCCGTCAGAAATGTCAACCGGCTTTTGGCGTCCTTGGTCTTTGCGAGGGCATCGATGAGCAAGCCAGTCGCGTCGCCGCCGGCCCCAATGCGGCGGATCATGAAACCGTGCAGTTGCGGGATCTTGCCGTTGAGGGCGAGAGCGAGAGCGCGGGCCGGATCGACGTCGGCAAGCGGCTCGATGGCGTACCAGTACATCAGCGGCAGATTCTGATCGTCGGCGTCTTCGCTGTGGGCGAGCAGCTTTTCGGCGATCTTCCAGCGGTCATTTGTCTGGATTCTCTGCAAATGCGAAGCGATCGCTAATCGCACTAAGGGCGATGGGTCATCCATCAACGATTGCCCCTGCTTTTCGTCGTCGCTACCAATCCGAACGGCCCAGTTCCGCACGAATGGACTGCTATCCTTCAACGCGTGCACTCGTAAGTCTGGACCGGCCGGTCGGTGTGGCCTGTCATTAATGCAGACATGGTAAACCCAAAGTGCGCGTAATCGTTGGCGATCATCTTTGTATTCCATGAGTTTCGCAAGCATGTTCGAGAGGTCGCCGAAACTGTCTAGCCGTTGATTTTGATATCGCTCCTGCAAAACCCGCCGCGCATGTCGGACGTACCAATCGTTCTCAGACAGTTGATAGGAGACCAATTCCAAGTCGCTTTTCTTCTGCAAATCGATGCCAACCACCGGCTTCGCATTCCGGTGGCTGAGCTTGTAGATGCGGCCATTGCTGCGGTCCCACACTTGCACGTTGCCGGTGTGGCAGGCTTGCTTGTCGTACCAGTCGATGAAGTAGACGTTGCCGTCGGGGCCGTAGCGCATGTTGATCAGGCGGGACCAGGCGTCGTTGGCGTGCAGGAGGTCCTTGCCGTGCGAGGCGACGTAGCCGCTCCCCTTCGGCTTGAGGATGTCCATGTTGATGCGTCGGCCGTGGATGTTGCCCATGAAGAGCTGGCCGCGATATTCCTGGGGCCACGTGCCGCCGAGGTAGCACATGAGGCCGCAGTGGGCGTGGCCGCCGCCGGTGGAGTCGGACTTCTCGTTGCCGGCCCACGGGTTGGCGCCTTGCCAGTGGAGGTGGTCGGCGATCGTCTTGATGTCGTCGTAGGTGTGCGGGTTGAAGTGATTGCCCGCTTGCCGATGGTAGCGAGCGCCCTGGATGATGTGGAAACAATGCGGGATGACGCAGGAGCTGACGAAGGCCTGGCCGTAGTCGTTGAAGTCGAGGCCCCAGGGGTTGGAGGTGCCGTGGGCGAAGACCTCGAACTTGTGGCGGGTCGGATGATAGCGCCAGACGCCGGCGTTGATCTTGACGCGGTCCTTGTCGGGCGTGCCCGGCTTGCCGACGTTGGAATGGGTGAAGACGCCGTGACAACCGTAGAGCCAACCGTCGGGTCCCCAGATGAAGGCGTTGAGCGTCTCATGCGTGTCCTGATAGCCCCAGCCGTCGAGTAGAATCTGCGGCTCGCCGGCCGGTTTGTCGTCCTTCATCGGCACAAAGAGTAGGTACGGCGCCTGGCCAATCCACACGCCACCGAAGCCGACTTCGAGGCCGCTAACGAGGTTCAAGCCTTCCATGAAGACGGTGCGCTTGTCGAACTTGCCTGTGCCTTTCGTGTCCTCGAAGATCAGGATGCGGTCCTTGAACTCCTTCGGGTTCTTGCGGCGAATCGGATACGAGTACGCCTCGGCGACCCAGACGCGACCGCGATCATCCAGGCACATCGCGATCGGCTGCATCACATCGGGCTCGCCGGCGAATAGTGTCACCTCGAAACCTTCGGGGACGGTCATCGCCTGCGCTGCCTTTTCCGGCGGCAATCCCGCGTACTTGATCTCATCGCGCACGCCGCCCGGTCGGGGCGGAACTTTCGGCTTGGTTTCGTGAAAACGGAAGTCGTCGAAGTTAATGTGGCCCCAATGCCCGGGGTGCTTGTCGACGAGCCGAATGAACATGTACTGATCCTTGTAGCCGCGTAGATCCACTGCGACGCGGCGCAGATTTTCCTCTTCGATGCCGGACACACGAGCGATGAGTTTGTCCTCCTTCACCAACCGCAACTCGACGCACGTCTCCATCCACGGCCCGCCGCCGACCAGGAACGACGCCCACGGATGCGTGACCTTGAACGCCGCGCTGGTGAGCGTCCCCTGCGGCTTGTCGCCGAACTTTTCGAAGCCACCGATCCAGTATTGGCCTTGATGTTGGCTTTTGTTGTCAGGACGACGTTTGGAGACGGTGTCCCCCTTGATCGGCTGTCCCTTGAAGGCGTCCCCTTCGGCGGTCCAGTCGCGCAGATCGCCCGTCTCGAAATCGAGGTTGAGCGCTTTGCCGTCAGGACCGACGGGGAGGACGCCGGGGTCGGCCTGTTGCGCAGAGGCGGCTTGCGTCAGTGTCATGAGGAGAAATGCCACAGAAACGAGCCGAAACATAGGTGACCTCACATGAATTCGTTTAGCATTCGCATGGCGCCGCGCGACCGCTAAACGAGGAACGCTATATCCCAATATCCGACAGCGTCTGCGCCAAGCGTCGCGCCAGCCCCGCTAACGTTGGCGCCTTCGCTTCCACCGCGACGACGGCATCTTCCAGACGCTCTTGCGCCGCTTCCAACAGCGTCGCTTCGTGCTGCTCATGCACGGCCTTCACCAGGTGCGCCGTCGATTCGGTCAACTGAGCGACATGTTCGTCAGGCACCTCCGGCGATTCGAGCGCGCTGCTCAGCTCATCGATCAGGTCGGCCAGGAGCGCCTGCGCCTCGGGCGTGAGCCGATGCGCAAGAGCTGCGAAATCGCGTGAAGTTGGGCTTGCACTTGATCTTTGGTGACAGAACGGTCAGACATGGCTATAGTCCTTTGATTGAACTCCAGCCATTGTATTGCGACGTTGTCCACGGGAAACGCATCACCTCGGAACAGAAATAGCCTTTCATCACTGCTTTTTTGGGCGTAACATATCCCCATGGGAAACTCAGGTATCACCTCCAGTTCCGCTGGACCGACGTGGGGCGGGACAACACTGAAAAACGCCGTCACGCGGCTGCTGCCACGCGTGCAGACACCGGCGCAATACCTTGGCGGCGAACTCAATAGCGTCGTCAAAGATCACCGCAACGTGCAGGGCACGATCTGCCTGGCGTTCCCGGACGCCTACACGCTCGGCATGTCGCATCACGGCTTGCAAGTGCTCTACACGATCATGAACAACGATCCGCGCTGGGCGTGCGAACGCGCTTTCGCGCCGTGGATCGACTTCGAGCGCGAACTGCGCAACGCCAATTTGCCGCTTTACAGCCTGGAAACATTTACGCCGCTGGCGCAGTTCGATGTCGTTGGCTTCAGCCTGCAGTACGAGATTTGTTACACCAACGTGCTGACGATGCTCGACCTGGGCGGTATCCCGCTACACGCCAAGGACCGCACGCTCGAACATCCGCTCGTCATTGCTGGCGGTCCGGGAGCGCAGAACCCGGAGTTGCTCGCCCCGTTCATCGACATTTTTGTCATCGGCGATGGCGAGGAGAGCTTGCCGTGGTTGATGGAGAAATGGATGGCATTGAAGGCGCCGTTTAGCCGGCGTTCGAAGAACGCCGAGGACGCCGCGCCGGCCCGCCTCTTCGAGGCGGGGCTAAAAGACAGAGCGAATGTGTTGGCCGCGCTCGTCGGCCAAACGACCTGGGCCTACGCGCCGCAGTTCTATGAACCGGAGTATCACGCTGGCGGGACGATCGCGACGCTTAATCGGGCGCGTGCCGATGTGCCGCGCGAGGTCAAGGCATGCACCATCGAGGCCGACTTCGACGACATCCCGCTGCCGACCAGGCCGGTCGTGCCGTTCGTCGAGACGCCGCACGATCGCATCGCTCTGGAAATCATGCGCGGCTGTCCCTGGCAATGCCGGTTCTGCCAGTCGACGGTGATCAAGCGCCCTTTGCGTGTCCGCTCGGTCGACACGATCGTCCAGGCGGCGCTGGAGAGCTACAAGCATACCGGTCACAGGGAAATAAGCCTGCTCAGCCTTTCGACCAGCGATTATCCATACTTTGAGGAACTTGTGCAGCGGATGCACGAGGTGTTCGCGCCGTTGGGCGTGAGCATCTCGCTGCCGAGCTTGCGCGTGAATCATCAGCTTCGTTCGCTGCCCAAACTGATGAAGGGAGTGCGCAAGTCCGGATTGACGCTCGCCCCCGAAGTGGCCCGCGACGACATGCGCGAGCAGATCCGCAAGCCGATCAAGAACGAAGACCTCTACGAAGGCTGTCGCGAGGCGTTCAAGGCCGGCTGGCAGCGCGTGAAACTCTACTTCCTCATCGGCCTGCCCGGCGAACGCACGGCCGATCTCGACGGCATTCTCGAGCAGGCCGAGACGATTGCACGCATCGGCAAGGAGGTGCGCGGCCGCTTCGTCGAAGTGACCGCGTCGGTGTCGAACTTCGTTCCGAAGCCGCACACGCCGTATCAATGGAACGGCATGCAGACGCGTGAATACCTCCAGTGGGCCGGCCAATACCTGCGGCGCAACTGTCGGCTCAAGAGCGTGCGCATCAAGCAGCACGATATCGAGCTCAGCCTCTTGGAAGGCGTGTTGACGCGCGGCGATCGCCGGGTCGCCGTCGCCCTCGAAGAAGCCTGGCGGCGCGGCTGCCGGCTCGACGGGTGGAGTGAGTGCTTCCAGCCTGAAATCTGGTGGCAGACGTTCGCCGACCTCGGCATCGACCCGGCGTTCTACTCGCAACGCGCTCGCCCCATGAACGAAGTGCTGCCGTGGGATCACATCAACGTCAAGAAAGGCCGCGAGTATCTAGAGAAGGAACAGAACCGTAGTTTGGTCCAGTTGCAAGTGATGGCGGATGCGGTGTGATTCGATGAGTAGGCATTGCCGAATGGGATGGGAGAATCCCAATGCCGGTTCATGACTGGACGCGGGCAAGCGACGGGACATTCCACGATTTTCATTTTTCGTGTGTGCTGGAGATCAAGCGCGCCCTGAAGCGGGGCATCCTGCCCAAAGGCTACTATGTCATGGCCGAGCAGATTGGTGGCGACCTCGGGACGCCGGACGCTCTGACCTTGCAAGCGGCTGGCGCGGAATTGCCGGCGGAGGATTCGCTGGCGGGGACCGCCACGCTCGCCGAGTCGTGCCCTCGTGCGCATCTGGGCCACCATCGCGCGAGATTCCTACGCTCGCATGCAACGCACGGTGGACATTCGGCAGGCCAGCGGCGATCGCGTCGTGGCGATGATCGAGGTTCTTTCGGCAGGCAACAAGCCAAGCCGGCATGCCATTCGGTCGCTTCTCGACAAGGCGATCGTTGCGCTCGATAACGGATTCACTTACTCCTTGTCGACGTACATCCGCCGCTCCCGCGGGGTCCGAGCGGCATTCATGGTACGCTCCTGACCGAGATCGGCAACGACGAGTGTGTCCTCAGCGGCGACCGCCGCGTCACCGCCGCGGCGTAGATCGGCGGTCCCGTGGTTGAAGCGTTCGTCGAGCACTTCGCCGTGGGCGACCCGGTCCCTCAAATACCGCTGTTTATTACGCGCGAAAACTACGTTCGCGTGGCGCTGGAAGCCACATACATGGCTGCTTGGCAGGACTTTCCCGGGTGCACGACACGGTCTGCGCGGTCCCTTTTGGGAGGGCGAGGCTCCTGCCGAGCCGGAAGCGTCAGCATGGTAATGTCAACTCAGACTATTTGCGGGCTCGCGGCTCGGCAGGAGCCTCGCCCTCCCGTGCCGTTTGCAAACCATCTCGTGCACCCGACGTTCCCTCGCAGTACCAGGAGTTGTTGCAGTAGAAATGACGGCGTCGTTGCTGGAACCTGTGGCAACAGTGAATGCAAGAGTTTTCGAGTTCAGATTCGCTTCAGCCGCTGCTACGTTTCTTCGGCCTGGCCTTTTTCTCCGCCACGGTCTTCTGCGCGAATAGTTGGTAGCTCTCTTCGATCCATGTCGTTAGCACCTTCAGCACCGGCGCATCATCGTGCCGGTATTTCAGCGTCACCCAGCCGTGCGCTCCGGCCTTGCAGCAGTCGGGCGATTTCTGAGCGACCTTCTCGGCCGCCGGGGACGAAGCGTCGAGTTTGACCATGAGTTCCTCGCCGCCCAAGAATAGAAACGACTTCTTCTTGACGGCAAACGTGCTTCGCTCCAGCGCGGTTCCCTTGCAAGCGATGCCTTGCGTGACATCCGGAAGTGCAAGAGCAATGTCGCCTAAAGTCTGCGCGAGGTCGCGTGGTTTGGCTGGCATGCGTAACTCCTATCTAATCGCTGCCAAGGCGTCGCGTATCTCTCGCCGATGGGCCTTCGGATAGAGCCTGACCACGCGGCGCGGAGGCTCGGCGGCGGCCTTCTCGGGCACTTCGATCGTCCAGGTCAGATTCGTATCACCTGGTCCGTCGATTTCGTCGCCGTCGCGCAGCTCGTGGCCGAGTAGGTACTGCGAGACATTGCGCACATAGTAGTCGATGTCATTGGGGTCGATGTCGCCTTGCGGGAAGATGGCCTCAACGTCACGCAGGTCGAGTTGAGCGTTGCCGACGGAATCCATCAGGGAAAAACGTTGATTGACCTGAAAGTAACGCACGTTCATCCACAAGGGCAGCGGGGTCTTCTTCTGCTCCTTGCACATCTTGCGCATGGCGCGGAATTCGCCCTTGTCGCGCAAGACTTCGCCATTGGGATTGAAATAACATAGGACGCCGGCGACCGGAAAGAGCGCGAGGACGATATCGGTGACGAAGATCAACTCGGCGAGCGCGTCATAATCGGCCGGCATGATGGGATCGGAGTCTTTGGCGCCGAACGCATAGCTCATGCGAATGAACCCGCGATGGGCATGAGCGACGGCCGGTCCCTTTTCCCAGGCATAGCAATGCTGCGCGGCACGTTCCAGGCCGCCCGGAAACGCGTACGGCCCAAAATGCCCCATGCTCCAGGCGCCGAAGGTTATCGAGTCCTTCTTCGGATCGCCCATCGAATCGGGCCAGCGCTGGTCAACCACATCGATTGCGGCGTATCCGTTGACGTCGGGATCATAGGCGATGACGAGCGTAGGACCGCCGAAGCGCCAGTCGTTCTGCGCCGGCACTTTTTTGACAATCTCGAAATCCGATCCGACGAATGCCGACTCGATGTCGTCGATATTCGTCTTGCCGTTGGTGAGCAGGCAAACGCCCTGCGTGAACATGCCTTTGGCCATGATGGATCTTCCGGTCTTCGTTTTGCGCCCGCTTGACGGCGCGCCGGCGCAAAGGCGAGTCGCAGATAAGAATGCACCGGCGAGCCGAGCCCCGTGAGGGGCCGGGTTAGTGGCGCATCCTCACCCGGCCCCTCACGGGGCTCGGCTCGCCAGCTAAGTCATGTCTTGCCGCTCGCCTAAACGAAGACAGTTACTTGATCGTCAACTGGCTGGGCCGCACGCCTTTGCGGTAGCCGTTAAACGCGAATCGGCTCGGCATGAAATCGCCCACCACATCGACGCTTAGGCTCGGCGTGATGCGGTCGTCCATGCCGAGCGCCCAGAATGCCGCGTTGACCAGCATGCGGCGGGTGCCGGCGGCGATCAGGTCGTCGGCAGAACCCATGGTCGTCGTGAAGATGCGTGCCTTGTTCACTTCGCGTGTCCAGGCGACAGGCATCATCGGGTCGTTCTTCTTGCCCTTCACGGGCGGATTGTCGAACTTCATGCCGGTGAGCACCTGACCATAAACGAGAATCGTCGACGGCTTGAGCGGGTTGGCGCCGTAGACATCGGTCGGTCCCCAGACGTCGCCGTCCTTGAGGCCGCGCAGAATCGGATGCTTCTCCTCGGCTTGGTTGAGAATGCCGCGACAGCTTTCCTTGCCGTGCTGGCCGTGATGGCTGATCCACTGCTCGCCGAGCACCTGTCGGCCGAAGCCTCCTTTGTAGTCCTTGTCGCCGGAGCCGTTGTTGTACTTGGCGAACTTTCCTTTCATGCCGTTGAAGGCGTGGGTGGCAGTGCGCATGCCGATGATCGGCTTGCCGGCGTCGAGATAATCGACGATGTGCTGCATTTGGGCTTCCGGCAGGTTGCGAAAGCGCGTGGCGATAATCATCAGGTCGGCGGTTTTGAGGGATTCGAGGTTGGGGATGTTGTTGTTGACGTTCGGATTGATCTCGCCCGTCTTCGGATCGATTGCGAACAGGACCGTGCACTTGAAGCCATGATGCTTGGCGAGAATCTTGCCGAGTTGTGGCAGTGCCTCCTCGGAGCGGTACTCCTCATCGCCGGAGACGAGGACAATGTGCTTGCCTTTGCCGGGACCGTCGAAGCCGTCGTAGACGACGTAGGGGAGGTCCTTATCCTGGGCGCTGGCGGCGGCCAAGAAGGGGAGAAGGGGAGACAGAGAGACAAGGAGGAATACACGAAATTTCGTCACGTTCTTTTCCTTTCATTTTTTGCCGCTCGCCTTTGGCGAGGGAAGAGTATTTGCACGGTGCTGCCGGGCCAGCGCGTAGCCGCAAGCGGCTATCAGGGTCATCGTATGGCGATGGGCCGCAACGTGAAGCCCGCAACCGCTCCACGAATCTTGTTGGTCATGCAGACATAGCAGAATTCATGCACGCGATCGCGAGCCAGTTCTTCAAGATTGTGGAACTCGCCGATGTGCACGCCCTGATGGATGAGCAGATAGCGATGTACCGGAATGAAGCCGTCGGCTTTCTCGTTCGGGCCCGGCGCCCATTCGAGGCCGCTGGTGTCGGAGCCGATGAGGATGGCGCCTTTCTGCTCGACGAGCCAGCGTGCGGCGGCGAGGTCGATGCCGGCTGAATCGTGAGCGCCGATCTTCTTGTGATCGCTGCCGTTGACGCCCCAGTACTTGCACGTGCCGGTGCGAATCATGACGGTGTCGCCGACCTTGAGCTTGACCTTCTGCTCTTCCATGGTCGATTCGAGATCGTTGATCGTGATGCGATAGTTGGGCGGCAGGACGTCGACCTTGCGGAAGGCGGCGACATCGAGGAGGACGCCGCGGGTGATGATCGGCGGGATCGTGGTGGCGTCGCATTTGCGGATGCCGAAGTTGCCTCCCCAGTCGGCTTCTTTGAAGCCGTTGTACCAGCGATTGTCTTCGCCTTCCGTGATGTGGCCAAGGCCATCAATCTGGGTGCCGACGTTGTCATTGATGAAGAGCGCGCAGCTATGCCAGCCGATCTTGGCGGGATTGAGTTTCGGGTCGGCAGCGGGCTTGAAATCGCCCTGGCGGCGCACACCTTCCGGGCCGCGGTAGGTCATGACGACGGTCGGGCTGTGCCCAGGCCATTTGAAGGATTCCGCGTCGTAGTTGACGCCGAGATCGTAGACCTTGCCCTGCTTGACGAGGCCAAGTGCCGCCTTGATCGTGTCGGCGTTCATGGCATTGAGCGAACCGACCTCGTCGTCCTTGCCCCACGGCCCCCAGCCCTTGCCTTTGGTCCAGCCCTTGACGATAGGGGCGAATTCCTTGCCACTCAAGGCAGGCGGAGCGGCGCCGGCTTCGTTCGTAAAGCGATTGCCCGACAGCGTCCAGCCAAGCATGAACGAAACGATCAACGCGGCGATGCATCCGGCAGCTTTCAGAAGGTTCATGGCGGTGTCCTCGCAGTGAGAGTGAGGTTCATTTGGAGTGTAACATAGGTGGATTGCGATAGGCCAACAAGAAATGCCGAGAGTATTCACGACCCGGACGCCTGAGCGACGGTTTCTCCAATGCCGCGTCGCTCACGCTTCCGGCTCGTTGGTCACTACAACAGACACAAAGCCACACACTACGGGACCATACCATGACCATCGCACTCACCACCGCACAACTGCGTGACGCCGCGTTGAAGCTGCCGCGTGTATCGCTGGCGCATCTGCCGACGCCCCTCGAATCGGTCACGCGTTTCTCTGCCTTGCTCAAGGGGCCGCGCGTCGTCATGAAGCGCGACGATTGCACCGGTATGTGCATGGGGGGCAACAAGACCCGGCACAACGAATTCCTCTTCGGCGAAGCCCTCAAGCAAAACGCCGACTGCCTCGTCTGGGGCGCCGGCGTGCAGTCGAACAATTGCCGACAGACCGCGGCCGCCTGCAACAAGCTCGGCCTCGATTGCTATCTCTATCTCACGCGCGCCACGCACAACGACGACATCCAGGGCAATCTGCTGCTTGATCATCTGATGGGCGCCAGGGTCACGATCATCGACACGCCGATGGGGCCCGACCTTGACGATTTGCTTTTGGCCAAGGCGAAGGAATTGCGCGCCGCCGGGCGTCGGCCGTTCGTGTGGGATCGTATCACGGGTCGGCCGATCGCCGCGGTAAGCTATGCGTTGTGCCTTGCGGAGATTCTGGATCAATCGCGTGCAATGGGGATCGAGCCGACGCACGTGTACTGCGCCGCCGCCGGCGCGACCGGAGGCGGACTGGCGATCGGCAAGGCGATCCTCGGTTGGCCGGGCAAGGTCAAATTGCTTTGCCCGATCCGCTGGCCGTGGGACACGCCGAAAGACCTGGCGGATGTCGCCAACCAAACGGCGGCGCTCCTTGGCTTGCCACACCGGGTCATCGCCGCCGATATCGACGTTCGCGATGACTACATCGGTCCCAAGTACGGCGCCGTCACCGGCCTCGGCCGCGAAGCGATGGACCTGTTGGCACGCAGCGAGGGGATTCTTCTCGATCCGGTCTACACTGCGAAGGCCTTGGCCGGCCTCATCGATGATGTCCGCCAGCACCGCCTTGGCCCGAACGACCAGGTCGTTTTCATCCACACCGGAGGCACCCCGGCGGTGTTCGCCTATCGTGATGAGATTCTGGAAACGAAATGGTAGCGCCGCGCACCTACAGAGTTGCTCGATAAGTGCCCGAAGCTTTAGCGAGGGATGTCCCTTGCTTGCGCTTCGGGCTTGTGAACGATGCTCATCCGAATAGATCGTGCATCGGCGTGCCGGTCGAGATCGGCCGGGTGAAGCCGTCGCGGCCCAGGCGGGTTTCGGGGGCCAGGCCGAGCGAATGGTAGATCGTGGCGCCGAGGTCTTGCACCCGCACCGGGCGATCGGTGACGTAGGCGCCGATGCGATCGGTAGCGCCCCAGACGGCGCCGCCGCGAATTCCGCCGCCCGCCAGAATCGCCGACCAGCACGATGGCCAATGCTGACGGCCGGGCAACACGTTCGGCTGATTAATTCTTGGCGTTCGGCCGAACTCACCCATCGCCACGACGAGCGTGTTTTCCAGGAGGCCGCGTTCACGCAGATCGGTGAGCAAAGCGCTTAAACCCTGATCGAGGCAAGGCAAGCACCAGCCCATGCCGTAGGACCCGCTGCCGAAGGCGCTGCCCATGCCCATCTCGCTGCCGTGCATATCCCAGCTGGAAGCCGGTGGTCCGCCGCCGGTTTGGCCTGGCGCTGAGCCGGTCCAGCCGTTGACGGTGACGAAGCTGACGCCGGCTTCGACGAGTCGGCGCGCGAGCAAAAGATTCTGTCCCAATGGATGCATGCCATAGCGCGAGCGCACGGCCGGCGATTCGCGATGCAGTTCGAACACCTGTCGGCCGCCCGGCCCGTTGGCCAGGTCGATGGCGCGGCGCTGGAGTTGATCCCAATCGCGGGCCTCGCCGCTGCTATTAACCGTATCGAGCAATCGGCGTCGATCGTGCAGTCGTTCCGGCCCAACGGCGGGTTGCAATTCTTCCGGCGCGCGAAACGTTGCCATAGCAGGGTGGTTGTTGGCGTTGCCGACGAACAGTGGCTGATACTGAGCGCCAAGGTGACCGCCGGAGCCGATGTTCGGAGCGCAGAAGACCGGGTCACCGACGCAGCGGATGAGCCAAACGTAGTTGGCGATATTGCGTTCCGTGGGCCGGACGCGCGACACAATCGAGCCGAGGTACGGCGAGTCGGCCGGCGCGTTGGCCTGGCCGGAGAGCAGGTGGTGCATGGCGTCGAAGTGGTTGCTGATGTTGCCCACGTGCGTCATCGAGCGGATCAGCGTGAACTGATTGGCCATCGGCGCCAGGTGCGTATGCAGTTCGCTGATGCGCATGCCGGGGACCGACGTCGCAACCGGGCGATAGGGTCCGCGGATTTCGTCGGGCGCTTCGGGCTTCAGATCCCAGGTGTCGATATGGCTCGGACCTCCGCAGAGCAGTACGAAGATGACCGACCGCTGAGCCGAGCCGCGCAGCCCGCGATTCACATCGACGCTGGCGGCAACCATGCCCGGCGACGCCATGGCCAGCGCGCCGAGGCCGCCGGTCGCCAGAAGTTGACGGCGTGAAAGATTCGCGTTCATGTATCTCCCCCCCTTCGACATCGGGCAACCTACGCAGATTACCCGATATCGGCGTTCTTGTCCATGAAAATTGATCGATTTGTGTCCGAAGCCCAGGGGTTCGGAGTACCTCACCCCTGGGCTTCCTTTTCGGTATAACTGTCGAGACGCTCATCCGAGGGAAAATACCATGAACGCCGTCGGCATCGATCTGGGGACCAGCAATTCCATCGTCGCGATCTATCGCCGGGGACGCGCCGAGTCGTTTCCAATCGAAGGACGCAATCTCGTGCCGTCGTGCGTCGCCGTCAAGTCCGACGGCACGCTGCTCGTCGGAACGCAGGCCAAGACGCGCTCGCTCATTGAGCCGACGCAATCGGTCCTGGCGATCAAACGCCACATGGGAGATCGGCAATATCGCGTCAACCTCGGCGGCCGCGAGTACAGCCCCGTCGATATCTCCAGCATGATCCTCAAGAAGCTGATTGACGGCGCCAGCGAAAAGCTTGGCGAGCCCGTGAAGGAAGCGGTCATCAGCGTGCCGGCTTATTTCACGAATAACCAGAAGGAAGACACGCGAGCCGCTGGCGAGAAGATCGGGCTAAAGGTGCTCGCCCTGGTCCCCGAGCCGACCGCCGCCGCCATTGCCTCAACCAGGGCCGCGATCAGACGATCATGGTCTACGACCTCGGCGGCGGCACGTTCGACCTCTCCATCCTGCAGATCAAGGCCAACAACTTCGAAGTCAAAGCGATCGGCGGCGATCACGCTCTCGGCGGCGAGGACTTCGACCGCCGACTCATCGACCTCATCATGTCGCGGTTGCGCGAGATGGGCAAACTCACAGGCAACTTGACGGAGGCTCAAACGCTTGCGCTCTGCGTTTGTTCAATTGATGTAGAAGACCGCAAATGGCAGTTCAGACACCTGGCTTGAACATGACCATTGTCAGCGGCGGGAGCGTGACGTTGAGCAGGTGCGATCGGCCGTGCCAGGGGATTTCGGCGGCCTGGGTGACACCGAGGTTGCCCTGGCCGGCGCCGCCATAGATCGGGGCATCGCTGTTGAGGAGTTCGCGCCAGATTCCGCCGAACGGGGCGCCAAGGTGGTAGTTGTAGCGAGGCACTGGAGTGAAGTTGAATGCGATCAGAAGGTAATCGTTGGCGATCTTCCCCTCGCGCAAGAAACTAATCACGCCTTGCTCGTAATCGCTGCAGTCCACCCATTCGAAGCCCGCGTACTCGCAGTCTCGTTCGTGCAGCGCCGGTTCGTCGCGATAGGCGTAATTCAGATCGCGTACCCACCGTTGCACGCCCGCATGGAGCGGAAAATCCAGAAGGTGCCACTCGATGCTGGCGTCGTGATTCCACTCGTTCCACTGGCCGATCTCGCCGCCCATGAAGAGAAGCTTCTTGGCCGGTTGGGCGTACATGTAGCCGAAGAGTAGCCGGAGGTTGGCGAACTGCTGCCACATGTCTCCGGGCATCTTCGAGAGAAGAGCCTTCTTGCCGTAGACGACTTCGTCGTGTGACAGGGGAAGTACGAAGTTCTCGGTGAAGGCGTAAAGCGAACGAAAGGTCAACTCGTTGTGGTGGTATTTGCGATGGACGGGATCCAGAGCGATGTACTTGAGCGTATCGTGCATCCAGCCCATGTCCCATTTCAGCCCGAAGCCAAGCCCACCCACGTACGTCGGCTTCGACACCATCGGCCAAGCGGTTGACTCCTCGGCGATCATGATCGCGTCGGGGAAGTTGCCATAGACGCGTTCGTTGAGCTTGCGCAAAAAGGCGACGGCTTCGAGATTCTCGCGGCCGCCAAATTGGTTGGGAATCCACTCCGCCTCGTTGCGGGCGTAGTCGAGATAGATCATCGACGCGACGGCGTCGACGCGCAGCCCGTCGATGTGATATTTGTCGAGCCAAAACAGCGCATTGGAGATGAGAAAGTTGCTGACTTCGTTTCGACCATAGTTGAAGATGGCGGTTCCCCACTCGGTGTGAGCGCCCTGGCGCGGGTCGGCATGTTCGTAGAGATGTGTGCCGTCGAAATACGCCAGGCCGTGCCCGTCGCGCGGAAAGTGTGCGGGGACCCAGTCGAGGATGACGCCGATGCCCGCCTGATGCAATGTGTCGACGAGAAAGCGAAAATCGTCCGGTGTCCCGAATCGGCTCGTCGGAGCGAAGTATCCGACGGTTTGGTAGCCCCACGAGCCATCGAACGGATGCTCGGTGATCGGCATGAACTCAACGTGGGTGTAGCCCATGTGCGTGAGGTAGTCGGCCAGTAGCGGGGCGACCTCACGGTAGGTGAGCCAGCGATTGCCTTCCTCCGGCATGCGCCGCCACGATGCGAGGTGCATCTCGTAGATAGTGATCGGAGCGTCGAGGGCGTTTTTTCGTCGTCGGTTCATCATCCAGTCGGCGTCGTGCCACTGGTAGCGTGACAGGTCCCACACCTTGGACGCCGTGCGCGGTCGAAGCTCGGCGGCGAAGCCACACGGATCTGCCTTCTCGGCGCGGAAATTGTCATGCCGAGAGGTGATGGCGTATTTGTAGAGGGCGCCTTCAAGAACGTTCGGGATGAACCCGGTCCAGACGCCGGCATCGGACCCGTTGAGGTACCAGGCGCCTGGAGTCCACCCGTTGAAGTCGCCGATGACAGATACTTCGCGCGCGTTGGGCGCCCAGACGGCGAAATGCGTACCCCGAACGCCGTCTTGCTCTATGAGATGCGCGCCGAGTTTTTCGTAGATTCGATTGTGATTGCCTTCGCCGAGAAGGTAGCGGTCGTAATCCGTCAGGAATTGACTCATCGCCGAACCAACTCAGAACTCACCGCGGAACAACGCGAATGGGCACACTGGCGTAGGTTACGAACTCGTAGCGAGGCGTCAAGTTACTCGGTACTGTGCTGGTTCAGCCTGAATTGGAAAACCGCGGGGTTCGAGTTAGCGACTAAGGATGACATCCCTTGAAACGCTCAGGGGATTGTACAGGTGCATGGGTCCGAGGCTAGGGTTTCCTTCTATGAGGTCGTTGGTGTCAAGTGCAATTCGGTTTTTTTCTTTTTTCTCCGGTCAGCGCGCACAAGGTACGACTGGCCTATCGGCTCATTGTTTTTGCTTGAGATTGCTTGGTCAGCC
>VGZI01000113.1 GCA_016872605.1 Planctomycetota bacterium
AGCGTTTTCAACTTGAGCGGGGTGCCCGTTTCGTCGGTCTTTGCGTCCGGCTTCAGGAACGCGTCCATGTAGATCACGTCATACTTCTGATCAGTGTTGCTGAGCAAATCGAAGGCGTCCTGGGTGATGATCCGGACGTTGCCAGCCGTCTTGACGCCAAAATACCGGTCGGCGATCTTGACCACCTCGGGATCGATCTCAACGACGTCGACCTTACAATTGGAATCGTATGCCTTCAGGAAATGAACCATCGATCCGCCCCCCAGACCAACGATGAGAACCTTTTCCTGCTTGGGGCGAAAGGCATAGCTAAGGAACATATATTTCGTGTAGCTGATGAGCAGATCGTGGGGGCTTTTCAGGTTTACCTGCGATTCGATGACTTCATCCCGGTTGTCGCGGACGAACCACATCGTGTACACGGTTCCGTTGCGGGTAATCTTGATGTGGGAGTACTTCGAGCGAGCCTCATAAACGAGGCGTTCGTCGCCGAAACCCTGCTCGTCGTCTTTGGGGCCCCCGTTGGTGGTGGGCGGCGGCCAGTACCAGACGGCGATGGCGCCGCCAACGACAAGAACCGCGCCAATGAGCACCATCCGCGCCGTGTTCGTTCGATCCATGTCCCACTCCTTCTTGATCAAAGAGCCGCGCAAGAGGCACGCGGTCGAGCCGCGGCATCGTGCGCGGCTCTTTCATCCAGGCTGAGTTTTGCGGTTCGTGGCCGGGGTCGGTACTCCGACCCCGATGAATCGCCGTGGAATAACCCGGGTGGGAGTACCGACCCCGGCCACGATTTCGATTTTGGACGAATCGACTCAAATTTCAGCCTTGACCAACCACTTGCAGTATACTCCGCGCTGTCAGATTGCCACAAGACCGATCAGGGCTTGGTCTTGATGTAGGGTGCACGACAGGGTTTGCAAATGGTACGGGAGGGCGAGGCTCCTGCCGAGCCGCGATCCGGCGAAATACTCGATTTCGGACGAGTAACCAGCCGCTTCCGACTCGGCAGGAGCCTCGCCCTCCCGAAGAAGGCCACGCAGACTATGTCGTACACCCTGGATTTCTTGCAATTTCGCCGGACCCAGGTATGATAGCGCCCATCGTCGCCCGTCGAGGGAGTGTCCGAATGAATCCGCAACCCGACGATCGTCCGTCGTTTTTTCAGACTTCCGTGGGCAGGGTCGCGTGCGTTGTCCTCGGCATCCTGGCTTTCGTCGGGATCGCCGTTTACTTCGCGAATCGGCCCGAGAACGCCAACGGCAAGGAGAAACCGCAGCCCACCGGGAAGACGCCGGTCATCTTACTGACGGGCTTCGAACCGTTCGGCGCCGGCAAGCCGCTCAATCCATCTTGGGAGGCAATCAAGGAACTCGATGGGCAAGCGTGGAAGGACTACAAGCTCGTTTGCAAACAGCTGCCCGTGATCTGGGGCGCGCCGCTCGAACACCTGAGCAAGAGCATAACGGCACACGAACCCGTGGCGATCTTCTCCTTCGGCCAGGGCGGCCCGGGCGCATTCGCATTTGAGAGCAAAGCATCCAACGCCCGCGCTAAATACCCCGACAACGCCGAGAAGCTGCCCGAGAAACTCAAGATCGTCGAGGACGGCCCAGCCCAAGTCGATGCAACCATCGCCTGCGCCAAGTTTGCCTCGGCTCTCAAGGAAAAGGGCTACTCCACGCGCGTATCCACCGCGGCCGGACGCTATCTTTGCGAGGAAACGCTGTACACGCTCGAACATCTGAAATCGACCAAGAAGCTTGACGCTACCGTCATGTTCTGCCACGTCCCGCCGCTCGGCACGAAGATCGGCAATCAAGAGGTCACCGCCGAGTATGTGCGGCGTTTCGTGCTCGATGTGCTCACAGTTTGGCACGAGGAATACCAGGGGGACAAGGTAGCACGCGAAAAAGACCGCAAGGACATCACGCAGTTCATCAAGCGCTACTTCTCGACTTGGTCGAATCAAGACATCAAGGGCTACGACGCGTGCTTTGCCATGGAGGCCGTCATTCAACACATCGACGAACGCGGCAATATATCAACCACGCTGCGGCCTGAGTTCATCGCCAGCCAACGCGAATATCACCGGACGGCGCCGTTCAAGACGACCGAGGTCGCTGAGAGCATCGATATTCGCTTCGAGGAAAAACTGGCACGCGTCGTGGTGTATTGGAAATTAACCGCTGGGCCACGACTGGATTACGGGTACGATCACTTCACCTTGGTGCGGACGTCCGACGGCTGGGCGATCGTCAATCTCGTGTTCTACGGCGTTCCCGCGCCGAAGCAAAAGAAAGCAGGCTAACTCCGCTTGCGGCGTCGCGCTTGCTCGGCGCCTCACGCTCGCCCGATGATATACCGGTGCGGATCGACTTCTTCGCGCAAGATGCGCAATTCCGACTCGGTCGGCGCCAAGGTCGTGGCGAGTTGGCCGTGCGCGGTGATTGCGAAACCGGTGTTCGATTGCACTTGCTCCATGGTGACGCCGGGATGCAGGCTGAGCACTTCCATACGCTTCGTTTGGTCGTGATAACCCATGATGGCCAGATCGGTGATGACGCGGTAGGGCCCCGTTCCCGGCGCCAAGCCCGCTGCCTCACGGGCACCTGGGCCGGTCAGATAACCCGGCGTGGTCAAGAAATCGACCTTTTCCACGAAACGGCGCTTATCGTGATTGGTCAGCACTAGAATCCGCCAGCAAAACGAGGCAAGATCATTGGCCCCGCCGCTGCCGGGCAGACGAATTTTCGGCTTCTTGTAGTCCTTGCCGATCATCGTGGAGTTGAGATTGCCGAACGCGTCGATCTGGGCGCCACCGAGGAAGGTGTAATCCATCATGCCGCGCTGGCAGGTTTCCATGACGTCAGCCATGCTGGTGGCCATGATGCCGCGATAGAACGTGCGCGAGTCGCCGACAGAAATGGGCATGGTGGGAAGTTGCGGCCCGACGCCGCCGGACTCAAAAAAGACGACCAGGTCCGGCGCGTGCGTCCGCTGCGCCAGCATCGCCGCCGCGCAGGGCGCACCGGTGCCGACGGCCACGGTGCGTCCGTTCTCCAAAAGGCGAGCGGCACAGCAGATCATCAGTTCCATCGGGTTGTATGTTGCCGACATGGTCTCCTCGCCATAGCGTTCGCGCGGCGGCTGAAAGCGATTAGTCAACTGAGCGGTATGGCCGGCAACCGCTTGAACTTCTGGCTCGCCGGATCGAACATGATGCCGACGGATTCGAGGGCCGTCACACCAAGCAAAGGTTCGGCATTATCGGGGCCAAGAATCACGCGCCCCGACGTGATGTCTCCCATGAACTCAATCACGGCATGCCCGAATTCGCACTCAATCATTGAGCCATCGGCGAGTTCATACGTCATTTTCCCGACCGGCTCGAACCCGGCCTTGCGCAGCGCCTTGCCGGGCGCCAAACTATCTGTGGCGCCCGTGTCAACGAGAAAATCCGCTTCGTATTTCTTGCGGCTCTTCTGTGATGGTTTTAGCATTAGGGTAACGTGGACTAAGTCCATGGCGTTCACCTTGCAGGGCGACTACCCGACCTTCTTGTCCGGTGACTTCAGCGTGCCGGACACGCCGCGCAAGATCGCAGCGAAACGGCTTTCGATGCTCTGCACATTGTCCGTATCGACCTTTGGCGGCATCTGACCGACCAGCGTCGCCTTGAACTTGCCGTACTCGATGGTGATCGTGTGCGGATTGGCGCCGGGCTGCTTGCCCGATTTGGCGGGCAGTTTTTGAAATTCGTTCTTGGCCAATAGGCCGATAATCGCGCGCAACTCTTTGTCGCTCAGTTTTCCCTTATCCTTCGGCGTCAGCTTCTGGCGAAAGACGCTGGCGGTCGCCCATGTGCCGTCCGGCTCAATCGTGTACTCGACGCCGGTGAAGCCCGCGAAGCCTCCTTGCAACTGCGTGATCTTGAGTGCGTGCGCGAGTTTGCCGTCCTTGGTGAGCGGCTCGTCGCCAGCGCTCGAAAAACCGACAACAACGGTCAAACAGAGGCCAGTGACAAGATAACGCATCGCTGTGCTCCTGATTCGATTCGCGTTCGCGGTGCGAACGTGAATCGTAAAGGTGAGTTCCTATTTCCCTCGGTTCAGCAAGAATTCTTCCTGCCGCAATTTCTGCAAGCGCGGTAGCCCACCGCTCAACTGCAGGTACTCGCTGAAATCACTTACTCCGAAAATGTACTTATCGATGAACTTCTTGTATTCCGCCTCGTCGGCCTCGGCCTCCAGCCATTGGTGCAAGTGCTCCTCGTCCGAGAAGTACTCGTACGGCATATTGCCCGGGTAGCTGCCGAAGGGAACCTCGCAAACCGCGTCGACGCAGAAGAACGGAATGAGCGTCCGCGTCGGGTCGCCGCGGATGTCATCGTTGGGAATGAGCCGTTCACAGGTGACGATCAACTTCTTGGACGCCCGTGCCAGATCGAAGTCGGCCACGCTCGTGCCACGAATCCGGCAGTTGCCGTAGCGATCGGCCTCGTGGACATGGATGACGCCGACATCAGGGTAGCAGGCGGGGACGGCCAAGAGCTTCTCACCGCTGTAGGGGCAGACGATTTCCTTGCACGGACTTTTCTTGAAGGTGTCGGTGCCGAGCATGGAGCGCATCGGCAAGAACGGCAGCCCCATGGCTGCTGCCTTGAAGCGGACCGCCAGCGAATAGTTCGACCACTCTGTACTCTCAACTTCGCCCGATTCCATGACGCGCCGCGCATGCGGTGACAGCCCTCGTGCCTCCAGGCCGACAATGTAAGCGGCGTCGACACGTGCGATCAGTTTGCCGCGGCCTGTGAGGTTCCCGGCGGCAAGAATCTGGAAGTCGTGCGTGGCCGTGTGTCCCGCCAAGGTCAGATTCTGCGGATTCTGGCGGACGATCTCATGGCACACCGCGCTGGGCAGACGGTCGGCGCCGAATCCTCCCACGGCGAGGTACTCTCCGTCTTTGATCAAGCGTGCCACCGCGTCCTTGACCGACATGAGTTTGTCGGTCATCGATCTGGGCTTGGTGTGAAAAAACTCACGTGCACGATTGGCCGACGGGTCGGCATAGAGAGGACCGTCGCCGTTACGAAGTGGCGTGGACATGGAAGATGGCGCCCGCTTCGCGAGAGATGAGAGTAGAACCGTACCGAGGCTCACGCCTCAAACTCGCGCAGCAACTGGCGAAAACGCGGGTCCTTGCGCACAGCCAGCAGGTCGCGGTCTTCGCGAAGATATCGAAAATCGTCGTATCCGAGCTCCAGGGCCTTGCGCAGCGCCCGCAGCGCCGGCTCGACTTTCTTGAGCAGGGAATAACTGCAGGCGAGGTTGTAATGAGCAAGGGGATCGTGTGGCCTTAAAGCAACGAGACGCTTGTCGACCTCTAAACCTTCCGCGAACGACCCCTTGAGTGTTAGGTTGTTCCCATGCACGCGCAACACATCGACAAAGTCAGGATTGCGGCTGAGAATCGTCTCAAAGAAATCGAGTTCGAACTCCAGTTGGCTTTGCTCCGCGGTCCGCGCCGGCGCGGCGCTGGAGGAGGAGGCGACCTTGTTTCCCACCGGCTTCCCTGGACTCGACATCGCAGCCCCCTCTACATTCTGTTGCGTCCACTGCATTGTGACCCATTCAATCCATTTCGCAGTATAACGGACGCCTCGCCACCTATCAAGGGATCACCGACCAGATCGATGGGCGGGCGGCGCGAAGTGATGAAAATCGGACACGCGGCCTGTTCGCGCAGCAATTTTGCGCATGCCGCTCGCGGTCAATCTTCAGAGTCATCTCCATCTTCTTCCTCGTCATCATCGTCGTCGTCGTCCTCGTGGTTTTCGTCGTCGAGGCCTTCGTCCTCATCGAGATCGTCTTCATCTTCGTCGAAGTCGTCGTCTTCAAAGTCCTCGTCAAAGTCCTCGTCTTCCAGGTCCTCGTCGTCGAAGTCCTCATCCTCGAAGTTGTCTTCGTCGAAGTCGTCGTCGTCGAGATCGTCGTCGTCGAGATCGCCGTCGCCGTCCTCCTCATCTCCGTCGTCAAAATCCTTGTCGCCTTTATCGCCGCCGTCCTCGTCCTCGTCCTCGTCGTCGTCCTCGTCGCCGTCCTCGCCTTTCTGCTTCTTCTTGATTTTTTCAATTTCGTCGGCGTACTTCCCTTTCTTCTTGACCTTCTCGACTTCGTCCTCGAATTCGTCGGCGTCTTTGCCTTTCTTGGCATCGTCATCGTCGTCATCGTTTTTGGGCTTCTTGATACGACCGGCCTGTGTAGGCAAGGCATCCGGATCGGAGTCCCGCCATGGCGATGCCGATCCGCCAAATTGGGTCGAGGGTAATAGTTTCTCGGCGTGCATTCCGTGTTCCTCTGAGTGAGAGACATGTTCGGCCGACCGGCGTCAATGCCCTGGCGCGGCCCCGTTTTCTTGGCGTTAAATCGTAGTCATTAGGTAGTAAATGTTTTTGACATGTCAAGCGGTTTTGGCAACCCCCTTTCGGCAGGTTTTTTGTCGAGAAGTCCCTGGGTGAGGTCCTGCGAATCCTGGGGATCGGAGTACCTCATCCTGGGGCTCCCGCCAGACCTTTACCCATTCAATTCGACGGCCTCCTCCCAATGCTCGTAGAGCTCGCGCAGGACGGTCTTGGCGTCCTCAAAGGCCTGCGCCGTCTCTTGCACTTTGGCCCCTTCGCGGTACAAGTCCGGCGACGCGAGTCGGGCTTCCAGGTCTTTCACGAGCGTTTCCTGAACGGCAATTTCCGCTTCGAGGTCGTCCACCTTCCGGTAGGGGAAACGTCGCTTCCGCTTTGCCGGCTTGGCCTCTACGCGCGGCGTTTCCCTTTCTGGGGTCCTCAGCTCCGCCGGCGCCGCATCCCCTTCACGCACGAGCCGCATCCGCTCGTACATGTCGTAATTACCATAGATGATCGAAACGCGTCCAGGCGCCTCGAACACCAAGAGCATATCCACGACGCGATTGAGGAAGTAGCGGTCGTGGCTCACCACAATGGCGGTTCCGTCGAAATCGGCCAAGGCCTGTTCCAAGGCGTCGCAAGCCCAAAGATCGAGATGGTTGGTCGGCTCGTCGAGGATCAGCACGTTGACCCCTTGAGCAACGAGGCGTGCGAGCGCCGCCCGACTTCGCTCGCCGCCGGAAAGTTTGTCGACGGCTTGATAGACCTGATCGCCGACCAGGCCGAAGCGGCCCAACAAGTCGCGCATCGCTTGCTCGTTGGCGTCGTAATCTTCGTTGGGCCATACGGCGCGAATCACCGACTTCGATCCGTCGAGCGCCCTGAGTTGCTGATCGTAGTAGCCGAACTCGATGAGATGTCCATGCTTGACTTCGCCACGATCGGGTTTTTCCTGGCCGAGAAGAATCTTGAGGAGGGTCGTCTTGCCGCAGCCATTCGGGCCCATGATGCCTATGCGTTGGCCTCGCCGCACCGTGAATGTGAGCTCGCTGAAAAGCGGTCGGTCGTAAGCCTTGGACAGTCCATCGGCTTGCAGTATTATGTCGCCGGCGCGGCGAACCTGACCGAAGTGCATGCGCGGCGTATCGATCCAGACCGGGCGTTCGACGCGCTCAATCTTGTCGAGTTGTTTCTGCCGGGACGCGGCCTGTTTGTGCAGCTGACCATAATGCACTCGGCGGATGTATTCTTCCTGTTTCTCGATGTATTCACGCTGCGATTCGTATGCCTTCATTTGCTGTTCGTAGCGCTCGCGCCGCAGCCGCCAGTAGGCATCGAAGTTGCCCGGATAACTCTGGATCGATTGCGAGCTCATCTCGAAAACCTTGGTGACGACCTTGTTGAGAAAATAACGGTCGTGGCTGACAATGAGCATGGCTTCAGGCTGTTTGGCAAGATATTCCTCCAGCCAACGCGTTGCATCGATGTCGAGATGGTTGCTCGGCTCGTCGAGGAGCATAACGTCCGGGGCAGCAAGAAGCAGCTTGGCCAGCATCAGTCGGCTTTGTTGACCGCCGCTGAAAGTGTCGATGGAGCGCTGAAAGTCCTCATCGCGAAATCCTAGGCCATGCAGCACCGACTCCACATGATGATCAACGTTGTAAGCGTCGTGGAAACGAAGCATCTCGTTGAGGCGATCGTAGCGTGCGGAAAGTGCTTTTTTTTGCGACTCTTCCGTGGCATGCGCGAGAGCGTCGGCGGTGGCCACGAGGTCATCGTGCGCAGCGACAAGTTCTTGCAACGCCGTGCGCGCTTCGTCGAACAGGGTCTGTCCCGGCGCGAACTCCGGCTGTTGCCGAAGAAGCGAAACACGAGCGCCGGCATGTAATCGCACTTCGCCGACGTCGGGCCGATCGAGCCCGGCGAGAATGCGCATCAGCGTGGTCTTGCCGACGCCGTTGGGGCCGACAAGCCCGACGCGTTGGCCGGAGTAGAGTTCGAAGCCAAGCTCTTCAAAGAGCGGCCCGGCATCGAAGCCGCGCGATAGTTGATTGCAACTGAGCAATAGCATGAAGCTATTGTAAAAATGAACGCTCGAACCGGGCAAGCGGAGTTGGCCGAGATGGCAACGGAACCAAGAAGACCAAGGGGGGCGCCAAAATGAGTGGATCCCTTGGTCCCCTTGGTCGTTGCATGGCCCACGTAACGCGGTACGTTCGCGCGGCGCTTCGCGGGCGGCAAACGAGGGTTTTGCTACATGCCCAGCAACCGGCAGGCGTCGGCGTGGCCGGGGGCGGCGTAGCCGTAGCCGCTGGCGGTGACGCGGGCCAAGGCGATCAGGTAGCGGTTGCGGAACGCCGGACGGACCGAGTTGTATTCCTCGACCGTCGTGCGATAGAACTTTTCATGGTGCAACGCGCCGTCTTCGCTGATCGCGTATCGGCGGAGCAGGTCCCATACAGGGCCAACCGGCTGATTCGACGCAAGATAGCGATCGGTAATCGCGGCGGCTCGAATCTGGCTATTGGCGCGAATCGCGTCTTCGAGCGATGGCAGCAAGCGATTGACGGGGAGCTTGCGGACTTCGTTCCGTGCGTCTTCGCGCGGATAGGGCTGCCAGTTGAGGAAGTTGCCTCCTCGCTCGGCTCGATCGCGGGCGGCCTGCCAGGCGCCCATGACAAGGCAAACGACCTTATGGCGAGCGTTGCCCGCGCGGGAGAGATTCCGCCAGGCGTTCGACGAATCGCAGGCATGCACGCCGATCGAATCGCCATGAATGCTGCCGGCCGGCTTGTTCGGGCCTTCCGCATTGGCTCGCCCGTTGTCGCGCAGGACGAGTTGAATCGTCGCCAAAGAAATCGCTTCGGAGATGGCGTTCGGATCGATCCCCTCGGCCAGGGCGGCGGCGACGGCGTCGGCGGCCTGCTGCGGCGTGCCACGGAAGATCGTCACGCTCATGGCTTCAATCCACTGATCATTCACCGCCCGCGTGCCTAGCTCTCGGCCAATCAAACGATGCTGATCGAGCACGCGCGGAATGGCTTCACGCATCGACGTGTGATACCGCACCTGGTTGGGCTGTTCAGCGCGAACGCAGAAGCGGACCGATTGACGCAACAGCGTGTGCGCCTGATCGCGGCCGATGATGCTCATGAGGTCCCAGCAGCGATATGGGAACACGATGCGATGCACGTCGGCGCCGTCTTCGACTTCGTAAAGGACATTGTTAAGCGCATCTTCGGGCGTCGCGACCATTCCGGCGTAGAGACGTTCGCATTCGGCGAAGTTGTTGCCTCCACGACGCACGACGCACGGCGTCGCGCAAAACCTCACCGGCGGGGCGCCCGTTCGGAACATCAGCGGCTGTCACGGGCCGCAGAATTTCGTTGCGTACGCCGCCGAATTCCTGAATGCGCGTTGCATTGCGGTGAATCACTTTGAGCACCGGCAAAGCACGTTGGGCCTCGGGCATTTCCTGGGCCATGTAGTAGGCGGGCGCAATGGCCATGATGGTGTGGAAGCCGACATAGTCTTCGCCGCCGAAGGTACGAGCGTTGGCGAGCGCCGCTGCGGCGACGACATCGCACAAGCTCGTGCCGCCGCGCAGACGTTCGACCACTGTGGGGATGAGGCGAACCGCGGGCGTTTCTTGCATCAGGGTGACGAGCGGCTCCAGGTTGCCGAACGTCAATCGCTCCGTTCCTTGCTGGGCGAACGCCGTCGAGAAGCCGAGGTCTTCGGCCAGGCCGGCGCCGACGCTGGCGACGACCGCGCCGACGCCGACGTCCTTGAGAAACTCACGCCGTGTTCGTGGAATCATGGGATGCTTCCGCGAGGAGAGTAGTCGCGCCGGCCGGCATCCTCGCACGCCAGCCAGTGGAGTGGAAGCTTGAACATAGCCTATCCGAAGCGATTCAGGAATGCAAATGGATTCCGTAGGGTGCGCCAAAGGCACGGCGTGGCGAGGGGACGGTGCGTTTCACGCACCCTACTTGGCCGGGGTCAACCGAATCGTCCAGGTGGCCTGGCCGGCGCCGCCTTGTTGGGTGAACGTGAGATGATCGAAGAGTTGGAGTAAGCTGATGACGTTGTCCAGGTTCTTCTTGGCGTCCTTTTCGTTCATGGTCGCCAGGATATGTTCCCGGCGCTGATCGAGCAGGCGAGCGAGTTCCGGCGCGGAGATGCGTAGGATTGGCGAACCTTTGCCGTCATCGGGCCGCTTGTCGTGAAGGCGAAAGGTGGTGATCGATTCCGGGCTTGTGGCAAACAGCAAGTAGCCATCCTTGAGTGCCCAGGCTGGACGGAACCCCTCCGGGAAGTGCTTGTTGCCGTCGAGGAACTTCACTTCGACCTTGTCTTGCATCACCATTTTCATTTGGATCGGCGAATTTGGATTCTTCTCGTTGTGCTGCCGAACGATGATTCCGGTGAAGAATTCCACGAGGTGGTACAGAGTTTCATCGACACGGCGTTTATCGTCGCCGCGTTTGACGGCGACGGCGAACATGGCTTGCGGGAGAGCTTTGGCGTCCTTGGCCGGAAGCATGCATACGCCCCAGTCGGGTCCAATGTTCGGGAGGTAGTCCTGAAATGCCTTGAGCAGGCTTTGGTCTTCCTTGGGAGCGAGCATCGTGATCGCGTCAACGGCGACGGCGAAATCGGTCTTCGTGGCAAAGGTCAATATGGAGCGCTCGGGGAACCGTTGCCACAGGGCGGATGTGCCCATCGTCTGTGTGAAAGCGCTCTTGGCCCAGACGGTCAGCCGTTCGACGTTGGCCTGGATAACGATGCGAAGTTCGGCTGCATCATGAATCGCGGCCGAGATGAAGATGGCGTCCAGCCCTTTCCAGTAGCCGGCAAGAGGATCGTCTTTTTTGCTCTCTTGAATGACTTCCGCGTCGAGCATGCGCGGATTCACGCACAGGGTCAAGAATGCCGAATCGACGCCTGCTCGTTGAAAGCGCTTTGTCCAAGTGGTGTCACGCGATGCCGATGCCCGGCGATCGAGCAGCGCTTTCACCATTCCTTCCTTGGTCGCGATGACTGCTAAAGAATCCGTTACGGCGTAGTATTGCGCTTTGTTCTTTTCCTGACGGCGATAATATGTAGTGCCTTTGTGGTCGAGCGCGGTCACCTCGAGCTTCTTGGCTTGGATCATCGCGTCGTTGAGCTTGTCGACGACCTCGATGAATCGCTTGGGTTTTTGCAGATGGAGAAGAATCAAGCCACTCTCGTCGTCGGGATTGTTCTTCGGGCCAGGCGAGTAGGCGAGGACCACCATGTCGCCGAGGATCTCATCGCGCAGCGTCTCCCAATCGAGGCCGAGATGGGTTTTCATGTCGGCCTGAAAGCGCTCCAGTTGCTTGATTTCGGAAGCATCCAGGTAGGATCTGCCGAGAGGTGATTGACGAAACCGTTTCAGCCAATCGGCGCGTTCCCAGCGCTCGGCGTTGCCGCGCAAATCGTGCATGACGACACAAACAGCGAAATCATCCGGAAGCAGGCTTAACAGGTCGGGGCGAAAGGGACGCTGTGCGTCAGCGAGCGGTACTACCGCGAGGAAGAATGCCAACGAATAGAGCACGCGGAACATGAGCATTACAGGTGCAAAGGTCAGTGCCTGAAGCGCCAGCAATGCCCTATTTCGCTAACGCTTCAGGCTCTGAAGGTCAGTTCTTTTCCCCGGCCAGATCGGGCATCGGCAACTCGCGAGCAAAGAAATCGAAAGCTCGGCGAGCATTGCGCATCACGCTGCGAACGCCGTCAGACACCTCTTGACCCGCATCGCGCACGGCTGGGTTCATCGGAAACTCCGGCAATGGAACGGCGTCAAGCGGTGCTACCGCCGTCAGGACCTTGGCGTGATCGCGCGTTGTGTCGACCCAGCGATCTGTGAGCTTGGCCAGAGGGCTGGGCACATCAACTCGCGTCGGCGCCTCTTTCGGGCGGTCCAATTTGGGCGCCGGCGGAATGTCCTTCTTGCTGTTGTCAACTATGGTCGGGTTGGGCTTGTTCTCTGTCGCCGTTGGGCGTGGAATCCAGTAATACGCGAGAATCAACCCGACGATGACCGACGCGGCCAGCGCCAAGGTCAGCCAAACACGGCGGCGCAGCTTGTCATGCCGTTCGTCGCGATCTTCAACGATGAGCGAGGTCATTTTCTTCGCGAAGTCGGCGGACGGTTCGGGCGTTGGATCGTGCTTCAGCGCATCGAGCAACTGCTGGGCGGCGGCATGCTGTTCCCGACAGTCCGGGCACTGGCTTAGATGCGGCTCTACCGTCTGGGCCGGGATCGACTCCCCGTCCAGGCGCCGCTGCAACAGTTCTCGGCATTCAAGGCAGTTCATGTTCAACCTCGGAAATCATCCCGCGACGACGAAGCCGATCCAATATCTCCAGCCGCGCTCGATGCAGCCACGTTTTCACGGTGCCGATCGGTTTCTCAATCGCCTCGGCAATCTCCTCGTACGGCATGCCGCGCTCGTGGTACATAACAAATACGCTGCGATATTCCCATCGCAATTCCACCAGCGCGTCACGTATTTCTCGCACCAACTCCGCCCCATCGTCCGTTGGGGGGCTTGCCGCCGATTCTTGCAAATAATCGGCTGTTTCAGGCAGTTTCGATCGCTGCGTCATCCAGGTACGGCAGCGATTGATGGCGATGCTGACGATCCAGGGCCGCAACGGTCGCGTCGAGTCCCATTTTTTCAAGCTGCGGAAGATGCGCAGAAACACTTCCTGGGTCACGTCCTCCGCGTCGTGGCGATGGTGCAAAAGACGAACACATAACCCGAAAACGTCGGGTTGAAAGCGTTCCACAAGTGCCTGAATCGCGGATTCCTCCCCTTTCAGGCACCGACGCACCAAGTTGGCATCCTCAGCCGACACGATGGTTTCTCGCCTAAGAATTGTACCTGCACAACGGGAGGCGGGTTTCAGGGCACGGATGTTTAGCCGTTCGCCTCTGGCGAGCGCGGCACTCGCATTCGTCAAAGGCGAACGGCGAAACCGGATGTCATTGGCGATCCAGTGCCTTCTGCATGAGCTCAAGCACTTCCTCGACACATGCATCCTGGAGCCGTTTGCCCTTATGCTGAAGCGACTCCGTGACTTGGATGGCGACGTCCTGCATGCGCTCGTGCGTCTCGTCTGAGCCGCCGACGAGGAGGAATTCTTCCCCCTTGGTAATGCGTTTGTGGCCATCCTCATTGTCCAGACCGACGCCGAGCAGGCCGACTACGGGTGCTTTTTCCGCCTTGGTTCTTCGGGCCACGAGCTTCTCCGTTTTGATTCGTTTCGCTCCGCGAAGGAGCAGGGCAAGGCAACGCAACAATTCAAGTGTGCGGGCTGTGGCTATGCGAAGCAAACCCTTCCAAGGGATCGAATCCGACTGAGAACCCATGCAATAGCCATATCCATTATACGAGTCAGAATCGGTAAAAAGCTGTCGCTCAAATTGCCTCCTTGCATCCGCGCCGATTCGGCGGTAAAATTCGTCCTTTGGTGGGAAACGATGGTTTCAATTCACTTGAAGGACATGGGGTAACGCCATGCCGCTTTTGGAATTCGTCAAGGGCGTCTATCAGGGCACGCGCAAGGAACTGGTCGGCGAGCGCATCGTCTTTGGCCGCAACGCCGACTGCCATGTCATCATCAATGCCCCGGCCGTCAGCCGCGAGCACGCCGTCATTCGATTGATCGGCGGCAAATACTACATCGAGGACATGAACAGCCGCAACGGAACCGAAGTCAACAACGTCAAGATCAAAGCTCGTACGCAGCTGAAGGACGGCAACTCGATTACCATCTGCGGCAACACGATGAACTTCTTCGAGGCCCCGCCCAAACCCAAGCTTCCAGATCATCTTTCGTCGTCTGCGATTCGCCTGGCGAAGGAATCCGCGGAACAGCAACAGCCGCCCGACAACTCCACCGTCGAAGCGACGATTACGCCGTCGAGCAGCAAGCAAATGCTCGAAGCCCAGCCGGCAGAACGGCTAACGATGCTACTCGACATCGGCACGGAGTTGACACAGACCATTTGCAGCGAAGACCTCATGCCGAAAGTTGTCGAGAAGCTCTTCCAGGTGTTCCGCCAGGCCGATCGTGCGTTTATCATTCTCAAGGAAGAGGGCAAGCTGATCGCCAACGTGGTCCGTACGCGCCGCGAGACCGACGACGACAAGACGAGCTTTAGCCGCAAAATCGTCAATCGCTGCATGGACACGGGTCAAGCGATCCTGAGCGAAGACGCCAGTGCCGACGCGCAGTTCGACATGTCGCAGAGCATTGCCGATTGCAAGATTCGCTCCATGGTCGTCGCGCCGCTCTTGAGCCGCAGTAATGGCCAGGCGTTTGGTGTGATTCAGCTGGATACACAGGATCACTTCAAGAAATTCACCCAGGACGACCTACGACTCTTGATCGCCGTGGCGGCGCAGGCCGGCGTCGCCATGGAAAACGCCAAGATGCACGAGACGCTGATCGCTCGCGCCGGCCTGGAACGCGATCTGGAACTTGCCCGGCGCGTGCAAAAGAGCTTCTTGCCGAAAACGTTTCCTACGGTGCCTGGGTACGAGTTCTTTGCGCAGTACGAGTCGGCCCAGGAAGTCGGCGGCGACTACTACGACTTCATTCCGCTTCCCAACAACCGCCTCGGCGTTATGATCGGCGACGTGGCCGGCAAGGGCGTCCCTGCGGCGCTGCTCATGGCGAAGGTCAGTTCGGATGCCCGCTTCTGCACGCTGACGGAGCCATCTCTGGGCGTCGCCATCGGCAAGCTCAACGATCTGATGCAGGAAGCCGGGCTGCTCGATCGCTTCGTTACCTTCGGCGGTTGCATCTTGGACCTCGGCCAACATACCGTGACCGTCGCGAACGCCGGCCATCAGCCGCCGTTGATCTACCGCGCTGCAACCAAGACCTTCGAAGATGGCTGCACCAAGGATCAAACCGGGTTTCCTCTGGGCGTCATGGAAGGAATCCCATACGAGACCAATGTCTTCTCGCTCAATCCGGGAGATTGTGTCGTTCTTTACACCGATGGCGTTTCTGAATCTAAGAACACGCAAGAACTAGATCTCGGCGTCGACGGCGTTCTTCAGGCGATCAAACAAGTCGAGAAGACGCCGAAAACGATCGGCGTCACGCTAGTTGAAGCTGTCCACAAGCATGCCACCGGCCGCAAGCCGCATGACGACATGACGGTCGTCGTTTTTGGGCGGATGTCGTAGCGAACGAGCACGCAGCGCACGCAAGCGCCGGGACTTGCACGCGCTGCGTGCTCGGATCGGGAACAACCACTCATGCCGATCTTCGAATTCTCGAAATGGGATGGCTCCCAACAGTTCCGCCCTCTGTCCGCCGATGCCGTCTTCGACAAGATCGCCGAGCACCTCATGGAATACGGCGATTACGTCCTGCGTCAGCTCGAACATCTCGACGACGAAAACCCCGAATTGCTCAAACTGCTCATCAAGGAGGGGTACCTCGAGAAAGATGAGGAGGGGCGCTACGCCATCGCGCCACGCGGCGTGCGGCGCATCGAGAACAAGGCACTTGATGAGCTGTTCACGATCCACCGCAAGGACACATCCGGCAAACACGCCACCGAACACAAAGGCGCCGGCCAGGTGCGACACGACGACAGTAAGCCCTACGAGTTCGGCGATCCGGTCGCAAATCTCAACCTGCACGAGACGCTGAAAAACGCCGTGACTCGCGAGGGACAATCGCCGCGCGACCGCGAGCCGGGCAGCGTGAATCTGAAGGAAGAGGATTTCGTCGTGTACGAAACCGAGTATCAAACGAGCTGCGCCACGGTCGTATTGCTGGACATGAGCGGATCGATGGCGCGCTATGGCAAATACTATCACGCCAAGAAAGTTGCCCTGGCCTTACAGGGACTCGTTCGCAGCCGCTACACCGAGGATCAACTAAAGGTGATCGGCTTCTACACGTACGCTTCGCCGCTCACGGAACGATCGCTCCTTCATTCGGCGCCGAAGCCAGTAAGTATTTTCGATAGCCGCGTCTTCCTTCGCGTCAATCTCGATGCGCCGCCCGATTTTGTCCCGGAGCACTTCACGAATATCCAGGCAGGCCTAAAGTTTGCTCGGCAACATCTGCAAAAGCAAGCCGCATCGAACAAACAGATCATCTGTATCACCGACGGCGAACCCACGGCGCATCTGGAAGGCCGCGAGCTTGTCCTGATGTACCCGCCCAGCGAGCGGACGGCGCGATCGACGCTGCAGGAGGTAAAGGCCTGTGCCGCCGCGGGAATTCAGTTGAGCACGTTCGCGTTGATCGAAGACTATTTTTATCTGGGTCTGATGAATTTTGTCGATCAGATGGCCCGAGTGAGCCGGGGATTGGCGATATACTGTAATGCGGGCGAGTTGGGCGGCGCCGTGCTGGACAGCTTTGTGCGCGGCCGCCGCTCACGAAAGAAGCTGGCATGATGTAAGACGCCCCCAGGGTGAGGTACGTCGATGAAGTAGTGTAGCGTGCGTGAAGCGCACCTTCCCCGAAACGGTGCGTTTCACGCACCCTACGACGGCGCTGCTGACGGAGGAATCCATGACCGACACGATGACGCTGCCGGAAGAACAAACCGAACAGAAACGAAAAGTTCAGCCGCCGTACCATGTCATCCTACTCAACGACGACGATCACAGCTTCAACTACGTCATTCACATGCTTCAAACTCTCTTCGGCCATCCGCCGGAACTGGGTTACCAGATGGCGTATGAAGTGCACACGAAGGGGAGGGTAATCGTCGCGACGACATCGCGAGAGAGGGCTGAACTGAAGCAAGAGCAGATACATGCCTTTGGGCCCGACCCGCTGATTCCCCGGTGCAAGGGAAGCATGTATGCCGAGATCGAGCCGGCGGAGTGACGGCGCGTAACGCCACGAGCACGCGGTGCGAGCAAGTTTTTATCTACACTTGCTGGCGCTGCGTGCTCGTGGCATTGCGTGCTCGTCGGGAATCGCTACCTTGCCAGCACGCTGCGGTGCATCACCGCGTTCTGCCGCGATGGATCGCAGGTGTCGTGAAGCATGGATTGGCCCGTCTCGTGCCGAATCACGGTCGAGCCCTGCGTATCGAGGCGAACGGCATTGCCTTTCTCGGCCTGGACGAGGAACGCGTGGACCGCTTGAGCATTGGCCGGGATAACATGCCCGTCGCGCCGCTCGGCCAACGCTTCAACCGCTGTTGCACGAATCAGCTTCGGCCACAGCTTCTGAAGGACGGCGTTGGAGCCATACACGTCGGCGGATTGCACCTGGCCATTGATGACGACAGCGAAACCGATGACGTCGTTCTTGCCTTCGAGTATCGGCGCCAGATTCGTCAGGTAGTGGTCGACCGCTAGCTGAACGCGATCCTGCTCCAGCGTGAGCTGCAAGCTCGTCGGCGACGCGGGGGCCTGCACCGAGCCGCCGGCGTTCTTGGCAATGTTGGTTTGCAGCGCCCGCACGTTGTCCCAAACCTCCGGCTGCGAGTTGCGATACGCGGCCAACTTCAGCGCTCGCGTCGGCAGCTGCTCGTTGGCGGCTGCGAACGACGCGCTCGCCTCATTGCCGCGGGCATGCGAGCGCCCCTGTTCCACGCACATCGCCATCACCGGGAAGTTCTCCGTCTTGGCGGGGACGAGCATGTCATAGGGGAGCGTACGATCCTGGATGCCCCCCTTCACAATGTCGCCGCCCTGGATGAACAACGTCGCGTTGCTGCGGTTGTCGATCCGGAGTTGATGCGTGCCGTTGTCGCGGACGGCAACGAGATTCTGTTCGATGCCCTCTTGCAGAGTAATGACGTTCGCGCCAGGCATCGTTTCCTTGCCGTGAATGAGGAAGATCGTCAGGTTGCCGTGCGAATGCGGGGCGGACAGGGCGTAATCCTTGGCGGGCACAACGCTGCCGCGCGCCTTCGGAAGCTCAGCCGGGGCAATGTGTCTTTCCACTGGATGGGCGGCATCGCCCTCGATGACCTGGCAGAAATCGGCGTTCGCACGGCGCGATTCGGTTAGATAGGGCCAGGCCACGACCAAGCCGACAGCGGCGAGAAAAGCGGCCGTAACGACCGAAGCAATGGCGATGCCGAGAGTTTTGGGTTGCATGAAATGCCTCCGCGCAGAAGGTGATTGAGGACTTGCAAACCACCTCCATCATACGCAGGCAGCCTGGATAATGCAAATGGTTTTGCCATCCTCCGAGGCCATTGCGAAGTTACTCCGTCTCGTTCTTTCTCAGGCGGCAAGGATGTCGGCGAACGCCGTTCCCCCGGTGATTGCGTAGAATCACCTCGATTTGATGC
>VGZI01000114.1 GCA_016872605.1 Planctomycetota bacterium
TCGGCCATCTGCTTGATCCGCGCACCGCCTGGCCAGCCCAAGGGATGCTCAGCGCTACCGTCACGGCCCCCACCGCCGCCGAGGCCGACGCCCTGGCGACCGCATTTTTCATCCTGGGCGTGGACAAGACACGCGCGTATTGCGACGCCCATCCGGACATCGGCGCCGCGCTCGTAGCCGCGAACGCGCCGCATCGAATCACTCTGCTCGGCCACGCTCTAACGGAAGTGGAATTGTTACGCTAAGAGCTTCGCCCGCCCAAGCACTGTGTAAGTCGGTCCCTCAGGCATCAACACGCTCGACATCACGCAGACATCGTGCACGCTCGTCTCGCCGCCGCTCCACGATTTGTGCTTGGCAATCGCTTTCACCAACTCCTCGGTGGGCCGATCGCCTTTTACGCGGCCCAGCGTGACGTGGGGCACATAGCCGCGCGTCTCCCGACGATAGGTCCCCATCTCCATGAGCGGCTTCTCGATGGCGTCATGAATGGCGCATACTTCCTCCGCGCCGGCGCCGATGCCAACCCACAGCGTTCGAGGCCGGCGGGCGTTGGGAAAGCAGCCCGTTCCCTCCACGGTCAGATGAAACGCAGACATGTTCGCGACCGCTCGCTGGGCTGCCCGGCAAATGTCCAGTGTCTCCCGCTCATCGACCTCGCCCAGAAACAACAGCGTAATGTGCAAGTTGTCAGGCTCGACCCATTTGACGTCGGACGCGATAATCGCGAGCTGTTCTTGAAGCGAGATCAACCGATCTCGGATGGCGTCGCTTAATTCGATGGCGAGGAACGTCCGCAGCCGCGGCATGATAATGTCTCCATGAACTCCGCTCTCCCTCTGGGAGAGGGGATGAGAGTGAGGGCCGAACCCGGATAATGCAAGGTGGCTACCCTCACCCCTGGCCCCTCTCCCGGAGGGAGAGGGGTACTAAACAGCGCCTAAACCTGTGCCGCCAATCGTTCGGCGTCGGCAACCATCTCTTCGAGCAAGCTCAGACCCAGCTCCCAGAACTTCGGATCGGTCACATCGACGTCGAGCTTGGCCAGCAACACATGCGGCGCATCAGAGCCGCCGGACGCCAACAGATCCAAGTACTTCGGCACAAACGCGGCGCCGTCTTGTTTGTACTTCTGGTACAACGCGAGGACGAGCAACTCACCGAACGAATAGGCATAGCAATAAAACGGGCTGCGGATGAAGTGGCCGATGTACGACCACCATCCGGCATACCCCGGCGTCATCTCGACGACATCGCCGAACATCGCCTGGTTCGCTTGCATCCACAGCTCGCCGATCTGGTCGGCGCTGAGTTCACCTTGGATCGCTCGAGTCGCGTGCAGGTGCTGCTCGAAACGGGTGAGCACGACCTGCCGAAAGACCGTAGCGAACGCGTCTTCGATCTTGCCGCACAGCATCGCCAGGCGCTGCTTCGGTTCCGGATAGCGCTGCTGCAATCGTCGAAACGTCAGCATTTCGCCGAAGACGCTGGCCATCTCGGCCGTGGTCAGCGGGGTATCGCACTGAAGATAGCCCTGCTGGCGCGAGAGATATTGGTGCACTCCGTGGCCGAGTTCGTGGGCCAGGGTCATGACGTCACGCAGGCGTTCGGTGAAGTTCATGAGGATGTACGGATGCACGCTCGGCACGGCGCTGGAGGAGAACGCGCCGCCGCGCTTGCCGGGCCGAAGCTCCGCGTCGATCCAGTTCTTCTCGAAGAAAGTGCGAATGATGCTCCCGGCGTCCGGGCTGAAGGCGTCGTAGCTTTCCTGAACAATGTCGCGCGCCGTCGCCCAATCGCATTTGGGCAATTCGCCCGAGAGCGGTGCATAGCGGTCGTAGTCGTAGAGTTTGTCGATGCCGAGCAGTTTTCCCTTGAGCCGATAGTAGCGCTGCACAAGCCGATAGTTCTTCTCCGTCGCAATCATGAGAGCTTCGACGACTTTGTCGCTGATCTCATTGGCCAGGTTGCGGGCGGCCATGACGGACGGGTAATCGCGGATTTGGCAATCGGTCTGATGATCCAGAACGATGGTGTTGAAGATGAGCGTCAACAGCCGCGATTCTTTTTGCAAGCCGGCCGTGACCCCTTCGGCAGCGGCTTTGCGCACAAACCGGTCGGCATCGTAGAGCTTGGCCAGGATCTCCTGGATGCTCAGCTCTACCGTCTTGCCGGCGTGCGTGAACGGGCACTTGAGCGAGGCGGTCGCCTCCTCAAATAGCCGGCCGAACGCGCTGCGGCCTGTCAATGACTTGGCATCGAGGATCTTCTCTTCTGGTTCGCTTTTATAGTACGGCTTCCAAACGCGTTTCTGTTCCAGCCAGTGCCGGTACTTTTTCAAGCTCGACTTGCCGACCAGCTTTTTCGCGACCGACTTGGGGACTTTGACCCATTCGAGATCGAAGAAGATGAGGTGCTTGTTGATCTCCGTACGCATCTCCTGGGTCTTTACGAGCAGCGCGCCGTGCTTGGGGTCGTCGGTTTTGCCGGAATGCAGGAGCATGGCGTAGACCGCGGGCCGATCCATCTGCTCGTAGAGGCTCTCGAGTTCGGCGACTGCTTTAAGGAGCGCCTTGGCCTGCGCCGGCTTGATGCGTTCAATACGGCCACGGTACTTCTTCTCGAACGCCTTGGCTCGCTTGAGCGCCTTGGCGAGGTCCTTTTCGATACCGGCATCATCGAGGTTGGGATAAAGGTCGCCGAGGTCCCAGTTGACGCCGGCGGCACTGTTGGTTGTGTTTTGCGACATGATTAACCGAACATGTCAGAGCCTGAAGCGATAGCGAAGTAATGAATCAGATGTTCGCTAACGCTTAAGGCCCTGACCGGCAAGCTCCTTTCAGTCAATGAACATCATCTCGTTGGTCATGAGTAACACTTGTGCATACATCTCCCACGGGGCCAACTGCGAACGCTCCGGCCCAAGGAGCGACTCAAGGAAACGCAAGCCGAGCTCGACTTCCGCCGGCGTGGCATTTCGCGCATACACATGCCGATACAACTCGCGCACACGCGCGGCGCCTTCGAGCTTCGCGGTTCGTCCGGCCAGCGATTTCGCTTGCTCGGTCATGAAGGGGGAATTCAAGCCGAACAGCGCCTGCTGCGGCACCGTCGTCATCGGGCGACGTTCGACCGACTGATCCGGGACGGCAAAGTCGAAGGCACGGAACACGCCCGGCAGGCTCTGGCGATCAACCAGGCCGTAAACCGTTCGCCGAGCATTCTTGGCATCGCTGGCGATGTTGACCGGCCGCCCAGCCACCGTTCGATCGAGCCGGCCCGCTACGGAAAGCAACGTGTCGCGCATCGCCTCGAAATCAAGCCGACGCCGATGCATCCGCCAAACCAGACGATTTTCCGGATCGACCTTGCGAGCATCGGCGCGGTCGAGGCTGGCTTGCAGATACGTCGACGACAACATAATGCGCCGGTGCAGTTTCTTGAGCGACCAGCCGTCGGCGATGAAGGTCGCCGCCAGCCAATCGAGCAACTCGGGATGACTCGGCGGTGTGCTGCGCGTGCCGAAATCGCTGGGCGAGGCCACCAGCGGCTCGCCGAAGTGGTGCATCCAGACGCGATTGACGATGACGCGGGCCGTGAGTGGGTTGGCCGGCGAGGCGATGGCCCTGGCGAGGTCCATCCGGCCGCTGCCATGCGTGAACGGATCGCGCTTTTCTCCGGCAAGTATTCGAAGGAACTGTCGCGGCACACCATCGCCGGGCGCTGCCGGATTGCCACGCACGAATATTTTCGGCTCCATGATGTCCGCCGCGTCGAACAGGACCATTGCTCGCGGCGGAGCGTTCGGCATTTTGAGGGCGATCTTGTCGAACTGAGTGCCCATGCCACCGTAAGTGTCCTTCTCCGAGCGCGACATGTTGTGCCAGGTTTGCGATTTTGGAAAATACGCGGGACTCTGCCTGCTCGTCAGTGCATCCACGAGTTGTGCTTGGTGTTCGCTCGGCTTGTTGGTTCGAGTTTGCTGGTAGACTCGCTTCAGTAGATCGCCATAGGCCCGAGCGACGTCGCCCTTGTTCTTCGGTTTGGCGCTGGCGAGCGCGTCATGAACGAGCGGATTGAGCTTTGCTCTCCATTCGCCGATGATCGATGCCGACGCCGAAGAATAGTTCGCGGCGGGAAGCCTCATCAACTCCTGCCATGGGCCGAACACGGGATCTTTCGTTCGATCCGGGTGGGCGAGATGTTTGCGCCATTTGTTGACCATGGGTGGCCGCAAGTCGGTCGGCGCCAACGATAGAAAATAGATCGCCGTCTCGGCGTGGTCCGGCTCCGTCGTGGCGACGCGCATCAGATAATCGCCGACGCGCTGCCGGGCCGTATCGCTAAGCATCGCGTACTGGCTGTCGAGCATTTTTTGCATCTTCTCGCGATGCGGCCCCGCTTGCTTTTCGTATAGGTCCAGTGACTTGCAATTCTCCGGGCGATCGGCCAGCGGCGGCTCCAGGGGCGTCTCGCAATTCGCGAAAACGCCGTAGAGCGAATAGTAATCGGCTATCGGAATCGCGTCGTACTTGTGATCGTGGCAGCGCGCGCACGACACGGTCAGGCCCAAAAAACCGCGCGTCACCGTGTCGATGCGGTCGTCGATGACGTCATGCACGTTGTTGTCGTATTGCCGGCCCAGCGTCAAGAACCCCATCGCTGCCAGCCGCCAGGGCTCGACCTTCGGCTCAAGCTGATCCGCGGCGAGTTGTTCGAGGATGAACCGATCAAACGGCGTATCTTCGTTGAAGGCGCGAATGACGTAATCACGATAGGTGTAGGCATATGGCCGAATGCGGTCGTCACCGAACATGAGCACGCCGTCCTTCGTGTCGGCGTAACGAGCGACATCGAGCCAGTGGCGTCCCCAGCGTTCCCCGTAGTGCGGCGAAGCGAGCAGCTTGTCGACCACGACGCCCAAGATTGATCGCAGTGAAACCTTGGGATCCGCGCACGCCTTGACAAACTCCTCGACTTCTTCCACCGTCGGTGGAATCCCGATCAAGTCGATGTACACGCGCCGCAGCAACGTGCGCGGATCGGCTGCCGGCGACGGCGACAGTCCTTTCGGCTCCAACTTCGCCAGGATGAACGCATCGATCGGCGACTGGGCCCAGGCCTGATTCTTGACGGCCGGCGCCGCAGGCATACGAATCGGCTGGTACGCCCAGTGCTTCTTGGCGACCTCGAAGTCGTATCCCTTCACGACCTTGCCGGTGGCCGGAAATGGAGCGCCCAGCATGATCCAATGCTCCAGATCGGCGATCGCCTGGGCCGGCAGCTTGCCGTTGCGGGGCATGCGCTTCTTGGGATCGGCGTGGTTCACCAGCTTGATAAGCAAGCTCTCGGCCGGCTTGCCGACGACGATCGCCGGCCCTTGCTCGCCGCCTTCAAGCAACGACTCACGCGAATCGACATAGAGACCGCCGCGCTGCTTGTTGGATTCCTTCGAATGGCACGAATAACAGTGCTGCACAAGGACGGGACGAATTTTTTTTTCGAAGAAGTCGCCAAGCGCATCCTGGCCCGGCGCGCTCGATGATGCCGCAAGCACCGCAAGAACGGAAAGGATCGAAACATTGCGCATGACGAAGGAACCGGTGTGGCCTCAGGGAATGCGAACAACAGTATCATACCTCGGGCGCGTTCGCCGTCAAATGCGCGCCCGTCAGAGCCTGGAGCGTAAGCGAAGAACTACTTCTTCGCTTACGCTCCAGGCTCTGACGGCGATTTTGCTCGATTGCAATAGGGTTGGATCTTTTCGAACAGCAGTTCGACGAATTGCTCCAGCATGTCCACGTATTCGGTGCCGGAGATAATGGCGGCCTGTTCGAGAATCTTGCGGCGGCGTTCGATCAGCTTGACGAAGTGCTCGACGCCAAGCTCCGTTAGTGGGCCGCCCGTGCCTTGCAACGATAACAGTTCATCCACCTCGTGCTGCGACAGATCGCGGGCCGTGTTCGGGTTGGACTCCATCCAGGCTAACAACTCTGGCTGAGTAGCCTGTTCGTAGAGCAGGCGGACGTTGTCGCTCGCTGGGGGCGGGAGGTGCATCTTGGGCAAGAGTTTTTCCAGCGGAAGCGCTTGCAGATCGTATACGGTCAGCCCAAGGGCGCGAGCGCAGGCGCGAACGGTGGCGTGATGCAGCTTGCGCACGGGACCGACGAAAATGTTGCGGACCGTGAGCCGATTCAGGTCGGCTCGGCGTGCGAATTCGTCCTGGCTCCAGCCCCGCTCTTGCACGAGCCGCGCAATTTTCGAACAAAGCGGAAGGTCCGCGCCGTCGACAGTCTCGCTCATGGCCCACGATTGTAATCGATGCCCGCACGGTCGTACAGGTTGGTTGTGTTTTTCTGACTGTTTATTCAGACGCCGCGCGGCGCCATGCGGGCGCAAAACGAACACGGAATCATGGCTGTACGTCGACCACCATGAACGCATCACTGCCGTCGAGTTGGCCCGCCGAAATCCCGCGCAACGTGAATACGTGCCGGCCCGGCCGAATGTCGCGGCCTAGCGGCACGCGCATGACACGCCGCAGCGTACCGGGCGGCACGTCAAGCTCCCAGGCCTGGTCCTTCGTCAATCCGCGTCCTTCCAACGTCACGCTGAGCTTTTCACGTTGCTGCAATAGATTCGTGATAACGAGCACGGCCTCGATTTTGTCTCCCGGGTTCGCTTTTTGCACGAGCGGCTCGACATGCACGCGATGCGGGTTCCAATCGTGCTGATGATTGCCGCTCAGGCACAGCTGATCCGCGGCCTTGGCCGACACTCGACCCCACTCGACGCGCCGGCGAAAATCCTCGGCACTGAATTCAAACGGCCCGCCATGTTCAGCCAACACCCAATCGGGAGCGGCGTCGAGCACCTTCTTCGCGCTGGCGGCGTACAACGGCGGGAAGCTGCGATTCAGCCCCATCCACCCGCCCGAACCGCTGAACATGTCTTGGTGGAAGAAGTTGTCGGCTGTGAAGTAGCAGCACTTGCCATCGATCGTCGTTTCCACGCCCATGGTGAATTCGGATTGGCCCGGCAAATGGCTGAAGCGAAAGCGATACTCGCGCCACGGGAGCGTGTCGCCGTCCTTGGGAGTTTTGTCGAATTTCACCGTTCTCGCATCGAGGAACGGCGCTCGCAGCTTGAAGGGCTCCGCGATCGGTCCGGCCACTGAGTCGAGCGCCCACACCTCGAACTTGGCGCGATCCGGCAAATAGTGCACACCATCGTAGTGATCGAAGTGTGCGTGGCTGAACAGCACGACTTCAAGCGGGCCGAGCTTCTCGTCCTTTTGTAGCTTGGCGAACTGGTCGGCGCTGCGTTTGTCCCACGGGTCGATCATCAAGCACGTGTTGTCTTTCGACGTGAGCACGTAGGTATTGCCCGTGAGCCAAATGTGCTCGGAGACGCGCGTCCACGGCTTCGACCCGTTCGATTGCGCCTGTTCCTTGGCGAGGAACGCGTACCTGGGAGCGTTGCCCAGGCGTTCCTTGGTAAAGCGTTCGAAGCTCTTCAGGAACGCAATCTCCTCGATTGCTTTGAGTGTATCCTTCAACGCGCCAGCAGCGTTTTTGCTGACAACCGGCCCATGCGACGGGCAAATCAGGTCCGGCCCCACCTTGATGAGAGTATGCAGCGAGTTGGTTGCGGGCTTCAGGCCGGCGTCGGTCCAGTGGTCCCAATCCGTCGTGTAAGGCGCCCACAGCTTGCCGGGCGATGTAAACGCACCGCCGCAGAAGGCGATGCGCGGGCCCTTGTCCTTGGAAGCGATGATCGCGACATGAGCGAGCGCATGGCCCGGAGTATCTAACACGCGAAGAGTCCAGCCTTCCCAGTCGATTGTGAGCCCATCGACAAGGGCATAGTCGATATTGTCGAAGCCGACAGGAACGACCTGATAAGCGGTCCGGGAACCGCGCAGCGGGATCGACTCGCGCCAGTACTTCTCGACGGCTTTCGGGCTGAGCCATTCCTCGGCCTTTTTCGGGGCCTGGATTTTCACGCCATTCGGGAGCGTTCCCAGGCCGGCACACACGCCGCGATGATAATGCGTCAAGAGCACGCGGTCGATTCGCCTCACTCCGTGCTTGGCAAGATCGGTGGTGTCGGTTGGCGCATCGATCAACAGCGCTTTGTCGCCAGCGATAAGGGCGTAACCAGCAACGGGACCGGCGGAACGCAACACGCCCGGCGCGATCTCATTCCAGGTCGACATCGTCTTTTCTTGCGATGCCTGGCCGAGCCAACCGGCAATTACGAGCAAACCAAGACAAAAGACCACGCATAGAATTCGCAAACGCATGACGGCACCTCGCCGAAAAAACGGTCGTGCTGGCATTATCGCGAATGCGACAGGGCGCGGAAAGCGATGTTGCGTGCGGTCGGCTTGTTGCCAGCCTAGTCTCGCTACGTAGAAACCGCAAGCCGGGATCGCGTATTATATCTTCAGGGCAATCGTCGCCCGACGTACTGTCCGCGTGAAAGGAGAACGCCATGGCGCAACCGATGGCCGACCGCAATATGCTCTTTGGCATGCTCGCGCTGCAAATGGACTTCATTCGCCGCGAGCAACTCATCGCCGGCATGCAGGAATGGGTATTTGACACGAGCAAACCGCTCGGGCAGATTCTGGTCGAGCAGAAAGTGCTTACGCCGGAGAACCGTGACCTGCTCGAAGCGCTGGTGCAGAAGCATCTGGCTTTGCACGAGGACGACACGGAGAAGAGCCTTGCAGCGATCAGTGTCGCGCCGGTGATGCGGCAGGAACTGAAGGACATCACCGACGACGAGCTCAAGACGAGCATCGGTCGAGTGCGCATCATGGACACGCACCAGAAAGCCGACGAGATGCCGTCGGTGTCGAAGGTCCCCTCCGGCGGCGGCACGATGCGCTTCCGCCTTGTCCGGCCTCACGCCAAGGGGGGCTTCGGCGAGGTGTGGGTGGCGATCGACGAAGAACTGCACCGCGAAGTGGCACTCAAGGAAATTCAGGAGCCGGCCGCCGACGATCCGGAGAGCCGCTCGCGATTCTTGATCGAAGCGGAGATCACCGGCGGGCTGGAGCATCCTGGCATCGTGCCGGTTTATGGCCTGGGCACGTATGCCGACGGCCGGCCGTATTATGCCATGCGCTTCATTCGCGGCGACAGCCTCAAGGACGCGATCGAGCGCTATCACATCGCGGAAGCCGGTTGGGACCCGGGGCAGCGCGCGATGGAGTTGCGCGGCCTTTTAGGCCGCTTCGTCGATGTCTGCAATGCCATTGCCTATGCCCATAGCCGAGGCGTGCTGCATCGCGACTTGAAGCCGGGCAACATCATGCTCGGCAAGTACGGCGAGACGCTGGTGGTCGACTGGGGCCTGGCCAAGCCGATGGGCGACACGACCAAGGAGCCCATGCAATCGATCGAACCGGGCGAAGGCTCGCTGGTGCCGCACTCGATCAGCATGACCTCGCAAACGCTGGTGGGATCAGCCGTCGGCACGCCGCAGTACATGAGCCCCGAGCAGGCGGCAGGCCAACACGACCAGCTCGGCCCGGCCAGCGACGTCTATAGCCTCGGCGCGACGCTCTACTGTCTGCTCACCGGCAAGCCGCCGATCGAGGATCGCGACGTGGCCGTCGTATTGCGCAAAGTGCAAGCCGGCGATATCTCCAAGCCGAGCAGCATCAAGCCGGGACTCGACGCGGCGCTCGAGGCGATCTGCTTGAAGGCGATGTCGCTCAAGCCCGCCGACCGCTACGAAACGCCCAAGGAACTCGCCGACGACATCGAACATTGGCTCGCCGACGAGCCGGTCGCCGCTTGGCCGGAACCGTGGACCACGACCGCGCGGCGCTGGGTCGGCCACAACGCCACGCTGGTGACAAGCGTCGCCTCGACCATCGTCGCCGTCTTGATCGGCCTGGTCATCACGACGATCCTGCTCACCGCCGCCAACAAGCGCGAACGCGAGGCAAAAGAGGAAGCGCTACGCAATTTCCAGCTGATGACGATCGCCAGGAACGATGAAGCCAAAGCGAAGGAAAAGGCCGAGGCGAACTTCCAGCTCGCCCGCGCCGCCGTCGATCGCTATCACACGCACGTCAGTCAGGAGGATTTGCTCAACGAACCCGGCATGCAGCCGTTGCGCAAAAAGCTGCTCGATTCGGCTCGCGAGTTTTACGAGAAGTTCAAGAAGGAGCGGGCCGGCGACACGACGGTGCAAGCGGAGCTGGGGCGAGCGACGTTTCGATTGGCCCAGATTGTCGGCGATATCGACTCGGAACTCACGGCCATCACGCTGCTCGAGGAAGCCGTCAAGACGTTCGACGCCCTGCCGGCGGCGAAGAACACCGCCGAGGTAATGAGCGATGTGGCCGGCTCGTGGCACCACCTGGGCCGGCTTTATCGCCTGACCGATCAGTTGCCCAAATCGGATGGCGCCTACAAAACGGCCCTGGGGATCTGGGACCACCTCGTAAAGGACAACCCCAAGGACGACGCCATGCGCGACGGCCTGGCCCGTTCTCAACTAGGCCTCGGCAACCTGCACCAGCTCACGCGGCGCCGGCATGACGCCAAGGACATCTACGACTTGGCCCACAAAAACTGGGACCAGCTCCACAAGGCGCATCCGAAGACCACGAGTTATCAGCGCGATCTGGGCATCGTTTTGCACAACACCGGCATGATCTTCAAGTCGCTGGCGGGCAAAGAGACGGAAGCCGAGCAGGCCTTTCGCTCCGCTGAAATCCTGCAGAAGCAACTCGTCGACGATTGGCCCAACATCAGCCAGTACCAGTTCGATTTGGCCAAGACGGAATTCAACCTGGGCGAGGTTCAGGAATCGCTCAAGCTCTGGCAAGGCGTGATCGCCAAGCATCCCGCCGTCATTGAAGGGCACAAGATTCTCGCGGAGACCCAGGCCGAGTTGGCTCGAGTGCACCTCACCACGACCAAGGATCGAGAAAAAGCGAAAGAAGCCGCCGACAAGGCCGTCGCCATCCAACGCAAGCTGATCGTGGCCCATCCCGGCGTGTCGAGCTACCAGGGCATGCTCGGCGGCGGCTTGCTCGCTCAGGGCGAAGTCTTTCTCACCGACAATCAGCTCGACAAAGCAGAGGCAGCGTTCGCCGAGGCGATCCACATATTCGACAAGCTCGTCGCCAACATCCCCGACGTGCCGCACTACCAGCGCGACCTGGCCCGCGGCTACACGAGCCTGGGGCTGGTGCTCTCACGCAACGAAAAACTCGTCAAGGCAACCGACGCGTACAAGAAGGCGGTCGACCTGTGGGATCGACTCCTCAAGAAGCACGGCGATGAGCGCGATTATTCCGAAGGACTCATGCGAACTTGCTTCGTCCTAGGCAACTTGGCAAGCACGCGCGACGCCAAGGAAGCAGTGGCGTGGTACACGCGGGCTCTGGACGTTGCACCCATGGGGACGAAGCCGCTCATTCAATTGTCGCTTGCCACGGCTCATGCCCGATCGGGCAACCATCGCGACGCAGTCGCGTTGGCAAACAGCCTTGTCGATCAAGCCGCGTTCGGAGCGGCCAAGTTCCAGTTCGCGCGCCTGTACGCCATCTGCGCCGGTGCTGCGACGCTCGATAGTCAGCCCCAACTCGCAGACCAATACAGCATCCAGGCCGTGAAGCTGCTCACGTCCGCGTTTGCCGACAAGGAATTCAACTCGGCCGCCAATGTCGCCAAGCTCGATACCGATCCCGATCTGCAATCCGTGCGCTTGCGCGACGACTTCAAAAAGCTGCAAACCCAGCTCAAAACGAAGTAGCGGCTGGCAGCCGTGCTGCCGTTTTTCGAGAGCCCCGTGCACACGCGTGTGCAACGAATTTTCGTGCCGCAGCCGGTACTGCGAATTCATTCGGCCCAAATACGCCCATCCAAGGGTCGGCCTCGTCGTTTGGGTGGAGGCGTCTGCGACGGTGTCGTCAGCGTAGTAGAATCGTAGGCGGGCCGTTGGCTTGCTGTACCTGGAGGACATACGATGACCCGATCACGCCTGTTCGCCCTGGCGCTGCTCTTTATCTGCGCGTTCGCCGGCGTTCACCTTGCCGGCGACTTGTCGCCGCAGGGTCGACTCACGGGCGTTTGGCAGATCACTTCGGTCGAGCAGGACGGGAAGGTCGCGCCGGCCCACGTCGGGTCGCGGCTTACGTTCGACGGCTCGAAGCTTCACCTCGACGCCTGGTTCCCCTGGGTCGCCTCGGACCTTGGCTGGCTCATCGTCGACGCCAACGACATCGGTCAAACGGTTACCTACATCGCCGTCGATGCCGCGACCGTGCAGCGACACGTGGACGACGCGGCACGGGGCTGAACGATGATGCCCGCAAGCTTCGTGCAAGCTCCGAAAAGAACGTCGACGTATCGCGTGAATGAAGCGAATCCGCCCGAACTTGAATTGACGACCGTGTATGACCACGGCTAGCCGACGCTGCAGACCAAGGCGATCTTTGAACTGAACGGGGACATGCTGCGTTATTGCGTCGCGCCGCCGGGCTACGCGCGGCCGACGTCGTTCGCGACCAGGCCGGGCGACGGCTACACACTGGTCGTTCTTCGCCGCGTCCGCCAGAAATGACTTACCACAGAGGCACACGCCGAAATTTGAAACGCAGAGTGCGCAGAGAACGTGGAGAGTGATCCGCCAATGCTCTCCGCGTTCTCTGCGTTTCAAGATGAGGCGTCGGAGTTTGATGGCGGAGAAGGTTGTTGCAGGACAACAAGAATCCGAGGGTGTGCTTCACGGAGAAAATGTCTGGCATGGCTGACAATTCGTGCTTGCATTTGCTTCATTCTCTTTGCCGCTCTGTGCCTTTGTAACTCTGTGATTTGTTTGTCATCGCGCCACGATGGCGGTTTCACGGCTCGGCGCAGCTTCCGCGCGGCTCGGAGCGACCAGCGGAATCTCGACGATGAACGTCGTCCCCGCGTCGCTGCTCTCGACGCGGATGCTCCCGCCCATCAGGTCGACGAAGCTCTTCACGATCGCCAGGCCAAGGCCTGCGTGCGGCGTGTCGGCATGGCGCGACGGGTCGGCGCGGTAGAATCGCTCGAAGATATGTGCTAACGCCTCCGGCTTGATGCCGATGCCCGTGTCGCGCACCTCGATGCGGACGCGGTTCGGCGTGCGCTCGACGACCAGGTCGATGCTGCCGTTGGGTTTGTTGTACTGGATGGCGTTGTGCAGCAGATTGATGAGTACTTCGCGCAGCTTGGTTGCATCGGTCTGCGTGACGATCGGTTCGTCCGGCAGGTGCAAACGCAGGTCCAGACCCTCGGCTTTGGCGAGCGGGCGAATCAGATCGGCGCAATCAAGGGCAAGTTCGGTGACGTCGGTTTCGCTGGCGCCGTACTGAACGACGCCTGCGTCGAGACGGGCCAGGGTCAGGAGGCGCTCGACAAGGTCGTACATGTGCTTGCCGGAACCGAGGCATTCCAGCAGAATTTCGCGATACTCCTCGGGGCTGCGGTCTTTTTTGAGGCCGACTTCGAGCGTCGTCATGAGTGCAGCGAGCGGCGTGCGCAGTTCGTGCGAGATGTCCGCCGCCGCCTGTTTCTCGCGCGCGAACGCCTTCTGCAAGTGTTCGAGCAATTCGGACAGGCGCAAGGCAATGGGCTGCAACTCGTGAGGCAACGATTCGATGTCCAACGGAAGATGAAAATCCTTGACCGAAACTTGGCTGACGGCGTCGGACATTTGGATGAGGGGAGAGAGGCCGAAGCGAATGAGAAGGATGCCGCCCAGCCATAATGCCGCCAGCATGCCGGCGTTGATCCAGGCCAGCTCGCTTCGTAGTTCGCGCAAATGCTCCTGGATACTCCCTTCAAGCTCGGCAAGCTGCTTATCGCGTTTTTGTTCGAGTTCCCGAATCAGCTTGAGAGTTGGCTCTAGATCGCTTGCGTACTGGATGACGATCGTCGGGGTGGGCAAGTCTACGAGCCGGGGCGACGGCGCGGGTTGTTTGCCTCCTTTTCCTTTGACGGGCGGCGCCGGCCACGTCCAAAAGACTTTGCCGCTGTACCGTGAAACCGGCGCCCGCAAAGTCACTCGGCGAACGTGCACGCCCGGCTTCAGGTCCAGTTCGTCGAACTTCTCGGTGAGCGATTCGTGTTGATGGTGCTCGGGGTCCAGCGTGAACCACACATCGCCCATCGACTCCGAGCGTTGCATCGGTTGGCCGTCGAATCCACGGTACGACTGGAAATAATCCATGTGTCCGGCCTTGTGCGCCTCGGCCATCAAGTCATCGGACAACTCAAGGTGGGTGAAACGCGGATAGTAGAGGGTTGGTTCGCGGAGCGGATCGCGTTTGGCGGGGTTTGCAGGGTTTTGCTGAGCCAACCAAACCGGGGTCAGGATGTTGCCAAACGGAGGACCCTGCTTCGGAAACTGCGGCAGCCACAGCGGGGCCTGAAAGCAACCAAACGGCGTAAGAACACTGGTGATAGCCGTGGCCGAATGCACCGCTTCATAATGGACTGTGCGAAGCGAGCTTCGTGCCAACGCACGCGCTTGAACGAGGAGGCGGCGGTCTAGCTCAGTCCAAACCCGGCCACAGTCGCCTTGGCTCTGCAATCGAATGCTGTCTTCGGAATCGCGCTGACGTTCGCGCAACGACGTCTCGGTCATTCGATACGAAAGCCAAGACACGGTTCCCAGCGCCGCCGTCGACAGCAGCAGGAAGTAGACGATCAACGAAAGCCGAATGGATTTCATCGTCATTCCTCATCGCCGCGCACCATGTAGCCCTCGCCCCAGCGAGTCAGGATGAGCTTCTTTTCGTAGTTGTTATCGATCTTCGTACGCAGATATCGGATGTACACATCGACGACGTTGGACGTGTTCTCATCGTGCTCGTCGTACAAGTGCTCCCAGATCATGGTTCGCGTGACGACTTTGCCGCGATGAAACGCTAGGAATTGCAATAGGGCAAATTCGCGCGGCGTCAAGTGGATGGCTTGCCCGGCGCGTTTGACGGTGCGCGCCGCCGTGTCGATCTCGAGGTCATGGATGCGAAGGATCGGGTCCTTGACCTGATGCCGTCGCCGCACTAGCGCCCGGAGCCGGGCCATCAATTCTTCGAGCTGGAACGGCTTGGTCAGGTAATCGTCCGCACCGAGGTCCAGGCCGCGAACCTTGTCTTCGGTCGTGTCTTTCGCAGTCAGGATGAGGATGTGCATGTTGATACCGGCCTTGCGCCAGGATCTGAGCAAGGTCAAGCCATCGACCTTCGGCAACATGAGGTCGAGCACGACGACATCATAACCCGCGCCGCGGGCCTTGAAGTCGGCTTCTTCGCCGTCTTCCGCCGTATCGACGGCGAAGCCTTCTTCCTCGAGTCCGCGCTTCAGCGCACGCAGCAACGGCTTGTGATCCTCAACGAGTAATACGCGCACGATAGCACCCCCAGCAAACAGGGTCCATTCCTGGCTTCATTGTATCCTAATCCCTGCAGATTAAGGGTTCATGAGACCGGCCGATAGTTTCGAGGATGCGTTGCCGCGATGCGGCACGAGCAGTCGGGTGACCGCTCGTGCGCGGGGCCGTCGCTTACCCGCGGCGGAACAGCGACCGAAGGCGAGCTCGCAGGTTTGGGAACAAACCACGGCGCTCCGGCATAATCTCGATCTCAGAAGGCGTCGCCGGTTGGGTCGGCGTCGTCGTGGCGGGCGGCAACTTCTTGGCTTCGGTTTTTTTCTCGTCGGTTTTGGCCGTCTTCTTCTCTTCTGTCTTGACGACTTTTTTCTCCTCGGTCTTCTTTTCTTCCTTCTTGGTGGAAGGGCTGTCGGAGAGCAACTTGATCTTGATGTTCTTGAAGTGCAATTCGGCGCCTTCGGACTGGAAGCCGAACGGGCCTTCGTTCAACGCGAACTTCGCGGAGGAGATCGGCGTGCCGTTGACCTTCACCGCGACGTCGCCGTTGTTGATGGTGACTTCGGTAGTGTTCCATTGGCCGACGGGCTTGCGGACTTTTTCAAGCGTTTTCTTGTCGAACTTGACGTTGGTGAGCCCGACGTCTTTGCCTTCCTTGCCCTTGATCGCGATGAACGAGGCGTGATTACGGTTTTCGCCCTGCACTTCGAGCGAGTTCGGCCAACCTTTGCCATGGGCCTGGATATGAACGAGCAGGCCGCTGTTGCCTGAGAACTTGGCTTCATCGTCGAGATTGTCGGGTCGCTTGTAGCGCCAGTCGAAGGAGAGGACGTAGTTTTTGTAACTTTTTTCCGTGTAGAAGTAGCCGCCGGGGTTGCCGCTGACTTTGATGTAGTCTTGTTCGACGGTGAAGGTCTTGCCTTGGTCCTTGCCGAAGACGTTGGTCTTCCAGCCGGCGAGGTCTTTGCCGTTGAAGAGGTTGATCCATTTGTCGCCGCCGGCGTGGGTTTGCGATGCCAAGCCGAGAGCGCACAGGGCGAAGAGCGTGCCGCGAAACATGGTGACTCCTGCGAGAAGCCCAGGGATGAGCGCAGCGAATCCCTGGGATAGGTACGGGTGGGATTGACTCCGGATGCCAGGGATTTGCCGCGCGAATCCCTGGGCTTGTTGATTAACTTATGATTTCGCGAATCGGCGAACCATGATCGATGGCGAGGCGTTGCCGGCCGGGGATGACCAGGCGATGCGAGTCGAGGCCGAGCTGGTGCATGAGCGTGGCGTGAATGTCGGTGACGTAGTGGCGATGCTCGACGGCGTGGAAGCCAAGCTCGTCGGTCGTGCCGTGGACAACGCCTCCCTTGATGCCGCCGCCGGCGAGCCAAACGGAAAAGCCGTAAATGTGATGGTCGCGGCCGTCGCCGCCTTGGGCGCCCGGCGTGCGACCGAACTCGGTGCCGAACACGACGATGGTGTCGTCGAGCAACCCGCGGCGCTTGAGGTCGATCAGCAAGCCCGCCGTCGGCTTGTCGACCATAGCGCAGTTGCGGCTATGGTTGGCGCGTAATCCCCCGTGCGCGTCCCACGCCCCTGCCCCGCCGCCGCCGTGCTGAATCTGAATGAACCGCACGCCGCGCTCGACGAGCCGGCGCGACACCAAGAGTTGCTGCCCGAACGGCGCCGTCGTCGCGTTGTCGAGCCCGTACAGACGACGTGTCTCTTGCGATTCACCCGAAACATCGAGCACCTCCGGCAACGACCGCTGCATGCGAAACGCGAGTTCGTAGGAGCGAATGCGTGCTCGCAACGCCGGGTCGTCGGGGAAGCGATTGGCGCTCTCGCGGTTCAGTCGGCCGACCAGATCGAAGCCGATCGCTTGCTCATCGGCGCGTGTGTCGGTTTCCGGCCGGATGAAGTCGACGGGCCGAGCCGGGTCGACGCGCAAGGGAATGGCGTCGTGGGCGGGGCCAAGGTAGTGCCCGTCGCGTTCGTTCCAATAGGGCCGCACGCCCATCGAGATGTACTGGGGCAGATTGTCGTTGAGCGATGCAAGGCCGTAGTTGATCCAGGCGCCGACGGTCGGATAGTTGCCGTCGAGCATATGCCGACCGGAATGAAACTGTGTCTGAGCGCCGTGGTTGTTGTCCGAGGTCCAGAGCGAACGGACAACGGCGATGTCGTCGATGCAGCCGGCGACGTGCGGGAACCAGTCGCTGACTTCGATGCCCGACTGCCCATGTTTGCGAAAACCGACTTGCAACGGATAACAGAGCGAGCGCTGTTGCCCGTTGGCGTCGTTGACGACGACGACGCGGTTGTTTCGATTGAGCAACTCCGGATTCATCACATAAGCATACGGCGTGTCGGTGATCGACCGGCCGGCATAGCGATTGAGCATCGGCTTGGGATCGAACGATTCGAGGTGGCTCATGCCGCCGTTCATGAACAGCCAGATGACGCTCTTGGCCTTGGGCGTGAAATGCGGGCGTCCATCCGGGGGCGACCAGCGCGTTTCCGAGGCCTCAGCGTCACGCTCCAACAACGAGGCCAAGGCGACGCTAAACAAGCCGGTGGCGCTCTGGGCCAGGAACGATCGGCGGGTGCATGGACAGTCTTGATGCATCGCGTTCCCCGTATCCTCGTTTAGCGTTCGAGTGGCGCCATGCGGTTGCGCTGCGCCACTCGAACGCTAAACGAAATCCAATCAACGTATCGTGATGAAATCATTATGGTTCAAAATCGCCTGGATCAACTGTGACCTGGCCCGGCGTTCGGCGTCCGGGCGCATCTTATTCAACTCTCGCCAACGTGCCATCGCTTGATCGCACGCCTCGAGTTCGTTCGCCGTCGGAGCGTAACCCAGCAGCCAGGTGAATGCCTCCCGCGCGAAATCGTTTGGCGGAAGTTTCTCCAAGCGGATCGCGACCTTCTCGGCCGCGCCGCTCGCGAGCTTGCTGTTGGAGAGCGCCAGCGCGTGCTGCGGAATAATGCTCTCGCGCCTGCGATAGCAATCGAGCGGGTCGGCTTCATCGAACGTCATCAGGAATTTGTTGCGCTCGATGGCCGAGTGGAAGAAATACAAACTGCGGCGTTTGGACGCGTCCTGCATCGGCGTTTCAACGGGTGGACCGCCGCGCGTCAGGTCGAGATCGCCAGCCAGGTG
>VGZI01000115.1 GCA_016872605.1 Planctomycetota bacterium
CCGCCGACCACTTCCGTCGCTTGCTCATGTCTCTTCCTCCGGGGGTTCTTGTTTGCACTACACCCGGAAGAGAAGGTCGGCTACTTTAGGCTGTGTGCCATTCGGGCTGAAACACTACAATCCGTGACTCAATCTACCATCATATCGTGCCCATCACCACAGATACAGCCGAATTCTTGTCTAAATCTTTAGAATACCCGGAATGAATGGCAGCGATCCAGACACCATTTCTCACGCAACTTCAAGCTACGAAAGGAAAAAGGCCTGATTTCCCATTCGATTTTCGGGTAATGTCGTCGGTTCACGAAAAATACCGCGTCATGATAGAACGCAAGACAAAGCGGAGCTTGCGCGCTGTTTTGTTTTTTTCTTGCAATCAACGGAGTTCCCGACGGGTCGCCGGTGAAGAAAAGTGTATTGTGCCAGTGCGCCCCGACCGTTGTCAAGGAAATATCGCCACGAATGACCGATTCGAGTCCGCGCTGGGCCGACTAAATGGCCCGGGATGTGGTCCACGTGAGATATGTTAGCCAGGCGCCGGGAACTGTCGGCACAACTCGCGCACTTGGCCACGCACCCGTTCGAGCACCGCCTTGTCGTTGGCATGCGACAGCGTCATGTCGATCCAGCTGGCGATTTGCCGCATCTCCGGCTCTTTCATGCCGCGCGTTGTCAGGGCAGGCGTCCCGATGCGAATGCCCGACGGATCGAGTGGAGGCCTCGGGTCGAACGGGATCTTGTTTTTGTTCACCGTGATTGCCGCGTGATCGAGCGACTCCTCGGCGATCTTTCCGGTCAAGCCGCGCGGCGTGACATCGACCAGGAGCAGGTGGTTGTCCGTGCCTCCCGAGACGACGCGATAGCCATGCCGCTGCAGCTCAAACGCAAGCATGCGGGCATTGGCGATCGTCTGGGCGGCATAAGTTTTGAACTCGGGGCGCAGCGCCTCGCCGAACGCGACGGCCTTGGCAGCGATGACGTGCATGAGCGGGCCGCCTTGTAGGCCGGGGAAGACCGCCGAGTTGATCTTTTTCTCCCACGGTTCCTTGCACATGACGACGCCGCCGCGCGGACCGCGCAGGGTCTTGTGCGTGGTCGTGGTGACGAAGTCGGCGAACGGGACCGGGCTGACATGCTGATCGGCCGCCACCAATCCCGCGATATGCGCCATGTCAACGAAGAACAAGGCGCCGACGTCCGCCGCGATCTGTTTGAACTGGGCAAAATCGATCTCGCGCGGATACGCGCTTGCCCCGGCGACGATCATGCGCGGCTTGTGTTCCTTCGCCAGCCTGGCAACCTGGTCGAAATCGATGCGCTCGTCGGATTGCCGCACGCCATAGCCGAGGACCTTGTACCATTTGCCTGAGAAGTTGAGATGCATGCCGTGCGTGAGGTGTCCGCCATGCGCCAGGTCCATGGCGAGAATCGTGTCGCCGTGCTGAAGCGACGCGAAATAGACGGCCATGTTCGCCTGCGCGCCCGAGTGCGGCTGGACATTGGCGCGATCGGCCTTGAAGAGCGTGAGCAGCCGATCGATCGCCAGCCGTTCGGCGGCATCGACGTATTCGCATCCGCCGTAATAGCGTTTGCCCGGAAGTCCCTCGGCGTATTTGTTGGTGAGGATCGATCCCTGCGCTTCCATCACGGCGCGACTGGTGTAGTTTTCGGAGGCGATCATCTCCAGGCCATCTTGCTGGCGTCTCGCTTCGAGGGCGATGGTCTGCCAGAGTTCCGGATCGGCGGATTGCAACGTGTTCATGGCGACATTATAGCGATCGCCAATTCGACTAGCGCCCGCGCTCCGACCAGAACAGGACAACGATCAATTCAGCCGGTCACCTGCGTGTGCCGGCCAATGATCAGGCCGAAGACGAACATCAGCAACAACAACAAGATGACGACGGCGAGGGACAGGAGCAACATGCCCAGCGGCAAGAAGATGCCAAGCCGAGTTTCTTGGGGCGGGACGGCCGCCGGCGGCATCGGTAGAGCCGCTGCAGGCTCTTCGGTCGCCGTTGGTTGCAGTAAGGCTTGATCGAAGTCCTTGTCTTCAAACACCGCGGCCGGAGGTGGCGGAGGCGGCGGTTCGGACGCGTCCATCCCCTCCGGCACCGGCACGATGATCTCGCCGGCGCACTTCGGGCAACGCACCACCTGCCCCGCTTTGCGCCGCGAGATCCCCATCAACTGATTGCAATACGCACAGCGAAATCGAATCGGCATAGCAGCTGGTCCGTTCCGTAGGGCACGTGAAACGCACCGCTCGGGCGGAATGGTGCGTTTCACGCACCCTACACGTGGCACACAAAACGCGATTTCTCGCAACTGGTCCTTGCATCAGGTTAGCGAATCGGCGAAAATCAAGCCAGTGGGCGCTCCGCCAAAAGCGCCCGACGCTCTTGGGGAAGAGCGAATCGGCCCGGCGGCCAGCGAGGTCTTCATGCTGCGTTCGATTCCATGGCTTCTCGTTCTCCTTGTGGCTGGCCTTCCGGGCGCTGCCAATGCCCAAAAGAAACAGCGCGACGCCATCGTCATCTACAAAGACGGATTTTACATCAAAGGCAAGATCGAGGAACGCGTCGGCACCGTCATCTACGACCGCGAGAGCGGCCGGGCTTTCCCCCTGGCGTCCGGCGAATTCACCATCGACGATCATGTCCGCAAGATCATGTTCACGCCGACCCACGTGCAGAAAGTCATCCAGCTCAAGGAAGGCGAAGTCAAGGAGCCGATGAAGATTACGAGGATCAAGTCAATTTTCCAACCGCGCGAAATTCACGCGACGTGGGAGTTCTCGAACTTCGGCAAATGGAGCGACAGCTGCGAACGAACCGTCACGATGCGCACTCAACCGTCGATGAAGTTCCCAGCAGGCGGAACGATCACCATCGAGCAAAAGATCGGTCTGCTGACGCCGCAGTACCTATTCGCCGTTTCTGACACCTACAAGTGGGACCTGAGCTATGCGACGCGCGAGTTCGAGCCGGAGATGATCCGCGGCATGTTGCTGCGCGCGTTCAAGGAGCTGAAGCAGTTCAAGGGACTGAAGGAAGGGGACAGATATTTGCAGGTTGCCGCGTTTTTGCACGAAGCCGGCTGGTACGAAGAAGCGGAGACGGATCTCGACAACCTCGTCAAGAACTATCCGGATCAAAAAAAGATCGCCGAGGAGTTGCTGGCCAAGGTGCGCAAGCAGCGGGCCGATGTATTGATCGAGAGCGCTGAGCAAGCCAAGAAAGTCGGCCAGCACAACATCGCCATCGCCCGGCTCGAACAGTACCAGCGGCAGGAGTTCGACAAGATCGTCTCGCCGAGGTATCGCGATCTCGCCACCGACCTCAAGGCCGACTACGACCGCGACAAGACCCGCATCGAGCTGGCACGCAAGTTCCTCAAGGACCTGCCGCCGCTCACCAAGAAAAAGGAAGCCCTCTGGACCAAAGCGACCGAGTCCATCCTCGATGAGTTGAACTACGACACGGTGGATCGGCTCACTGAGTTCCTATCAAGCGCCGCTCAACATGAACGTCAGCGCAAGGAGGGCCTAGCGCTCACGCAATCGACGGAGCAGGTGCTCGCCCTTGCTGTTACCGGCTGGCTACAGGGCAAACAGGCGTTCGACACCGATCCGAAGGTGGCGCTGCAGCTCTATTCGGCGCGCGAATTCCTTCGCGGCTTCCTGACGTGCGACGACATCGTCAAACGCACCTCCATGTTGAGCAACTTTCGCAAAGACAACATGCCGCCCGACGTACTGACGAGACTCATCCGCATGACGCCGCCGGCGGAGGCGCATAGCCAGATCGACACGAAGATCCAGACGATGAAACTGCCCGGCGGCGGGACCTACCTTGTGCAGTTGCCTCCGGATTACCATCATCAGCGGGCCTATCCGGTGCTGTTCGCGCTGCACAGTGGCCGTGAATCGTCGGAGGAAACGCTGAAGCGATTGAGCGAAGAAGCGGCCAAGTACGGTTTCATCCTGGTGGCGCCGAACTGGGCGGGAAATAAGTTCCTGCGCGCCCGCTATCAGTACAGCGAACGCGAACATGATGTGCTGCTCGAAGCGCTCAAGGATGCTCGCCGCAAGTTTCAAGTCGACTCCGATCGCGTCTTCTTGTTCGGCTGGGAGGACGGGGCCAACATGGCGTTTGACGTCGCCTTGGAGCATCCCGATCTGTTCGCCGGAGTCGTGCCGATGAACGGCACGTTGACGCCGTTCGCCCGGCGATTCTTCTGGACCAACGCCCAGTATCTGCCCTTCTACGTCATCGAAGGAGAACGCAACACGAGCCACACGAAGGTCATGCATTCGCTCTTCAAGGACAACTGGACCCGCGAGCCGTTCGTCTCGATGTACGTCGAGTACCGCGGCCGAATGTCCGAGTGGTTCTCGGCCGAGATTCCCAACGTCTTCAACTGGATGAGCCGAAAGAAACGCTACACGCCGGTGCGTCAAATGGGCGTGCCTGGGACGAGCGGAGGCCTGGGGGTCGAATTTCGCACCAGCCGCAATAATGACAATCGCTTCTACTGGCTCACCTACGGCGCGATCGCCGATCGGCATCGTTTTGACTGCTCCGAGAAGAAATGGCATATGAACTATCAGCCGGCGACGTTTCAGGCCGAACTCTCCGTCGGAAACCAGTTCGACAAATCGTCCAGCAAGGAACGCATCTGGAATCGCGTGACCGTGCGTGTCAGCGGCGGCAAGGGGCTCAGCTTCTGGATCATGCAAGACATGATGGACCTGTCGAAGAAGGTTGAGGTGTTCCTCAATGGCAGTGTTCTCGGCGGCATGCGCGATATATCTCCGAGCGTGGAAACTTTGCTCGACGCGCTCCAGCAGACCGGCGATCGCCAGCGGTTATTCGTGGCAAAGATCGAAATGAGGTAAGCGTGTGGGGCACGTTTCCAACGTGCCATTCATCGGAGATACGAGTATCGTGGCACGTTGAAAACGTGCCCCACAGCATCGCGCCATGCGGGCACTAAACGAAGGCCGCGGTATCATAACCCCTTCTTGGTCGGCGCCAGCGTCAGGATCGCCTCCGAGGCGTGCAGGCTAACATCCTGATCATCGTCGCCCATGGCCTTGTGCAGGGCCAGGATAGTCTGATCGGCAATCGTCTTGTCGGCTGACGGCCCGACGCGGCCCAAGGTGGCAGCCGCCTCCCGGCGGACACGCACATCACCGTCGGCCAGCGCGACGACCAGCTTCGGCACAGCTCGTGGCGCCGCCGTCCCGCCGATGCTCACCAGCGCCTTCATCGCCGCGATGCGGTTCTCAGCATCCCAATTGCGCGAGTCGGTGTCCCCATTGCCGATGACGAATGCCAGCCAATCGACCGTGTCGTGCGCTGCCGGGCCGATGGCCTCGATGGCGTCGGCGGCGGCCTTGCTGACGTCCGGATCGGAGTCGATCAGTATCGTGCCCAAGACGCGAATCGCCTCGGCATTGATCTTCGACACCGGTAGGTGCCGCATCGTCCGCGCCGCCGATGAGCGCACCATGCGGTCCGGATCGCGCAGGGCCGACGTGACGACGTCGGCCACCGGCGCCGCCTGGTCGTCGAGCTGTTCCAGGAACTCCATCGTGCCGCGGCGCAGGCGAGCATCTTCTTCATTGAGCAGCTTCACCACGGTCCTCAATTCGCGTTCGACGATCGTGCCCAAGGGATCGGGAGCGCCGAACGCCTTGAGGGTCTCCGCCGTCGTTTCGCGCTTGTCCGGATTGATCTCCTGCAGCGAATGAATGATCTTCACGCGCATGTTGGCGAGCTGATCGAGCGCATACAGCGTGGCCAGGCGAACGCGCGATTCCTTATCGAAGAGCGTCTGCACCAGGCCGCTGTTGGACGCCTGAAATGCTTGCAGAATCTTGAGCGCGTGCGGCTGAATCGCCTTGCGCTCCTCGCCGGTCAACTCTTGGCCCGACGTGTAATGATCGGCAACGATGCGGCCCGCCTCCTGTAATGCTTGAACACTGTAACCGCGAACCAACTCGTCCGTGTCGCGCAGGCCGATAGTTGCCGTCGTGATCGTTTTCTCGATCGTGTCGATGCGTTCGGCCAGATTGATCAGGTGGCGTTGGTTCTTGACGAGGTCGCTCAGGGCGTAGGCGGCAAGGCGGCGCGGGCCGACTTCGTCTTTCTGCAGCGCCGATGCGAGAACCGGGAACGCGTCGGCCGGGCTGGGCGTGATCTTTCCCAGGGCGCTCAAGGCGGCTTGCCGGACACCGAGGTCTTTTTGCTTGGCGAGCGAAAGGACGACATCGGCCAGAGCTCGCGCGAACTTGTCGCGGTCGCGGTCGACGCTCTGTTCGCTGTTGGCGATGCCGGCGATTAGGATCGCCAGAGCCTGTTGCTTGATTGCGCTGGGTTCCTGGGCCGTGGCGCGAATCGTCTTGACAAGTTGCTCGCCGACCTGGACGCGATAGCGATCCAGATCAAGCAGCGGATCTTGCTTGTCGGTCTTGATGTGATACGACCAGTGCTTCAAAAAGTAGGCGGCGCGCAATTGGGCTATGGTCTTGAGCTCGGGAAGGACGGCCTCGATCATCTTGTTGCGTTTGGCGGCCAGGGCTCGATCCGGGACTAGTTTCCCCCCCAAATCGAACTTGGTGGGCACTTCGATCATGAGCGCTTCGCGCAAGCGTTCGACGGGGTCGGTCGCGCTCGCCGCGAAGGGGACGATCAAGGTGACGGCCAGCGCGATCAGCCAGTTACGAAGTTCGGTGGAAGCAAGTCTCATGCGTGCAACGTCCTTCCAGAGGCTTTCAGCTATCAGCTATCAGCCAAAACGCATTCAGCTTGGATTGTCACGACATTGCTCGGACTTGACCAGTGTAGGCGTGTCCGGGACCTACTACGTCTGACGGATAGCTGACGGCTGATAGCTGAACGCTACAATGAAACGTAGCGCCGCGTATCTTCACTTATTATCGGGCTGTCGAGACGGCGGAATCCAGCGGTTTTTTGCGGGATGGCGGAGATAGCGGCGTCCAGGCAAGTTGGGGAACCCGTCGATGATGCAGGCCTTGCCGATGCTGGTGAACGAAGCGGAGTTCGAGCCGTCGACCCCGGTGCGGCGACTGCCGGCGTGGCTGAAACGCCCCTTGCCCGCTGGGAACGAGAATTTTTTTACGAATAATCTCTTGAAGGAACTTGGCCTCGAAACCGTTTGTGAAAACGCTCGCTGTCCCAATCGACCCGAATGTTACTCGAGGCGAACGGCCACATTCATGATCATGGGCAACATCTGCACCCGGCCATGCGGATTCTGCTCCGTGCCGCGCGGCGAACCGGATCCGCTGGAGATCGACGAGCCGCAGCGCGTGGCCGAGGCAGCCCATCGCCTGGGGCTCAAGCACGTCGTCATCACCTCGGTGACGCGTGACGACCTGCCCGACGGGGGCGCCGACCACTTTTATCGCTGCGTCTTGGCCGTGCGCGAGCGGACCGGGGCCGTCGTCGAGGTACTGACGCCCGACTTCCTGGGCGATGTGGGCGCGATCGATCGTGTGATCGAGTCGCAGCCGGAGGTGTTCAATCACAACACCGAAACCGTTCCGCGATTTTACAAAAAAGTGCGAGGCCGAGCGGAATACCAGCGAAGCCTCGACCTGTTGCGTTACGTCAAGCGGCGCGCCCCGCACCTGACGACGAAGACGGGGCTGATGCTCGGCCTGGGTGAAACACGCGAGGAGTTGCTCGATGTCCTGGGCGACATTCGCCGAACGGGCTGTGATGTTTTGACGCTGGGCCAATACTTGACGCCAACGCTCAAGCACGTGCCGGTCGTCCGCTATTTGCCGCCCGAGGAATTCGATGAGCTGGCCGTGTTGGCGCGTTCCCTCGGCTTCCAGCAAGTCGCCAGCGGCCCGTTCGTGCGCTCGAGCTACCACGCCGACGAGATGGTCGGTTGACAATAAAAGGTATCAGGACCCTTTTCACGAAAAGGGTCCTGATACCTTTTCTGGGATAGGCCATGCCCCACGGCATCTTCATTTCCCTGGACGGCGTCGATGGCGCCGGCAAGTCGACGCAGTGCCGGCTGCTGGCCGACTGGCTGCGCGGCAACGGACGCAGCGTGGTCACCTGTCATGATCCGGGCGGCACGGACTTGGGCCAAGAATTGCGCAACCTGCTCCTGCACTATCAGGGAAAGATGTCGCTGACGACCGAAGCGCTCTTGTTCATGGCGAGCCGCGCGCAACTGGTTGCCGACGTCATTCGTCCCGCACTCGCCGCCGGAAGTGTAGTGCTCTGTGATCGGTTCCTTCTCGCCAATGTCGTGTATCAGGGGCATGCCGGCGGGCTCGAACCGAACGACTTGTGGACGGTGGGGCGCTTCTGCACCGGCGGGTTGGAGCCCGATTTGACATTCGTCCTCGATTTGCCGTTGGAGGTCTCGTTCGCTCGGCGCAAGGACGGGGGCGATCGGCTCGAGAGCCGCGGCCTGGACTATTTCGTCAAGGTTCGCGCCGGCTTTCTTTCCGAGGCGCAGCGACGCCCGGATCGCATCCGCATCGTCGACGCGACAGCGCCGGCAAACGACGTGCTCGACATACTGAAAAACGACATCGCTCCGTGGCTCCACTAACCCGCAGCACACGCAAGGGCGGGCATACCCTTGCTCGCGCCGCTGGCTCGTTTTAAGATCATCTCCATGTCGTGGTCACAAATCCTGGGGCACACCGAACGCATCGACGCCTTTCGGCAACTCGTTGGCCGCAATCGGCTCGCTCACGCCTTTTTGTTTGTCGGGCCGCCCGGCGTCGGTAAGCGGCGGTTCGCGGTCGAACTCGCCAAGGCGCTACTTTGCGAAGCCCCGCGCGATACGAAATCGCTGGACGCGTGCGACCGGTGCGCCGCGTGCCATTTGGTCGATTCGCAAACGCATCCCGATCTATTCACCGTGCGTCGACCAGAGGAGATGAACGAGCTGCCGATCGAGGCGATGCGCGACTTCTGTCGGGACTTTTCATTCAAGCCGGCGCGCGGTCACGGCAAGATCGGCATCATCGAGGACGCGGACGATTTCAACGACGCCTCGGCCAACTGTTTTCTCAAGACGCTCGAGGAGCCGCCGCCGATGTCCTTGCTGATTCTCTTGGGCACGAGTCTCGATCGGCAGCTGGCGACCATTCGTTCGCGCTGCCAACTCGTGCGCTTCGCGCCGATGTCTGACAATCATGTTCGCCAACTGCTCCAAAAACAAGGCATCGACGACTCGGCCATGCTCGCCCGGCTCGTGCGCGTGGCGGCGGGCAGTCCGGGGCAAGCTCTGGAGCTGGCAGACGCCGACTTGTGGGACTTTCGCCGCACGCTCCTGCAAATGCTGACTCAGGCGAAGATCAACAGCGTTCAACTTGCCGAGGCCTTTGTCGAGTTCGTCGAGAAAGCGGGCAAGGAGTCGGCGGCCCAACGGCGACGGGTCAATCAGATGCTGAAGCTGCTCATCGACGCCTTGACCGATACGGCGCGGTTGCAGGCCGGGGCGCCGGCGCGATCGGCAGAACCAGCAGACTTGCCTCTGCTGTCATCGCTGGCGCAACGGGCGCATCCGGACAAAATCCACGCGATGCTCACACGGTGTCTGGAGACGGAGCAACACGTGGGTCGATACATTCAACTAAGCCTGATCGTCGAGGGCCTGATCGACGGGCTGGGTCAATTGCTCGACCAGCCCGGCCCAGTTCCGGTGCGATTTCAGGGATTCGATTAGCCGCGCTCTCGAAGCAGCCGTCACGGATGGACGTCATGAACCGCCGACATGGATGGACTCTTCTGGTGTGTTTCTTGGCCGGCTGCAGCACCCATCCGCTGGTCGATTTGTGCGATTTCTTCAAGCCAGGTCGGGTGGGACCGACGAAGGTGCAACCCTACGGCGGCGTGGCGATCCCGCAAGGTCCGATCGTGCCTGTCGCGCCGGTGATTCCCGGAGTCGCCCCGGTGCCGCCGGCGTTCCCTGGCGGCGTCATCCCACCTCCGGTCCCATTGCCCGGCGCCACCCAACTCCAGCCGCCGATCGGTGGCGATCTCTTCCCGCCCCTGCCGCCCGAACCGCCGCGTCCCCGGCCATGAATCGTTTGTAGCGGTTTCGCAGCGCTGCGTGCCGGTGAATCGGTGAGGATCACTTGCGCGCTTCTTGAACCATCTGCGCCTGTTGGAAGGTCTCAGTGACGAATGCGCACCGACACCTTCGCCTCCAGCAACGCGTTTTGCCGCGAGCCTCCGTGTGACTAATCTACCCCCGGCAGGAGTTGAACCTGCGACCTACGGTTTAGGAAACCGCCGCTCTATCCGCTGAGCTACGGGGGCGCGTCTTCGTCCTGTGCCGATTCATCCTACCCGAAACCCCCGGTCCCGTAAAGTTTCAGAGCCTGACGCGCAAGCAAAGAAAAAGCTTGCATCGGGCACAGTTATCCGTCATCCTTCAGTAATGCGTGCCGTCGACATTGTGCGAAAAAAGCGGGATGGCCTCGCGCTCGATCCGGGCGAGATCGACGCCTTCGTCGTCGGCGTTACCGGCGGCGAATGGCCCGACTACCAAACCTCCGCCATGCTCATGGCCATCGTCCTGCGCGGCATGAACGAAGCCGAGACGACGCACCTGACGCGGGCCATGGCGGACTCCGGCACGCGGCTCGATTGGTCCGACCTCCCCGGTCCCAAGGTCGATAAGCACTCCACCGGCGGCGTCGGCGACAAAACCTCACTCATCCTCGCTCCTCTTGCGGCGGCGTGCGGCTGCGTTGTCCCCATGATGTCCGGCCGCGGCCTCGGGCACACCGGCGGCACGCTCGACAAGCTCGAAGCCATCCCCGGTTTCCGCGTCGATCTCGATATCCCCCGCATGCGCAGCGTCCTCAGAAGCGTCGGCTGCGTCATCGTCGGGCAGACGGCCGAAATTGCGCCGGCGGACAAAATCCTCTACAGCCTGCGCGATGTCACCGCCACCATCGAAAGCGTGCCGCTCATCACCGCGTCGATCCTGAGCAAAAAAATCGCCGAGGGGATCGACGCCCTGGTGATGGATGTGAAGTGCGGCCAAGGTGCCTTCATGAAGACACACGCCGACGCCGAAAGGCTCGCTCAATCGCTCGTCAAGACGGGCCTTGGCAACGGCGTTCCCACACAGGCGCTCATCACGGCCATGGACGCTCCGCTGGGCCGAGCCGTCGGAAACGCCCTCGAGGTGCGCGAGTGCATCGACGTGCTGCGCGGCAACGGTCCAACCGATGTCACAACGCTCTCGATCGCCCTGGCGGCGCGCATGGTCCTCGTCGGCGGTCTCGCTGCGTCGCTGGACGAGGCCGAGCGACATGTGCGATCGGCCCTCGATTCCGGTCGCGGTTTGCGAACGATTCAGCGCATGATCGCCGAGCAGGGAGGCGATCCGCACGTGGTCGACGATCCGGCGTACCTCCCGCTCGCGCCTGAGCGCGTTATGGTGCGGGCCGAGCGGACAGGCTACGTCGCAGCGATCAATGCCGAACTGGTCGGCCTGGCATCGATGCTGCTGGGCGCAGGCCGCGACCGCGTGGAGGATGCCGTCGATCCCGCCGTCGGCGTCGTCGTTCACGCGCAGTGCGGATGTCGCGTCAAGCCCGGCGACGCCCTGGCCGAAGTGCATTACCGTAGCGACCTTCGCCTCGGCGAAGCGATGATCCTCTTGAAAAAAGCCTGGACTCTCGGCGACGCACCGCCACAAGAACTTCCGCTGGTGTTGAGTGAGATTTCGGCAGCGCAATCGTGAGGAACCTCCAAAGCGCAGTTATCGACGAAGAGTACCAAGAAACACGAAGAATTGCAGAGGAAAGATCAATCAGGGGCGTGTATCACAAGTGACATCGAGTGCGTCGTCGCCAACTGCCTTATCTTGCGGTCAGGCGGGAATTCGCCGCGAACGGCATCTTATTCAACTCGACTGCCACGCTCGCCTTGGACGCGGGTAAGCCATGCACCTGACATTATGGCGGTGGGGAGTCAGCCAAGAAAGCCTGACCTACGCAGTAGACCGATTTTGCAATTTTTAGTGACTAGCCTCTTGCAATTGTGAAGGAAATATTAGATGATGAGCGCATTCCTCTCCCATGACAGCTGGAACGTGAACGGCGGCACATGCCACGGGCGAGGACATGTCGGCTTCAGGACATTGGAAAATGCCTGCTCCAACCACCATCGACGGATTCATCGAGCTTGGCTTCAAAAGCGGACTGCTCGAACGCGATTCCGTTGACTCGTGCTGGGACACCTGGAATCGCCAGAGGGTCAAGCCGAATTCACCGAAGGAGTTCGCCGACGCTCTCATTAAGGAAGGGCTGCTCACGCACTTTCAGGCCGAGAAACTGATCGCCGGCCGTTGGCGGGGGTTTCTGATCTGCCAAAAGTACCGCCTGCTTGATCGGCTCGGCGCCGGCGGCATGGGGCAGGTCTATCTCTGCGAACACATCACGATGGGGCGCAAGGTCGCGCTCAAGATTCTGCCGATTCAGCAAGCCGAAGACCCCGCATCACTCGAACGCTTTTATCGTGAAGCCCGCGCCGTCGCCCGGCTCGATCATCCGAACATCGTCCGGGCCCACGACATCGATCACGACGACAAGCTGCACTTCATCGTCCTCGAATTCGTCGACGGCGTGAACCTGCACGACTTCATTCGACGCAACGGAACGCTCAAGCCGGAAAGAGCCGCGCATTACGTTCGCCAGGCGGCGCTCGGCTTGCAACATGCCCACGAATCCGGCTTGGTGCATCGCGACATCAAGCCGGGAAACCTGCTGCTCGATCGGCAGGGGGTCGTCAAGATTCTCGACATGGGCCTGGCGCGCTTCTTCCATGAAGACTCGGCTGCGTTCATCAAGGAGTATGAGGTCGGCTACATCATCGGCACCGGCGACTACATCGCGCCGGAGCAGATCATCGATAGCCGGGTCGACATTCGTGCCGATATCTACAGCCTGGGCGGCACGATGTACTACCTGCTCACCGGCAAGAGCCCATTCCAGGACGGCTCCAACGCTCAGAAGATCATTTGGCATCAGGTACGGCATCCGAAGTCGCTGCGGGTCGTGCGGCCCGATGTGCCCGAGGACTTGCTGCGCGTGTTCGAGAGGATCATCGCCAAGGAGCCGGACCGCCGCTATCAGACTCCGCTCGACCTGGCCGACGCGCTGGAGCCGTTCACGCGTGGCCCGATCCCGGCGCCGACGCTGGAAGAAATGCCCAGGTCGGTGCTGAGCTCGGTGCAGCGGCCTTTGAGCCAATCGATGCAACCGACCGCGCCGCAAACCCCCGGGACGGAGCGCGAGCCGGGCGTGGTCATCCTGCCGGGCACCCCGCAACCGAAGGCCAGGACGTCCGCGCCGATCAAGAAACAGCCGCCGAGCAAGGGGTGACACGGATCTTCGTTTAGCGTCCGCGCGACGCGAGCGCGAAACCGCAAGCGGGGTTCGCATGGTCAGGGCGAACGCCTCCGAGCTAGAGTTGTCGCCGCCGCCGCTGCCGGTTTGGGCGGCGCCGCTTGTGCCAGTCGCAATCGCGCTGACCATCGGCATCATCATCGATCGCTTCTGGATCATCCCACTCACCGCCAGCCTCGGCATCGCACTCACGTCATTGATCGCCTGGTGTGTTTTCGTCAACACAACGCAAAAATGGCTGGCGCTCGTCTACCTGTGGGGCTGCGTTGCCGGGCTCGGGGCGGCGTATCATCACGGGTATCGCTTCCACGTGGACGCGACCAACTTGAGCCACGTCGCCGACCATGACGGCAAGCCGGTGCGGCTGCGCGGCAGGGTCACCACCGCGCCGATCGCGCGCCCTGTCCAAACCGATCCGATGCGGGGCCGACCCGCGCGAGCTACTGCACGGTTTCAGGTTCAGGTCACGCAGCGCCAGGATCTCACCACTCGAACCTGGCATGCCGCATCGGGAACCACCCAGGTCACGCTGATTGGACGCGCCGACGATTTCACGGTCGGCGATGAAGTCGAAGTGCTCGGTCGCCTGGCGTTGCCCGACGAGGAAATGAACCCCGGCGAGTTCGACTACGTTTCATTCCTGCGCGATCAGGGCGTGACCACGACGTTGACCGTTTTCGAATCGGACGAAGCTCACTTAGTGCGGCGCGCTTGGCCGACATCCTTGTTCGGCTGGCTCGCCGTGGTGCGCGGCTACGGCCAACGCACGCTTGAACGCGATTTGGCGGCACAGCACAGCGTCGCGTCGGCGCTGCTTCTCGGCGAAGGCACAGTGATGACGGGTCAGGACTGGGAACTCTACCGCAAGAGCGGCGTGCTGCATGTGCTTGCGATCTCCGGCCAACATCTGGCCGTCCTCGCGTGGTTCCTCTGGCTGGCGAGCCGCGTCATCGGCTGGCGCCGCAGGAATGCGGCGGTCGCGGTCGCGATTCTCTTGATACTGTATGCTCTGATGGCGGGAGGCCGACCGCCGGTGATGCGTGCCGCCTGGATGGTCGCGGTGTATGCCGGCAGCATCGTGCTGCAGCGACCGGCATCGCATGCCAACACGTTCGCTCTGGGTTGGATTGGTGTCCTTCTGCTGAATCCCACGGATGCCCTCAACGCGGGTTGCCAATTCTCGTTTCTGGCGGTGGCGGTGCTGATGTGGGGCGTGGGGCATTGGGAAGACGTACCCGATGACCCATTGGCACGAGTCGCTCAGGAAGCACAGTCCTGGCCGATGGCAGTCGCGACTTGGGTAATGCGCACGGTTATGGTTGCTTATCTGATCAACGCCGCCGTTTGGATTGCCGTGTCGCCGCTATTGGCAGCGCACTTTCACATGTTTTCGCCGATCGCATTGCTCATCGGTCCTCCGATGGTTGTGCTGACATCGCTCGCGCTATTGACGGGATTCGCGTTCCTCTTGTTCGCCGGTTGGTGCTGGCCGATCGCGTGGCTGTTCGCCCTGCCGACGCAATGGAGTCTCGCCGGCTGCGAGTGGCTCGTTTCGGTGAGTCTGAACCTACCGGGCGCATATTGGTACGTCGCCGACGTGCCGGCCTGGTGGCTCTGGCTCTTCTACATGCCGTTGCTCATCGGCATTTGCTCGGACATCCCCTGGCAATGGAGCCGCTGGCTTTTGCTCGCCGGCTGCGTCTGGCTGGCGCTCGGCGTCGCGATGCAGCTTTGGCCTCATCGGCCCGGCGAGTTTCGCTGCACCTTCGTCGCGGTCGGGCATGGCGGCTGCACCGTCATTGAAACGCCCAATGGCCGAGTCATCGTCTACGACGCCGGCGCCACCGGAGGTCCGGATGTCACGCGCCGGCATATCGCCCCCTTCCTCTGGTCGCGCGGCATTCGCCACATCGATGACCTGATACTTTCGCATGCCGATCTCGACCATTTCAACGGCGTGCCGCAGCTCGTTGACCGATTCTCGATTGGCCGAGTGTTGTGCACGCCGACGTTCGCCAAGCGCGATCTGCCGGCGGCGCAGCTAACCGTGAACGTGCTGGAGCGGCAGCGCATCCCGATCGAGATCGTCACGCGCGGTCGGTCGTGGGAACTCGATAGCGTGGCATTCACTGTGCTTCATCCGCCTGCCGACGGCCCGCTCGGCAAAGAAAACGTTCGCAGCCTGGTCCTGCACATCACGCACGACGGCTGGTCGTTCCTGTTGACCGGCGATCTGGAAGACGCCGGCTTGAAAAACGTGCTGTCCCGCCCGGCCCCGCCCATCGACGTGCTGATGGCCCCGCACCACGGCAGCGATCGCTCCAACATCTCGGAGCTTGCCAAGTGGGCGAACCCGAAGCTCGTCGTCAGTTGCCAAACGTCGCCGACCAGCGAGCGCCTGAGCGTGAAGATGTATGAGAAGATGGGCGCCAAATACCTCGGCACCTGGCCTCACGGCGCGATCACGATCCGCCTCACCGATCAAGGCTGGACGGCCGATACGCATCGCACGAAGCTGCAATGGAGACCGAAGTAACTAACCAAATTGAATCACGAAACCTCGAAGGAACGAAAACACGAAAGCGACGCGTAAGGCGACGCTCGGTTCAGTCTCTAAGGAATCCAGGAAGAATGACCGATTCTGTTCTTCCAGTATTCCTGTTTTTCACCTGCGGTTCCATTCACGCTCGGATGACGCCGGCGTCCTGCATCTGACGCCAGGCGGCGTCGAGGGAGCCGTCGACGTTGATGCCACGGCAACCCGCTTCGATCACGGTCACTTCGAAACCGAGCCGGCGCGCGTCGAGCGCTGAATAGGCGACGCAGAAGTCGGTCGCCAGGCCAACGACATAGAGCCGAGTGAGGCCGCGCTCCCGCAGATAGCCGGCTAAACCGGTCGGCGTCTTGCGGTCGTTTTCGAAAAACGCGGAGTAGGAATCGATCTCGCGGTGAAAGCCCTTGCGAATGATCAACTCGCCGTGCTCCACTTTCAAGTCGGGATGAAACTCGGCCCCTTTCGTGCCCTCGATGCAATGATCGGGCCAAAGGATCTGCTCGCCATACGACAGCTTCACGCGATCGAGCGGTTTTTTGCCCGGATGCGACGACGCGAACGACAGATGGTCCTCGCAATGCCAGTCCTGCGTGAGAATGACGTGGGCGAAGCGGCGCGACAGCTTGTTGATGATCGAGACGACCTCGTCGCCGCCGGTGACTGCCAGAGCCCCCTTTGGACAGAAGTCGTTTTGAATGTCGACAACCAACAGCACGCGATTCTCGGTCGGCGACGCGGGGCGATACGTCGGCCCCGTGCGAAGCTGCGGGATCGTCGCCGGGCTGTTCGCCGCCGCGATCGCTTCTTTCACGTGCTCCGCGGTGTCGCCCAGCGTGTGTTGCGTCGTCTGCAAGGCGTCGATCACCTCGCCATACGTCTGGTAGCGATCCTCCGGGCGTTTCGCCATCATGCGCAGAATCACATCGCGAACGCTGTCGGGCACCTCCGAAGGGAACGGGCCCGGATCTTCTTCCTCGATCTGGCGCAGCACATCATAAAACGATCCGCCGCGAAACGGCGGCTTCCCCGTCACCATCTGAAACATCGTGGCGCCCAGCGAATAGATGTCGGCGCGATGATCGATGCGGCTCGAATCGAGGAACTGCTCCGGCGGCATGTAGCGCGGCGTGTCCAGGGCGATGCCGGTCGCCGTCTGGGCCGTGACCGCGTCGCTTACGAGCGCCTTGGCCAGGCCGAGGTCGGCGAGCTTGACCTGCCCGCTTTGCGTGAGCAAGATGTTGGCCGGCTTGACATCGCGATGGATGAGCCCGATCTGTCTGAGGCCCTCTTGCAGCGCTTCGGCCACCGCCTCGGCGATTTGAAACGCCCGGCTCACCGGCAGCGTCTCGCGCTCGCTCAGATGCGCCGACAGAGACTGCCCATCGACAAACTCCATGACGATGTAGTAATGCCCGGCCACCTCGCCGCAATCGAAGACACGCACGATGGCCGGCGATTGTAGCCTCGCCAACAGCCTCGCCTCGCGCAAGAAGCGCTCGGCATTGCCCGGCTCCTGCGTCAAATGCGGGTGTAGAAACTTGACCGCGACATCGAGATCGAGATCACGATGCCGGCCCTTGTAGACGACGCCCATGCCCCCCTGCCCGATGCGCGAGATCAGGGTGCATCGTCCAACCGTGCCAAGTCTGAGATAGGGATCGTCGCTCATGGTCTCATTGACATGTAACAGAGTTCGACGGGAATGTCAACAATCGCTGCCAGCCCAGAGCGCTACCCGCCCGGAGCGGAAGCGACGGGCATGGACCAGTCCCGTCGCTTGCGATCCGGGCGGATGAGCCCAGTTTTCTATTTCGCACGCTTCAACAGCATCCAAACGGGGCCTAGTTTATTAGCAGCCCGTTGGGAGCATCGCGCGTGGACATCGAACGCTTTCGTAGCTACCTCTTGCTCTTGGCCCAGATGAAGCTCGACCGCAAGTTGCGCGGCAAGCTCGATCCCTCCGATGTCGTACAGCAGACGCTGCTGGAGGCGCATCAGGCCATCGAGTCATTTCGCGGCGACGATCCGGCGGCCCAAGCGGCCTGGCTGCGGCAGATTCTCGCTCACAATCTCGCCAATGCCGTCCGCGACCACACCCGCGGCAAGCGCGATGTCCGCCGGGAACGCACGCTCAAGACCGATCTCGATGCCTCGGCCTCGCAGCTCGAACATTGGCTCGCCGATGATGAGCCGTCGCCGAGTCAAAAGATGGAACGCCATGAGCGGGCGCTGCAGCTCGCCGACGCCTTGACACAGTTGCCCGACAATCAGCGCGAGGCGATTCTGTTACGCCATTTTCACGGATTGTCACTGGCGGAGATTGCGGAACAACTCGAATGCTCGACCGGCGCCGGCGCGGGGCTGTTGCAGCGCGGC
>VGZI01000116.1 GCA_016872605.1 Planctomycetota bacterium
TGCATCCGAATCCCGAGAAAGCGATGAGCGACGGCTACCAGTCGCTCACCCCCGCCGCCTTCCGCGAGATGATGGCTGAGTGCCGCAAAATCGCGACGGCGCTGGGGAAGAAGATGTGATTCGCCGCAAAAAAAAAGACGCAACAAAAAAGTCACGAAGATTCCGACCAGGTCTTGCTCTTTTTTGTGACTTCTGCGTTTTCTTGCGGCGAGTTACGAATGCGACTTGCCCGATGTGCCCCAGTTGGCTTGGTTGTACGCCTCCGATTCGCCGCGCGGGATCGTCAACGTCTTCCAGTTGTCACCGGCCAGAATTCGGGCGAGCTGTAGGATCTGCCCGATGTGGTAGCAGGTGTGTCCCAGCGAACGCGCCAGCGCCAGCGGGACCGAATGCGGCTCGCTGCGTATCAGCACCGTCTTTGCCAAATCCTCCGGCGTCAAGCTCCTGAGCGTCTCCATCAGGCGCGCCCAGCCCGCTTCCCAGCAATCCAACACATCGACCCTGCTGCGGAACGTATCGACAAATTCGCCGTCGCGATCGCGCCCCGGCTTTTCGCCGTCGGTGGTGAGAAAATCCGTCCAGCGCGAGCGCAGATTCCCGGCCACATGCTTCATGATGACGGCGATCGAATTCGTGTTCCCGTCCAGTGCGATATGCAGCTTCTCGTCCGGCAACTGCGCAATCGCCCGATCGGCCAACCTCTTGTTGGCCTCGAACGCGTTGATGATCGCAGAAACGAACTCACTAGCGACCTTCATTCCTTTTCCTTCATCCGGGCGCCGCGCCCTCATTTGCTTAGTTCAAACAAGATGCACCGCACGGGCTCATCCGCGCCAGTCAGCGCTCGATCGATCCGGTTCGCGAGATCGTAGAAGCGTAATGGAGGAACCCCTTCATGCGAAACGGCGCCGCCTCCTGCATGCCTCGCCGCGACAGGAAAGCGAAGCTGCCGACATAGCCGATTATCACCAACACGGCAAGCGTTGCAAGGAACGACAGAATCCATGTGCGATATCGAGTCCAGAAGGGAACTCGAGACATGGATTGATCGCTCCTTTCGCGCGTCAACCAGCGACCGTTATGGAGCGTTTTCGCTCGGTCGCTGCCTGGCGGTCGCGGCATTGATCGGTCCCGACAATCCGACTGCCAGCCAGTGCGCTTCGCGCGGACCGAGAACCTTGATAATGCAGCGCACGACGTCGCCGGGTTGAAACTCCCACACTTCATCGGTCGGAGTCGATCCGACGAGCTCGAATTTCTCTGGGCCGAGTTGGATGCCCTGGCCGAGGTGGAACCCGCCTCCGCGCATTGAAATGAGCACGTCGCAAAGTTCCCCGTAGGCGGGTTCAGGTTGTTCGCGGCCCGTCATGGATATGGATCGTCACTTGTATGGGTTCTCGCGTCAACAGGCTACGTCGTTGTGGTCGGTGAGGTTTGCACAGCCGGTCGGCGGTCGATCTCACCCATCAGGACATCAACTTGACAAAAAATCGCCGTGTTTCTTAGGCTTTCTTGATACCGATGCACCTTTGATGCACCGTATTCTAACGAGAAGCCCACCATGCCGCAACCACATCCCCGGTGTTCCGAAACCCGATCTGGCGGTGACTGGTTCGTGGAGTTGAGCGGCGAACAACACTTCCTCGGCAAGCAGTCGTTCGGTGCGGCGAAGCCGATGAAACGCAGCGGTCGCTGGAAATCCATCCTCCGAGATTCTATCTGAATGCCACAAGTTGATGGCAGACCGGGACACGTTGTAACGAAGCCGGTCCGCTCGCCTGGTTCGGAAGAACTTCATGCCGCCCCGCGTCCGCGTTGCATGCCGGGAGCCATTTTGATGCTGAAACGTCCTTTTCGCGCGCTCCTTCCACGCGCGAAAAGCCTCGACCACCTCGCGAAATCGTTGACAGGCCCCCTCCCGACCCGTTAGGCGACCCACGTCGCGGCATTCCAGCTCCATTGCAACCAGCTGTGGCATCCGCGGTTCAGTCCAACTGGATTTTATCCGTCGTGCTCCGCCACCGGCGAAGAGCCAGCCTTTGCACGCGGAGCACGACGGATAAAATCCCTAACGTTCGCCAACAACAAACGATGGCCGGATTCGCGGAAGTCCTGATCGAGTTCTTGCCAACCGACAAAGGCGGGCGACGGACACCCATTTGCCTTTCAACTGACAGTCCGGGGCATTACCGGCCGCATTTTCGGGTCTGCAATGGTGACGGGGAATACTTAGGCGTCGAGTTCGTTGATGGCCCTGATGATCCCGTTGTGCCGGGTGGTAGCACGTATGCGACGGTTCGATTCGTCTACGAGCCGGCGGTTTGCTACGATGCGCTAGTTGTCGGCGCTCAGTTTGAAGTAATGGAAGGTTCTCGCGTTGTCGGCACCGGCCGAGTCACGCGACGGTAGCGTCAATGGCGAACCAGTCGCTTCAGCAGACGGCGGCCGCGATTCTGGTTCCTCGTGCCGTAATGTCGCTCAGCGCGGCCGCCGCTGCTGAGCGTGTCGTTGAACTAAACCGCTTGGCGGTGGTGACTTCTCTGTCGAACAAATCGCGACCTCGGCGTTGAATCGGACACCGAGGTTTTTCTTTTTCACAGCAGGCGTTTACGTTGGAGCTTACCTGGCGCGAATTTTATTGCGAGGGAGTAGCTCTATGACGGCGCTTAGGCAGCGTTTGATCGAGGACATGCGGGTGCGGAATTTTTCGCCGCGGACGGTGCAGGCGTATGTGTCGGCGGTGGCGAAGCTGGCGAAGCATTTTGGGCGGTCGCCGGACCAATTGAGCGGCGAAGACGTGCGTGCGTTTCAGGTGCGTCTTTTGGAGGGCAAGACGTCGTGGTCGCAGTTCAACCAGATCGTGTGTGGGTTGCGTTTCTTTTTCGGCGTCTCGCTGCATCGGCCGGAGATGGTGGAGATGCTGCCCCATGGCAAGAAGCCGAAGCGGAAACGCCGAGCAAGTCACGCGCTCTCGAGCGGAAACATCGGTTTGCGGCGTTTGCGATAGGGCCGCCTGGCGAAGTCGTGGGTGTGAATCGCCTGGGCGTTGATATTGTGGATCGAGCCGGCGATTTTCTCGAAGCCGGAGCGAAAGTGAGCGGCCGATTTGACAGCGATGTACCTCATCTTGACGCAGTCGATGCCGAGCGAGCGGGCGAAAGCCTGGTCGAGCGGCTGCATGCGCGCACTGACGATGACGACATTGACGCCGCGATGCCTGAGCCAGGCGGACGTGCCGAGATTGCCGGTAAGCCCGGCGTACATTGGGCCGTCGTAGGTGAATTGGCCGTCCGAGATCGCGACGATTTCGACGTCGAGCGGGACCGGCTTGCCTTGCGCGGGATGCGATTTGCCGCCGAGTTGAACGTGCATGCCTTTGCCGACGCCCGCTTGATGAGCTTGACGAGCAACTTCCGGGTCGACGAGATAGAGCAAGAGTGCATCGGGTAGGTCGCGTTCGACGAACGTGCGGAGAACTTCCGTCGAATCGCCCGCGGCGCCGCCGCCGGTGTTGTCGGCCATGTCGGCGAGCATGATCGGATAACGACCGGTGCGCTCGCCGACATCGAGCGCCTCGGCAACCGTGAGCGGTTTGCGATGCCAGCGTTCACGTCGCTGCCAAATCCAATCGCCGATCTCATCGGCCGCCGTTCGCGCAAGATTCGCATCGCGATCGGCGACGACAATGACGGAAGCGCCCATGTTCGGCACATCGGCCCAGGGAAAGCCGGTCGAGAGCGTCACCGACAGGATTCCGGGGCGGCGCTCGATGTCGTGCACCAGCCGAAACGCCTCATCGATCGGCGGATGTGCGGTCACCTGACATGCCGCGCTCCACAGGATCGGTAACGGACGAAACGCCATGACCGGCTTAACTTCACCGCGGATTGTCCGCATGATGAGGTCTGCCGCCTCGACGCCTCGCTCCGCCATGTCGATGTGGGGATAGGTGTCGAAGCCGACCACGGCGTTGGCGGCATCAACGCGGCGCTGCGTGTGATTGCCGTGCAAATCGAACGTTGCAACGATTGGGATGTTCGCTCCGACGACTCCGCGGACTGCTTCAATGACGTCGCCGTCGCCGTCGTCGATGCCTTCGACGACCATGGCGCCGTGCAGGTCGAGCAGCACGCCATCGACGGGCAGAGCGGCTAGCAGCCGGTTCAGAAGCTCTGACTTGAGCGCATCGTAGTCGGCTCGTCTGATCAGACCGCCGGGATAGGCGAAGGTCCAGAGCAAGGGCAGAATTTCGTACCCGTGCCGATCGGCGCCGGTGATGAAGCCACCGGTGCAGTTGTTCGTGCCGCGAAAGCGCGTGACGATGTCGCCGCCGCGGTAGAGGCCGAGCCCATGCTCAAAATCGTGTAGCGTGGTGGGCACGTGAGCGAAAGTGCTGGTTTCGTGCGAGATACCGCCGACGGCGATGCGCATGTTGTGCTCCGAGTCGTTGTTGGCCTGCGCAGACTCGACTCCGCTCATTTTTCTAGGTGAAAGAGCATCGGGAGGATAGCACGCGCCGACAAGCGGTCGGAAGTGACACGGCAGGAACGGCGAGGCCAGCCGCTCGCCGGTCAAGGATTAGCGCAGACCCGCGGGTTGCAGGGACCACGGCTCCGGCCGGCCCGTGGCCAGGTTGAATGGCTCGGCCCCCATGATCGGCTGACGCTGGAACGCGGTCGCCGGGATCGAATCGTTGATCTTCAGTCCGTCGAGCTTGAGCTTCAGCGTCATCTTCTGCGCCGGCACGCGCAGCTCCATGCGGTACGGCACGATGGCGCTGCGAGTCGAGTCGATGCGAGCCAGACGCGTTTCCGTGATGTGCGCCGAGCAGATTTCCGCGCCGGTCGCGTCGTCCAGCAGAAGATAGGCCGATACCTGGGGCGCCGGGGCGCGAACTTCCTTGCGGCTCATCACGATTACTTTGCGCACCATACGCCCCTGCGGCGACCGGAGTTTCTCGACGAGCCGATAGTTCGGATCGGTCGGGTTACCAGGCTCAAGCTGAACCTTTTCGGCAGAGTATGGACCAAGCCCGAGCGTTTCCATCACGAACTCGGGTTGGATCGGCAACGGCATCATCTCGATCGGCCCGCGCGCCAAGTCCTGGTAGCTGCAGAAGTACTGATATCGCTGCGGATTGTCGGCGGCCCAGAACCAGAACTCCTGCACGTTCGAGCCGATATCGACCTTGTCCTTGCCCAGCGCGGTCACCTTCATGCGGAAATTCTTCGGCTTGTCGGCGTAGATTCGGCCCCGGGCGCCGAAGGGCTGGTTTTCGAGCGAGGCATCGATCGCCACGTCGTCGTAGCGCACGGATTGTACGCGTGCCGCATTGTCATTGAGATAGTCTACGAGGGCCTTGGCCGTCACCGCCGTGCCGAGCTTGCCGGTGTCGCGTGCCGTGGTGTCGCGTTTGAGCCAATTCCAGTTGGTGCTTTCGCAGCCAGTGACCGTGATGAGGCTGAGTCCCAGGCAGATCATGCGGATTGAAAACGACATGTCGTGTTCTCCTTCTTACTTCCAGCCCAGGACGTTGAAGACTTCTTTTTGCACTTGCGCCATGGCCTCGTCGGTCAAGCGCGGGTTGATGACTTCATGAGCGGCGCCGGTGCGCACGCAGCGAAGCACCATCTTCTCGACGCCATGTTCGATACGCGATGTCTCAAATCGCAGCCGGCGCCGACGCAGCAGCAGCAGCGCTACAACGTAGCGAAAATTAACCCGGCTCGGCTCGCACTGCCCTTCCAGACGCTGAAAGCAGTCCTCCAAAAGGTCGTCATCGAAACGCGGCTTGGCTTTCTCATTCGCCGCCAGAACGTGTCCCGTCCAGAAGCTCACGGCGCCGTCCGGTGGGCCTTTCCAGGCTTCCTGACTGAAATCCCTCCGCACCATCTGCCGATCGACTTCCATCAGCGCGGAGTAGAAACGCTCGCCCGGCTGTAGTTCCCGTCCTGTTACCGCGCATCGCCGCGAGTTCGGTTGAATCTGGTAATCCATGGCCTGGTTCCCTGGCAAGGCGCATCAACTCCCATCGTCATCGTATCGTCTTGTGCGGGGCAGAAACAAGATCGGAGAAGGCGTCCGCCTGGTGCGGCACATCCGATTGTGCCGATTGTAGGAACGTGACCGATGGGGCAAACCCGAAGCCCGGGGCTGACGTACTCCGAACCCCTGGGATCTCAGGGGTTCGGTGTACCTCACCCCTGGGTTTCTACATCATTTTTTCAGGCAGCGCCCGAGCGCGTCTTCCATCTCGATGGGAACGTGCAGGCCCCAGCCGGTCTGCGTGTAGCGGACGATGGCGTCGCTGTCGACCACGACGAAGCGAGGCGTTTGCTCGGCGCCGAAGATCAGCCGCATGCCGTTGCCATCGAGAATCGGGAACGCCAGCTTCATGTCCTTGTGTTGTTTGCGGACGAAGTCGGCGTCGTTGCTGACCGCCATGGCCATGATGTGAAATCGGCCCGAATCGCGTTCGCTCAGATGTTTGATGTAGCGGATGATCTCCTGCCCAAGCGACGTGGCCGGGTTGTAGAAGAACACCAGGATTGGCTTGCCCTTGTAGTCCTGCAGCCGAGTCGACTTGTCTTCGGTCAAGCCGCTGAGGGAGAAATCGGTGACGCGTTCGCCGATGTCGAGGGCACGCGAAACGCGGAGCGGAGCTTCCGGCGCGATCGGCACCGCGATCTCGCCGCGCTGGGCTTTTTCCAGCGTCGCCTTCAGGTGCAGGGCGGCCACACGGTACGGTGTCGCTTGCGTGCCCGGCTGGCGATCGAGGTGGAACGAAACGCGTTGAATCAGACTGTCGATCTGCCCGCGATGCAGGCCCGGTTGTTGCAGCAAAGGCCGGGCGTCGCCCTGGAATCCGTTTACCTTCAGAACCTCCTTGCGCCGGTCTTCGAAGGAAATGCCGGGGTAGCGCAGTCGGCTTTCGAGCTCATAACGAACGATGGAGCGCGAGGTTGGGAGATCACGCGCCGGCTCACGACGTTCGATGACGCGTTCGACCTTTTGCGCAACGTTCAGCTGCGGATGCAGCCAAATGGTGTCGCGGCGGCGCCAGGCCGACTGGTCGGCCCGCGGCTGAGCCCAGTCGTTGGACTGTTGTTCGCCGACGATCTTGATGCAAGTGATGCCGCCGCACGATTCGACGCCGGCGACCTGCCAGATTTGCGCTGGCGCCCCATCTTCGGCGACCTGCCAGCTGGAGTTGCGGCCGACCTTGATGAGCGGAGCGGGGACAAGAAAGCCGGTCTCCACGCTGGGCGGTCCTTGAATGGGGATCGCCACAAGTTTCTTGGCGCCGTCGCGCAATCGACCATGAAAGTCGATGCGAGTCATTTCCAGCCGCACCGATGCGGGCCAATCTTTCTTGTCGTGCTTCTTCCCGTCGTCCTGCGACCGCAGCGTCGTCATGATCGCCGCCTGCCAGTCCTTGGCGCCGCCGTCAAGAACGAGCACGTTGGCCTCGATCGCAAATTGGCGATGATGCTGAACGTTGGGAATCAACGACTGTTCGACATAGCTGCCGGCGTAAACCAGCTCGAGCCCGGGTGAGAGTTGCGGCGTAAGCTGCCATTCGGCCCGGTCTGTTGCTTGCCCCAGGCTGACGGCACACGAAAGGAAACAGATGGTAGTGAACATAACGTCCTTGCTGTTCTCGACCGAGCAGAGTGCGGACGTACTCCGGCTCAGGCGAGGAGGAGTATAGCAAGCTCGTTATCCGACACAAGCGAGGTTTCTTACTAGGGGGTCGATGAGTTGACGAACGAGGCGAGCCTGGCAAGATTGATAAAAAAACCCAGGCCGCAAGGGCCTGGGTGGGAGATTGTCGCTACTTTGGAGTCGGCGGCTTCTGGGGTTGCTCCATCGTTTTAATACCATCTTTGTCGACGACTTTTCCCGTTCCGGGCGTCGTGTCCACGCTAGGAGTGCAACCGACGAGAAACGCCAAGAGGCAAATCGCCGAGACAACAAAAACACAACGTCCGAACATCAATAGTCTCCTTCGGTGATCTGACGAAGAACTGCGAAGTCCCACTGCCTTCCATGGGGTGGAAGGCAGCGAGACGGCGCCGTTTATTGGATTGCGCCGATGTCGTATGATTCACCGTCGCGAATGCCGGCCGCTCGCTGGAACGTGTACCAGTTCGCGGAGAACCAGTCGGTTGTTTTGCCTGAGAACTTGCGAATAGCGGCAACATGACCGTCGCCGAACGCGAACTGGATCATGCCATCGGGGTGATTGCTATTGTAGGTGTACCAACCCCCGGGCGTGAACAAGCCCCATGCGGTCGGCAGGGCGTTGCCGCCCATCCAACTCGCGGAGAGGGACGGGGCGCCGCCGAGACCGCTGGTCGTGCTCCCAGCGACGGTGTCACCAAGATAGTCGCCAAAGAAAATCGTGTTCGAGAGGCCGTCGCTGCCGGTGGTGAAACTTTCTTGCGAATTGCTGTAGAACAGCCCGTAATATTTGTCGTACGGGGCATAGTTCTGTACTTTGCCCAGGGCGCCGGCGTTTGCGGCATAGTTGGTTTTGCCATAGCCGCCATTCGGAACGTACCCGCCGGTCATGCCGCCTGCATAGGTAATAAAGTAGACAAACACGTTTCTCCGAATTGTAGGATCATCCATGGGGCATAGGAACGCTGGCACAACGGTATTTGCAGCGGCAACCATAGCGCCATTGCCCCACCACACACCCTTGCCGGTCTGAGCAGGCATCTTGTAGCTATATCCGGCCGCCACGATCTGTTTGAAGAGCGGTTCTTGTTCCATGTACGGTAGAATGGCGCCAAGGGGTCCAATGTACGTCGTGCTCACCATGCCCGGCGGAAGCACCTTGTTCGCGTCGTGATAGTTGTGAGCAGCCAACGCAATCTGCTTGAGGTTGTTTTGGCACTGCATTCTTGCTGCCGCCGCACGAACCTTCTGGACAGCCGGGAGCAGCAGTCCGATCAAGATTGCAATAATGGCAATCACGACCAACAACTCAATGAGGGTAAAACCTGCACGGGACTTTCGACGCAACATAGAAACCTCTCGAAAAATAGAGAAAAGAGGGATGACTTCGATACAAGCCGCCAGAACGAAACCCAAAAAGAAATAATTAGGACACTATGAGGCCATTATGAAGACTATGGCGGATAAAGCAAGCGAAAAAGCCTCAATTACCCCCTCTTAACGTTGTGGGGCGCCAGAAGTTCTCGGCCCGTGCGTTACCGCCTGCCGGATATGACAGGAAACCTGATTTTTTTAACATATGATTACTAGCTAGCGAAATGATGACTAGGCAAAATGCTTATCACAACGAAAACGCTTCGCAGCCGCGCCGTGGTTCGGCGCGGCTGCGAAGCGTTGCGAATCGTTGGAGGCTTAATTCTCTTCGTACTGGGCGATGCGATTTACCGTCTCGTCCATTTCATCGCCGATGTCGTCGCCGAAGCGGTATTCCATCAAAAAAGCGTCTTCGCCGCTGTCTTCGTAGAAGGCCCGCAGCACGCGGATCGCTCTGAACTCCTGGCGATGGAAAAACAGCTGGGCGCAGAGATTGGTTTCGCGAACTTCAAGGGTAATGCGCGTGCGGCGATGGCTCGACAGCTTGCTGATGAGCTTCGCCACCATCTGGGCCCCGACGCCGTGCCGCCGCCAAGCGGGGTGAACGGCGAAATTGAGGATGTGCAGCTTGTTCTTGTGCAGCTCATAAATCATGAAGCCGACGACTTTTTCGCCGTGCTCGGCCACCATGCCGATGCAATTGCGCTGCCTTAGGCAACGAAGGAAATCTTCTTCGGTCCAGGCGAACTCGAAGCTTTGTTGCTCGGTCTGTAGGACTTCGGGCATGTCGCGACGGATCATCCAGCGGATATGCACACGGGCTTGTTCTTTTTCGGTTCGACCGGCGTTCATGTTGGCCACCTCCCCTCGCCGCGGTGCGCGATGCCCCTCCGTGGGTGCGCCGAGCTTCCGCGTTGCCTTCATCGGATTCTCCGTTCCATTCGCAGGGTCGGCAGGACCAAGCAGCGAGCCCGTGGCCCCGGCTTGATCGTGAGGCGAATCTTAACAATGCCCCTGAATCGGCTCAAGGCCAACACAGCTGCGAACGCTCTCGCCCTACGGCGGATCCCCGTCTTGCCTGCGAACGCTGCTTAGCGTGGTGGAATTGCTGGAGAGGAGGTCAAAAGGAGGGGGGAATCCCTTCCCCTTTTGACAGCCTTCCCGGCTGTCCGGTCTGCGAAAAGTCGAACCTGAACTTGTGAAGTCAGGCAAACATTACCGACTTTTCCATCGCATGGCAAAGCAATTTTTCAAAAAAAAAATACTTTTGACGTTCGTCAAACGCTTCCGCCTCAGTTTTCGGCGGATGCGACGCTTTTTTCAACGGCGGAGAGCCGCTTATAACAACTCGCCCTGCGCGAGCAACACCAACTTTGCTCGCGCTACGGTACAACACGCGTGCTAATTTCCCGCTCGATCGGCAGCTGCACCTGATCGCACGTCACGGAAAAGCGAACGCGCTGATCGCCCGGCGCCAGCGCGATCGCCGACACGCGGTAGACCACCTGGCCCTGCGCCAGAAGTTCGCCGATCGGCTCGAATACGATGCTGTGCCGATCCATTGCGAAACGCGATTTGCCTTCCGCTTTTTTCGGAGTCAAGCCCGGTGGAAATTTCAGCTGCAACCCCACATTCGTCGCCAGCAGAGATCCGCGATTCTGCACCGTGATCTCGTACACCGTCTCCTTGCCCAGCTCCAGCGGATTGTGCAAATCGACGACTCGCAGCGTGACATCGGTGTTGCCTTCGAGCGTGACGACGCCCGAGCATTGCGTCTCCGGCACGCCATCGGCCCGTGCGAAGACGACGTTTTGATGCTGCCCGGCTTTCGTGCCGTTGACTCGAATGATGAGCGATTTCGTCACGCCGATCGGCAGATCGGGCAGATGCCAAAACACCGTGCGCGTATGTCCCTGATAGAGTCCGGAATCACTGGCGCCGACGTACGCCAGGCCTTCCGGCAAGCGGTCGGCGACATCGATGTGCCGCAAATGCCGGCCGGTGTTGTTGGTCACCTCGAGGCGCAATTCGCCGTCCCGTCCCAAGAACAATCGCGTGGCCGGGCCTTGTTGCAGATGCAACGCGCTGCCCGTGACTTCGATCGTCGTGCTCGCTCGCGCCTCGCCCAAACGTGTGACGACCTTAACGGCGACCGGGTATCGGCCCGTCTTCACCGCGGTTGCGGGCATCTTCAATGTCTTCGCCTCGCCTGGGGCAATCGTCAGCTCATCCAGGATTGCTTTGATTTCGCGTGACTCCGGGTGGCTTAGGCCTTCGGGAAGGTAGCCGAACAGCGTCAACCCGCGGATCGGCTCGGTCGAGGCATTCGTGACGCGGATTTCGAAGCTCGCCGACGCCCCGACCGCGACCGCCGACGGGCCCGCCACGTGCACTGTGAACGCGCTCGACTCGGTCACCGCCCTCATGGATGTGGTTGTCGTTTGTCCCGTCGTGCTTGTGTGAACGCTCAGGCGGCCGACGCCATCGACCTCTGCCGGCGATTGCAGCGTCATGCGCAGAGTTTGCTCTTGCTGAACTCCAATCGCCGGCAACACCCAGATCAGCTTGTTGACTTGCATCGTCGGCGCCGGATCGGCAGACACGACGCGCACACCGGCGGGCAACTCCTCCTCGATGCGAACGTTCTGCGCAACACCGGGCCCCAAGTTGCGCACGACAATTTGGTACGCCTGAGTTTCTCCGGCGCGCAGCACGCGGGCGCCGTGCTTCTGCGCCGTCACGCTCGGCGTTTGTGCGTGGGCGATGCTGCCGGTCGTATCCACGTTTCCCGGCGGCGGCGGCAGCGTCATTTCGCCAGGGACCTGTTCCGTTGAAACCGGCGGGAACGCAATGTCGTTTGACGCCGATTCGATGCGCACGAACCGCCTTGGCTTTTCCACCGGCGGCATTGTCACCGCAGGCATCGTCATCACCGGCGGCGGTTTGATCTCCGGCAGGCCCAGTAACGGGCCCGGCGCTGCCATCGGCTTCTTTACGTCAAGCTCGAGCGCCGGCGCTATCAACACCGGAGGCGACGGCAGCCCGATCTCCGGTGCCGCCGGCTTCTTCGCGGGAAAACCCTTCGGCTCCACCAGCAACAGCTTTGTCGGTTCGACGGTCGGCGCCGGCTTCGCCATCGGCTCAAGTGTGGGCAAAGGGGGAAGACCACCGGCAGGCTTCGGTTCCAGCTTCTCCATCGGTGGGAAGCTCGGCAACGGCGCGATGCCTTGCACCAGCACGATCCCCGGCGAGTCATCCGTCAGGTAGCCTCGCGTCCCTTCGATCGGCCGGGGCGCCTCAAACGCTTCCGGCGGCACAATCAACGTCGGGTCGGCTTTCTTTTTGTCTTTCAGGGACGGCGTCTTGGCAGGAAGCTTGACTGGCCCTTTCTTCTCGGCGCTCTCGGTGGGGAACACAGTCGGCGGTCCGAACAGCGGTCCGCCTTCCTGCGCGGTCACCACCCACAACGTGCCCAAGAGGCCCACGCCCAGCAATCCGAACGCCAGATATCGCGTTGTCGAATTCACGCCGTTTCCAATGAATGATCCCAGGACTCGCTGCGATTGTCCCCGCGGTTCCACGTCATGCCTGAAATTTTCCCTTATACTTCTCGGCTGGATACTTCTGGGCGTTCTTCACCAGCTTGGCACGCAAGGCGTCACTTAGGTCGATGCCAATCACGTTGCTCAAGTTGAGCAGGTAGCAAAACACGTCGGCCATCTCGTCGGCGATGGCTTGCCGCTTCGTCGCATCCTTGGCTGCTTCATGCGACGCGGGTAGATCGAGCCACAGAAAGCACTCCATGAGCTCCGCGGCTTCGACGGCGATGCCCATGGCCAAATTCTTCGGGCTATGGAACGGCTGCCAGGCGCGTTCGTCGACGAATTGCCGGACGAGGCCCTTCAGTTCGTCGAGTTTGGTATCGCTGTCCGCCACGCGGTTTTCCCAGTTTCACGCCGCGCCGGTCCGCAGGATTGCCGACCCAATGCAGCTTCCCCATTTCATGGACTATCCGCGCGGAGTGCGGACTATAGTCCTCCTCTTGTATCTGTCAAGCCTGCGGTGGAACTTGATAGGTGTTTGGGTGCACGACATGGTTTGCAAACGGCACGGGAGGGCGAGGCTCCTGCCGAGCCGCGAGCCCGCGAAATACTCGATTTCGGACGAGTGTCCAGTCGCTTCCGGCTCGGCAGGAGCCTCGCCCTCCCGATGCAGGCCTCGCAGACCATGTCGTGCACCCCAGGTGTTTCGGGAAACGCACAGCAAGCGGCGTGCACCCCGAGCGGGCTGGAGCCGCCGCGCATAAGAATCGCGAAATTGCGAAAAACGAAAGCACGAAATGGCGCAACGCGGGCGTCGACTTGTCTGCTCCCGACATTTTTTTGTGTTCTCGTAATTCGCGTTTTCGTGAATCTAATTCGCCGCGAATGCCGCAGTGCGTGATGTTGCATGCCGACCAGTGTGTCTGGGCAGGTCGGTTGCATTTCGTAGAATGGCCGCAGCATTCGGACGTTTCCATCACTTCACGTCACCAGGAGAATCGTCATGCGATCGTCCACAATCGTCCGGGCCGTGCTCGGGTGTGTCTTGGCGTTGCTCGCGACAAGCTGCCCCGCCATTGCTCAGCCGGCGGATTCGAAGCTGCCGGAGGGCTTGCGCTTTGTTCCCCCTGATGCGATGGGATTTGTGTACTTTCGCAGCGGCGAGTTCACGAAGAGCGTGATCGGCAAAGGCCTCGTGGACCAGATTCGCGCGGATCGAGAAGGCGCCAAGGGGTTAAAGAAAATTGAAGGATTCCTCGGCGTCGATATCACCGACGTGGAGAGCGTGACGGTGCTCATGCTCCCTGTTCCGAAACGCTCGGACATGCCCTTCTTCGGCGGCTTCGGCCCCGGCGGCCCCGGCTTCTTCGGCCGGCCTAAATACAAGGAGAAGGACTGGGACATGAAGAAGGAAATGCCCTTTCCTCCGAAGTTTGAGGACAAGAAGTTCGACGACAAAAAGGAAGCCGTGGAAAAGTTCGTGCCGGTGCTGTTTCAGGATTTCGAGGAACGCCGCTTGGTTGTCCCCGATCTCGACCCACGCGAAATGGCGGAGTACATTGGTCTGTCCGGTCCGCTTTGGATCGTGACGGCGACGAAGCCCCTTGACCGCAAGAAGATGCTGAAAGCACAGCTCATGGAAGATCGCTTTCGCGATCCGTATGGCCCGCGCTTCGGCATGGAGCCATCGGTGATTTTTCTGAGCGACCGCAGCGTGCTATTCGGCGTTCCGTGGGAACTGGCCCGGTATAGCGACGTCATCGCGCGTAACCCGGAGCCGAAGGCCAAGCCGATGCAAGCCGCCCTTGCGCTCGGCTCCCAGTCTCACCTCATCGTCGCAGGCGGGTACATGCCGCCTGAGGTGCGGCGGTTTTTCATGATGCCGTTCATGTCGGAACGTGAGATGCGCGTCCTGGCTGCCGTGGCGCCGCTGCTTGCGACCGAGGCTGCGGCAGCGCTGAATCTCAGCTCCAGCATCGATTTGACGCTGCAGTTCAAAGCGGCGAACGCGGCCGCCGCCGGCAACGCGCTCCAGGCGATCAAGAGCCTACGCGTCCTCGCCGAGTTCGCCCTGGATAAAAGCAAAGACGCCGGCGAGGCGGGCGGCTGGAAACTCGATCTTCAGAACGGCCTGGCCAAAACGCTCGCCAACGCCAAAGTCGAGCAAGCCGGCACGACCGTTTCGATTCAACTCAAGCTCGACATCACGCCCGCGATGGCCAAGCATTTCGGCAAAGAAATCCTCGACCTGTTTCGCCAGCGCGGCGACCGTGTTCACAATTCCAATAACCTCAAACAAATCGGGCTGGCACTGTGGAGCTATCACGACTCGATGAAGTCGTTCCCCCCGGCGGGCATCGGCGATCGCGACGGCAAACCGCTCCTCTCCTGGCGCGTCGCCATTCTTCCGTACATCGAAGAGTTTCAACTTTACAAAGAATTCGACCTCAACCAGCCGTGGGACCACCCGACCAACAAGAAACTGATTTCCCGTATGCCCAGAGTGTTCATGGTTCCAGGGGCTGAAACCAAGGACGGGGAAACGCACTATCGCGTTCTGGTCGGCGGCGGCGCTATGTTCGAAGCCAGACAAGCCACGCGATTAGCAAACGTCACTGATGGTTTGTCCAACACCTTCCTGGTCGTCGAAGCCAACGAGCCGACCATTTGGACCAAACCCGACGATCTCCCGTTCAATCCGAACGGTCCGCTGCCGAAATTCGGCGTTTGGCCGGAAGGCTTCCACGTTGTGCTCGGCGACGGTAGCGTGCGTTACGTTCGCTCAACCACCGCGGCCGACGTGCTGCGAGCCTACATCACGCGCAACGGCGGCGAGGTTGCTCCGCCACTTGATTAACGAGATTCTTCGTTTGGCGCTCGCACGGTGACGCGCGGGCGCCGCATCCTTCTGCCACTTCTCCGACTTTGCAGAGGTTCCCATGATCACGTTCATCCGCGTTGGCGTTGCTCTTCTTTCGATAGTTGCAATGTCGGGCCAGGGCCTCGCACAAGAATCCAAGCTTCCGGACGGCCTGCGGCACGTACCCCCCGATGCCCTGGGCTTCGTCCATGTCCGTGTCGGCGATTTTCTGAAGTCGCCGACCGGCAAAGCGCTGCTTCAAGCCGTGCAAGCCGACCGCGCCGCCGCAAAAGGACTGAACGAGGTCGAGCGCGTGCTCTGGGTGAAGGCAACCGAAGTGGACACGGTCACTCTGCTGGTGCTGGCGCTGCCGCCACGCGACCGATGGGACATGCCGGGCAATCGATTCCGCGAACGCGATGAATGGGAAATGAGGCGCCGCATGCAAATGGAGATGGAAATGATGCGCCGCAAGGAGTTGGAACACTTGCGCTGGCAGAAGGAGAAGATGGAGATCAAAAAAGACGACAAACCCGTCGAGGAAAAAAAGCCAGTCGAGAAGGAGTCGCCAGTGTTGCTTCAAGATTTCGAAAGGCAATTCGACTATCGGCGCCTCGTCCATGCCCACGTCGCTCACGGCATGAATTTCACCGCCATGCAGCTCCACGACCACATCGACGATTTCGGCCGCCCCATGTTTGAGCGATTGGTCATCGTGACGGCAACCAAGGATTTCGACCGAAAAGCGATTCTCCGGCGTTCGCTCGATCGAGGCAACGGCGGCGGGTTTGCCGGGCCGCGCCAATCCGATGTGCCGACGATCGTGTTTCTCGGCGACCGAACCGTAATGCTCGGCGATCCCTGGACGGTCGCTCGATATCACGAGATGATCGCACGCCAGCCGGGCCCCAAGCATCGGCCGCTCGATCCCGCCCTGGCGCTCGGCGTCAAGCCGCACCTTGTCGTCGCGGGGGGCCACTTGGCGCCCGACGTTCGCGGCATGTTTTTCGGTCCCGATAATCCCAACGCCCGGCTCATCGCGCCGTTGGCCCCGGTCCTGACGACCCCGTTGGGCGTGACGATGGACCTGGGCACGCGACTGGACGTTGTCATCCATGCGTTCGCCGCCACCGACACCAGCGCCGCAAACGCGATGGAGTCGCTAAAGACCGCGAAAGTCCTGGCGACCTTGATTCCGGATCGCGGCCAAGAGAAGCCGACCGATTTGAGAAAAGCCATCGCCAAGGCCATCGACGGAGCGACCATCGAACGCAACGGGAAGACCGTTCAGGCTCGCCTCAGTATGGATGTGCCCGCTGAGCTTCACGGCCAACTCGCCAAGGATCTCATCGTCACGCTGCAGCGCGGCCCCATGCGTGCTCAACACATCAGCAATCTCAAGCAGATCGCACTCGCCCTGCACAACCATCACGACACATATAAGCACTTGCCGGCAGCAGCAATTAGTTCGCGCAAGAACGCCGACGGCAAGCCGCTGCTGAGTTGGCGCGTCGCCATTCTCCCTTTCATTGAGCAGGAGCCGCTCTACAGGTCGTTCGATCTGGATCAACCTTGGGATCATCCGACCAACAAGAAGCTGATTCCGTTGATGCCGCCCGTCTACGTCATGCCCGGCGTCGATGCCGAGCCTGGCATGACGCACTACCGCACGCTTGTCGGCCCGGACACCATGCTCAATCCGATAAACGGCAATGGCCGGCTCAGACCACAATTCACGCTCGGAAACCTTCCCGATGGAACGTCCAATACGATCATGATCGTCGAAGCCAAGGAGCCGACCATCTGGACGAAGCCAGACGACCTCCCGTATGACCCGAAGGGCCCGCTGCCCAAGTTCGGCGTCTGGGACGACGGCTTCCACGTTGCGATGGGCGACGGAAGCGTCCGCTTCGTCCGCGCGAACATCTCCGAGCGAACGCTGCGTAGCGCCATCACGTGCAGCGACGGAGAAGTGCTCGGCCCCGATTGGGACCGGTGAGCGGCGGGCGAGCCGAGCGGCATCAACGGCCGGGTGATGATGTCGTGGGCCCCGGCGGCTCGCGCCGCTCGGCTCGCTCGCTTAGCCCTTCAGCGCGGCGATCAGCTTGTTGGCGCTGTCCTTGGCGTCGCCGAAGAGCATCATGCATTTGGGGTCGTAGTACAACTCGTTGTCGACACCGGCGAAACCCGGACGCATCGAGCGCTTCAGCACGATAATCGACTTCGCCTTGTCGACTTCGAGGATCGGCATGCCGTAGAGCGGGCTGCTCTTGTCGGTGCGGGCGGCCGGATTGGTCACATCGTTGGCGCCGACAATCAACACGACGTCGGTCTCCGGAAAATACGGGTTGATCTGATCCATTTCGTAAAGCTGATCGTACGGCACATTGGCCTCGGCCAAGAGCACGTTCATGTGCCCCGGCATGCGGCCCGCGACCGGGTGAATCGCGTACTTGACGTCTATGCCGAGCGCGGCCAGGAGCTTGGCGAGCTCGCTGATTCCGTGCTGAGCTTGCGCGACCGCCATGCCGTAGCCGGGGACGATGATGACGGAGCGAGCGCCTTCCAGAAGCACTGCGAGTTCGTCGGGCGCGATGCTGCGGACCGTCCCCTTCGCTTCCGTCTGAGCTTGCGCTTCTTCCACCTGGCCGAACGCGCCGAACAAAACGTTGAACGCTGAGCGGTTCATCGCTCGACACATCAGAAGCGAGAGAATGAACCCCGACGATCCATCGAGCGAGCCGGTGATGATCTGAATGCG
>VGZI01000117.1 GCA_016872605.1 Planctomycetota bacterium
CACCGCGTTCTTCAACCAGAAGGACCTGGACGCCTACCTGACCCGGATTGAAGAAGCCAAGAAACGCGATCACCGCGTGCTCGGCAAGCAGCTCAAGCTGTTCACCATCAGCCAGCAGGTCGGCAGCGGCTTGATCCTGTGGATGCCGAAGGGGGCAACCGTGCGCGGCATCCTTGAGAACTTCATCAAGGACGAGTTGCTCAAGCGCGGTTACTCGCCGGTCTACACTCCGCACATCGGCCGGCTCGAACTCTATCGCACCAGCGGGCACTTCCCGTACTACCGCGACGCCCAGTTCCCGCCGATGTATCATCGTCCTTCGGCCGGCACGCTCGACCTGTGTCAGTATCGCCTCGCGATGGGCGAGCTCGACGAGAAGCGCGAGCACGATTACCAGGAGTACATGAAGCAAGCCCACATGCTGCCGCCGGAATATTTGAATGAGCCGTCGCAGGCGAAGAAGCTAGAGATGATGCACCAGTTCGTGGTGGTGTTGTTGAAGGAACTGCACGTTGACTTGCCGGAGTATCATCGGGCGACCAATTACAAGGACCGGGCCGACGCGCTCTTGAAGTGGCTGATGGACCAGGAAGGCTTCTTGCTGAAGCCGATGAACTGCCCGCATCACATCCACATCTACAAGGCGGAACCGAGGAGCTATCGCGATCTGCCGGTTCGGCTCGCGGAGTTCGGGACCGTTTATCGCTATGAACAAACGGGCGAACTGAACGGCATGACGCGCGTGCGCGGCTTCACGCAGGATGATGCTCATTTGTTCTGCACTTCGGAGCAGGTGGAGTCGGAGTTCCGCGCCAACCTCGAGTTCGTGCTGTTCTTCTTCAAGACGCTCGGCCTGAACGACTACCGCGTCCGTCTCGGCTTCCGCGATCCGGGCAGCACCAAGTACGTGGGCGACGCCGCGGACTGGGACACCGCGCAGGCGGGCCTCGAGAAGATCGTCAAGTCGCTCGGCATGGCCTACACCGTCGAGCCCGGCGAGGCGGCGTTCTATGGACCAAAGGCGGACTTCGTCGTCAAGGATTGCATCGGCCGTGAGTGGCAGCTCGGCACCGTGCAGCTCGATTACAACTTGCCGAAGCGGTTCGATCTGGAATACGTTGGGGCGGACAACAAGCCGCATCGACCCATCATGATTCACCGAGCCCCGTTCGGTTCGATGGAACGCTTCATGGGCATCCTGATCGAGCACTTCGCGGGGGCCTTCCCGCTGTGGCTCGCGCCGGAGCAAGTGCGCATCATCACCGTCAGCGACAAGTTCCGCGACTATGGCGCCCAGGTCGAACGGCAGCTGGGAGAACGCGGCTTCCGCGTCCACGGCGATTACCGCCCCGACAAGATCGGCGCCAAGATTCGCGAGGCCCAGCTCGACAAAATTCCCTACATGCTCGTCATCGGCGAAAAGGAGCAGTCGGCAGGCACCGTCGCTGTTCGTGCTCGGGCCGAGGGGGATCGCGGCGCCAAACCGGTGGCCGAGTTTATCGATTGTATCGAGCGGGAGGCGCAAACGCGGTCGCTGACGTCGACGACATGAACGAGCGCCAAGCCGCAAGCGGTGAAAAAATCCCCCAGATTCCCCTTTGCATTTACCTCCCCCCTTCGTTTATGATATCCTAAGTGAATTAGGCCTTTGCACCCGCACGTCCGGAGTTTTCCCGATGGCTGTCTCCACCACGTTCAAGCAACAATGCCCCTCCTGCGAAGCGTTGATCACCATCCGGAAAGGCATGGTCGGCAAGAAGGTCGAATGCAACAAGTGCAAAGACACCTTCCTCGCCAAGCGGCCCGTCGACGACGTCGATGAAGTGGACGACGTGGATGACGTCGATGACGATGAAGTTGTCCAAAAGAAGGACACCAGGCTCAACGGCAAGAAAAAGACCTCCGTTTCCACCGAGGTAACCGCCAAGACTCCGCCACCCAAAAGCAAAAGGCCCAAGCTCGACGTGCCCGACGAGGACGAAGTCGACGAGGTGGACGAGCAGCCCAAGAGCAAATCGAGCAAAGCCGCAAGCAACGGCAAAGCGGACAAGCATGACGATGGCGATCAGGACGACGAGCCGAAGAAGAAGAAAGACAAGGCCGGCAATCAAAACAAACTCGTGATCGGCCTGGCCCTGGCGGTGGTCGGCGTGGCGATTCTCGGCGTGGCGGCCTACTTCTACTTCGCCAATTCCAACAACCCAGCGCCGCAAGCGAACAACAATCCCGGCAAACTCGATATGCCCCCTATGCCGCCGGGCGCGCCAGGTGGCGGGAATGAGGACCCCAACAAGGGGAAGACCGATGGCAAAGATCCTAATCCGGGTGTCAAGGATCAGGGCAACATCAATAAGAAGCCGATCGTCGATAAGCAACCGCAACTGCCCGGCCGCGCCCAGGAGTTCTCTGAGGCCCTGCAGGCTCAGCTCTCCAACCTCTTGCCCAATGACACCGAGCATGTCACGCATTACGCCATGCGGCACCTCTTCGAGACCAATGGGGCGCTCCTCCAGGCCGCATTTGAAACCCAGGGCGGCCTGAATGACAAGGACCTCCAACGCAAGCTCGGTTTCTCTCTCTTGGCGATCGAGGACGTTATTGTCGCCGAGAAGTATACCGCGCCGGGATGGCGGTACAGCGTGCTGCATTTCCGGGATGTCATCAACGAAACCACGCTTCAGTCCGCGCTGCGGCTCGATCCGGTCTCGATCGAAGGAAAGCCCTGCTACCGCACCGTCAAGCCGCACCCGTGGCTCGATCAGCTGGCTCGATTCTCCTTCGGCGTTCCGAACTATTTGCGTTCCCTCGACAATCGGCCGCGCGACCGAAGCTCGTATCTGTGCTTGCATACGCCGCAGACGTTGATTATCGGCGACGAAGCGCCGGTGAAAGCGCTGATAAAGGCAAAGGGAAAATTCCCGATGCTGTCGACGCCGAAAGCCCCGGTGAATCCGAATCCGGGCGGGGTCGGTGGCGGCAACCCGGTCCCTGGCGGCATTACCGGAATCCCGGGCGGAATGATGGGCGGGACGATTCCGGGCGGCATGGGCGGCATCACGCCGCCTCCGATGCCGGGAGGCATGGGCGGCATCTCAACTCCACCGCCTCCGCCACCGGGGGGTGGGATCTCGACGCCGCCACCGCCGCCGATCAAGGGAATGTCCGACGCGGGATCGTCCACGCTGCCGTCGTGGGCGCCGACCGGCTATTACAGTCCCTCGGCCATCGCTGCCGCGTCATCGGGAGGCAATCGCGAAATCACTCGATTTGCCTTCCAGGTCGCGCCTCCGCCGCCGCCGCCGGGCGGGATGGGGGGGATCGCGCCGCCACCTCCTCCGCCGGGCGGGATGGGCGGTATGACGCTGCCGGGTGGAATGGGCGGAACCTTGCCGCCGCCGGGCGCTGTCGGCGCGGCAGGTGCCGCAGGTGCGGCAGGCACGCCGCCCGGCACGCCAGCCGGAGCGGTGGGAGCCGGCGGTGCTGCAGGCATCGGCGGTGGAGTACCCACACAACCGCAGGCCACCATCGAACGATGGATGACCATCAAGCCAAGCCTCAAGTCCATTATCGATCGCATGGAAACGGGAGGCAGCGACAAGGAAAAACTTCTGTTCGCTTCCGTCACCGACATGGACGCGAACCGAATTCAACATCCCGACTTCAGCATCGTCGTTCGCCGGCCACGCCAGTTCTGGGATGTCACGATCCTGCTCACCGAGCAAAAGCCTCGCATCCGTAGCCTCGGCGTTTCGCTCATGCAGCGTGAGACGCTCAAGTTTCAGTACCGCAACGAGATCAACTGTATTCAGTCCATGGACGCCGAGGAAATACGCCGCGATCTGACCGAACAGATCGCGTCCCAGGTTGCGACTTTCATCAAGACGATCACGCGCCACGACGTGCGTCTGCCGACGGCTGAGGTCAAACCCGATCCGGGCGGCGGCGGCGTGGTCCCGGGCGGAGGGTTCCTAGGCCAACCCGGCGACGACAAGAAACCGCAAGAAGCGAACGTGTCGCAAATCACCGTCAAAAAAGAATTGAACACCGTCGACTTCGTTCTCGATCTGGTGCTCGACAACCCGGCCCTTGTGCAGGCACAAGCTCTCGCCCATCTTGCCGCGGGGACAATGCGCGCCGAGATGGAGGCGGCGGCACACGTTTCCTTGCGCCATGCGCTCGGCCTGGCGGCGATCAAGATGGGCAACGAAGGGGTCATCCCGCGCGAAGTGCCGCCCGGCCGGCTTCCTCCCGGCGCCTTCAAGCGCGACGGCGCCGCCCTGATCGTCGATCGCGAGCCGCGCAACCGCATCAGCTTCATGGCCGGCCTTTTGCCCTACATGGGCCACGAAACGCTCTTCAGCAAGATTCAGTTCCAGAGCTCGTGGCGCGACCCAGCCAACTGGGCCGCCGGCAGCACCGTCGTCCCGCAGTTCCTTGATCCGATGTATCCGGAATACGCGCGTTTCGTCAGCGTCGATGGCATCCCGCTCGACTACGCCTCCACACACTTCGTCGGCGTCGCCGGCGTAGGCCTCGATGCCGCCATGTATCGCAAGGGCGACCCAGCCACAGCTCACAAGCGCGGCGCCTTCAGCTACGACGACTCGGCCTCGCTCGAAGAAATCCGCAACGGCCGCGGCGCCGCCAACACCATCCTCATGCTGCAAATACCGCCCGATAGCCCGACCGGCGTCAGCCCCTGGATCGCCGGCGGCGGCAGCACCGTGCGCGGCGTCCCCGAAGTCAACCCCATCGGCCCCTTCCTGCGCACCTATGGCAACAAGACCGGAACCTATGCCATCATGGCCGACGGCTCCGTCCGCTTCATCGACCAGAGTGTCAGCCCCGAGGTCTTCAAGGCCATGTGCACGATCGGCGGCCCCGCCCCCGCCGGCTTCGACCCCGCCAAGGACCCGAAGACCCCGCTCATCCCGATGCCGGAGCCCCCGAAGGAACCGGACCCGCCGAAGAAGAAACCCGCAGACAAGACGCCGCCGAAAGGCGATCCAGGCAAAACGCCGGCGGGACCGACCGTTGACCAGGTGAAAGCGTCATTGCAAGGAACCTGGGCCCCCACAGCAATGGAGCTCGACGGAAAGATCGCGCCTCCCGAGTTCCTTAAGGGGCTCACGATAACCTTCAGAGGCGATCGTGTTCTCACGCCGAATCCCAAAGGCGGAGTTGACGACGATGGTTTTACGATCAACGTAACGACAACGCCATTTCAGATGGACGTGCTCGACACAAAGAGAAAAGAGACGATTCTCAATATTTTCGAGATCAAGGGCGATGAGTTGCGCATCTGCATGCGTGATTCAAAAGACAGCGCGATGGGCCGGCCGAAGACGTTCTCGAGTTCCAAAGCCATGCTCATCGTCCTACGCCGAAGCGGGACGCCGCCGGTGGACTCCAAGAAGCCGGATCCAGATAAAGGGACAAACCCTGGTGTGCGTCATCAGGGAGTAGCCCGGATACATAACAAAACAGTGGGATTCTCCATCGTCCTGCCCGAAGGATGGCAAGTCAGCAATCCTGTGGGCGGGGTGGCATTCTTGGCCCTTGGTCCAGGGAAAAAAGAAAACATCAATGTCGCAACGACTCCGAACCTCGGAGGCATTGATTCCGCACCGCAGGAGTTGAAGCAGGGTTATCCAAAGATTTTCAAGAATTGGGCCTTCGTTGACGAGAAATTCACAACCGTCGACGGCAAGAAAGCCTACATGATTGCAGGGAAGCACAATGTCAACGGCGTCGATGTCATGGCCATGCAGTATTTCTTGGTGTGCAATAACAACAAGAACGTTTTTGTAATCACCTGCAGCGTAGAAACTTCGCAGTTCGCTGCACTTCGCCCGGCCTTTGAAAAATGCGCCCAATCTCTGCAGGTTGACTGAGTGTCTTCCTGTTGCCACGCCATGGAGCCGTGCGTGAAGTAATCGCTAGACTGAGGCTTGCTTCACTCACGGCTCTTTGTTCAACTCCATGTTTCCCCATTTCACCTACCCCTGGGCACTTCTCCTCTTGCTCCTGCTCCCGTTGCCCGCTTGGCACTACATCCGCCGATCGCGTGGGGCGTGGCTGTTCTCCGACACGCGGCTGCTACCCGAGTTACCGAGCTTGCGTGCCGCGTTCGCCTGGTGGGGCGGGCTGGTGCTGCGGCTCGCCGGCTTGACCCTGGCGATTGTGGTGCTGGCTGGGCCTCGCTGGGTTGATCCGAGCCGGATCGAGACCGAGGGGATCGCCGTCGCCATGGTCGTCGATATCTCCGTCAGCATGAACGAGACCGATTTCAAATGGGAAGGCGAGGACCACACGCGCCTCGTTGGCGTCAAGAAGGTGTTTCGTCTATTTGTTGCCGGCGGCAAAGGCCCCGACGGCGTCGAACTCAAGGGCCGTAAGAACGATCTCATGGCCCTGATCGCGTTCGGCACCCATCCGGAGACGACGTGCCCGTTGACGCTCGAGCACGATTCGCTCTTGAAGCTGATGGAAGCGCTCGAAGCGCGTCAAGGCGCCAACGAAGGCACGACCAACCCCGGCGACGCCATCACCTGGGCGCTGCATGTGCTTCAGCAAGCGCCCACCAAACGCAAGGTGCTCGTCTTCCTCACCGACGGTGAGAGCAACGTGGAGAAGGTGCTGAAGCCGCGCCAGGCCGCCCAGCTCGCGGCGAATCTGTCGATCCCGATTTACGCCATCGACGCCTCGCCGGCCAAGCCGAAGAACAAGGAGGAAGCGCTCGAAGCCGAGCGAGCCAAGGCGACGTTGCAAACGATCGCCGCCATGACCGACGGAACGTACTTCCGCGCCCAGGACGGCAAGGGCCTGCTCGCCGCCTATGAGAGCATCGATCGTCTCGAACGCGAGCGCATCCTGAGTTTTCAGTATCGCCGTTACTACGAAGGCTTCCACTGGTTCGCCCTTGCCGCCCTCGCGTGTGGATTGACGATCGTCGCGCTCGAAGCGACGGCATGGCGCAAAGTGCCGTAACGCCGCTTGCGGCTTCGCGCTCGCAGAAAAACATCGGTTGTAACGAAACTACTCCGCGAGCGCGAAGCCGCAAGCGGCAAAATGAAAATGCTCTCGACTTACTTCGCACACCCTGCTCTCCTCGCAGCGCTCGCCGCGATCCCGGTCGCAATGGCGCTGTTGCTGTACGCCTATTGGCGAAAACTCGAGTTGATCGAACAACTCGGCAGCGCTTCACATTTGCGCAAGAGCATCCTTGTGGACTGGACGTTGCGGCGCTGGCGTGCGCTATGCGTACTCGTTGCGCTCACATTGGTTGCAATCGCCGGTGCCGGGCCGCAATGGGGGATCGACAAGAGCGCGCAGTTTCGCAAGGGGCGCGATGTGATCCTCGTCTTGGATCTGAGCCGCAGCATGAGCGCCGAGCAGCCGAGCCGTCGCGAGTTGGCGGTGCGGTCGCTGCGCCGATTGGCCGACACGTTTGAAGAACAGGGAGGCAATCGCGTTGCTCTTGTTCTGTTCGCGGCCGTGCCTCATCTGGCGTTTCCGCTGACCCAGGATTACGACCATTTGCGCCACGTGCTCTCGCGGATCGAGGCGGGCGATATCCCGAGGCTGACCGTGGACGATCCGGTGTCCGGTACGCGCACCGGCGCCGGCATCAAGCTCGCAGTCGACGCCTGTGATCCGCGCCGAACGAATCGGCCCATGATTGTCCTGCTCTCCGATGGCGACGATCCAGCCGGCGACGACGAATGGCGTCTAGGCATCGCTGCTGCCAAGGAAAAGAAGATTCGCGTGCACACCGTCGGCCTCGGCGATCCGAACAAGGACGAGAAGATTCCCCATGGCCGGGAGTTTCTTTCTTTTGAAGAAAAGGCCGTGCTGACGCGGCTGCGCGAGGAGCCGTTGCGTGAGATCGCCCGGGCGACCGACGGCGTGTACATCCCGGCCCGCACCGACGTGTTGCCTCTTGGCACGCTGATCCAGCATTTGCTCGACGTCGATGAGATGCGCGACGAGGCGGCGATCGGCGAAGAACTGCCGACGTACCATCTGCGTTTCGCGTGGTTTTTGTTGCCGGCGGTGATGCTGCTGATGGTGGCGATGGGGCTGAACGAAGGCCCGAGCTCGAAGGAAGCAGAAACGCCGATTGCCGGGCCGCGCAGCTCGGTTGTTCGAAGTCGAGCCGCGGTCGTGGCGCTGGCATTCGTGGCCGTTGTGTGTGTGAGCGCCACCGGGCCGCCCGATCCGGAGGAACTGGTGCGGCAGGGCAACGAAGCGTACGCGAAAAAGGACTACGCCGGCGCGATCAAGCTCTACGAGCAATCCGAGGCCGAGTCACCTGATCCGGGTTTGATTTCGTTCAACAAGGCCGCAGCGCACTATCGGCTCGGCCAGCACAAGGACGCGATCGATTGCTACCGCCGCAGCCTTGAAGACGACGCCGCTCCGCCGGAGCGCCGTGCGCGGGCCAACTTCGATTTAGGCAATGCGCTGGTGCAGTTCGGCGACGACGTCAACACGCTCGCCGACGCCGTCGCCGCCTATCGTGCTTGCCTCAAGCAGCCTGGCAACCTACGCGCCGACGCCCGGCACAACCTCGACCTGGCACAGCAGCTTTGGTACAAGGCGTGGCAGAAATTGCCCGAGGCATTGAAACAGCCCAGAAACGCCGACAAACCGAACTATCCCGATCCGGAAAAGAAGGACGACGGCGAGTTCGTCGAAGTGAAGAAAGAGAAGGGGATGAAGCCGCAGGAATCCGCGGACGTTCCGAAGGGCAAGAAGAGCAAGACACTTTCGAGCGAGACGCTGCAGCATCTGCCTGACAAAGACAAGGTCTCGCCCGCGGCGCTCGATGTGACGCTGGCGGCCTTGGAGCGCGAGGCTCGCCGCATCGCGGCCGCCCGCCGGGAGCAACGATCGCCGAGCGGCCCCGCGAATTTGTCGAAGAAAGATTGGTGATCTGCGATGGCGCGATTTTGGCTCAACTCACAGCAGGTTGTCCGCTTTACTCCCACTCTCCCCCTGAGTACAGGGGGAGAGTGGAGAAAGCGGCTTGTCCTCCCATTCCTGAGCCTTTTTCTTGCTTTGGTTTTCACCTTCCCGGCGCTCGCCCAGGCGCCGAAGATCGATCCACGCACGGATCCCAACCGGCCCACCGATTACAGCTACATCGTCGGCCGCTATGACATCAAGGTCAGCGCGGAGCCGACGGACGTCGAGGTCGAACGGCACATCGTGGTTCGCGTCGAAATCTTCGGCGAAGGCCCGAAGACCGACGAACCGCGCGGCAAGGACCTGCGGCTGTTTCCCGAAGCCTGGGACAAAGGCGAGTCGCCCGATTTCTATCCGCCCGTTCTTCTGGAAGAATCGGTCGATCGCCCCAAGAAAACCTGGACGTTCCTCTATCGGCTCACACCCAAGCACGTCGGCGTCGAATCGATCCACGGTATTCGGCTCGTCTATTACGATCCGAGCGTGCCGGACGATAACAAATTTTTGCGCGAGCCGGTCGATCAGATCAAGATCACCGTGAAGCCCCGGCCCGACGCTCCTCCGCCGATTACGATCGACATCGATGCCGTGCCGAATTCGTTTCGCTCGACATTACCGGTGATGTTGACGCGGCCAGCGGCGCCGTTTGAACTGACGTGGGTGTACTGGCTAATTGCGTTGATCATGCCACCGATCTCTTGCGTGATCGCGGCCGATGTCTATTGTCGAATGGCGCCGGACGCGATGCGCGACGCGGCATTGTATCGCATGGAAGCTGCCGAGCGTGCCATCGCCAAGCTGCGAGCGGGCGAATGCGTGTGGCATGTCGTTTGTGCGTACCTGCACGAGCGATTCGGTTTTTCTGTCGTTGATCCCGCGCCTTCGGAGATCCATGCCTTTCTGAAACGAGCCGGTTTCTCTCTCGAGGCCTGCGCCGAAGCCCGATCGCTCTTCCATACATGCGACGCTATTCGGTTCACGCACGGGAAATCACCGGAGTCGATCAAGCTTGCGGACGATGCGGTTCGATTGATCCAGACCTTGGAGGCCGATGCATGCGCACAGCGATAGCGATCGGCGTCGGCCTCGTGCTGCTCGGTCCAGCGTATGGCCAGACGCAACAATCGGACGACGACGTACTGGCGGCAGCGGAGTCGGCGTTTCGGCAAGGCGTCGAGAACAAGCCGCGCCTTTTGGTCGCGCGCAAGCACTTCTCCGTGGCTGTCGATGCTTACCGCGAACTGCATCGGCGCGGCTACCGCAGTGCAGCGCTCTATCGCAACCTGGGCAACGCCGGCGTGCTCGCGGACCGTTGGCCGGAAGCGATTTGGGCATTTCACGTCGGACTGCGTCTCGATCCCAACGATTCCGTCATGCAGGAACACCTGGCGTTCGCGCGCGGAAAGGTGCTGTACCCGCTCGCCGGTCAAGGTCGGCCGGAGGCCGACGCCTGGCCCGCCTGGCTTCGCCGGCCTCCGCTCCTTGGGGTTTTCTGCATGCTGGTCGCCGTGTACGTACTTGCGTGCGTTGCCGTCACCGCATCGTTCCTCTGGCGCACGACTGCGCTCTTGGTGCTGACAGGCCTAACGGGCCTGACGCTCGGCGCCTTGAGTATCGCCTGGTGGCACGTTTCGTCGCTCGCCGAAATCGATCGCCAGACGCCGCTCGTCGTGCTCATCGAGAATGCCGACTTTTATCGAGGCAACGGCGCAAGTTACCCACGTCATCCGATTCTAGCGCAGTTGCCTCGCGGCCTCGAGGTGCGCCAACTTCACCGCCGCGGCTCGTGGCTTCAAGTGCGGCTCACCACCGGCGAAACCGGCTGGGTGCATCGCGATCAGGCCCTCGTTGTTCTACCATGAATAGAATGAATCCGGCGAGCCGAGCCGCGTAAGCGGCCGGTTGATTCGCCGCGTCAACCGGCCGCTTACGCGGCTCGGCTCGCCGGGAAAATTTCATGTCCACCGACAAGATCAGCGAATACCTGGCCCAGTTCAGCCAGGCACGCAATCAGATTCTCGAACAACTTCGCCGCACGGTGATCGGGCAGTCCGACGTCATCGAGCAAGTCCTTGCCGCGGTCTTCACACGCGGCCATTGCTTGCTTGTCGGCGTCCCCGGCCTTGCCAAGACGCTACTCGTGAGCTCGATCGCCCAGATTCTCGACGTGCAGTTCAAACGCGTTCAGTTCACGCCGGACCTGATGCCGTCGGACATCACCGGCACGACGGTTCTGGAAGAGAGCGCTGGGAAACGCGAGTTTCGCTTCGTCAAGGGCCCGATCTTCGCCAACATCGTTCTGGCTGACGAGATAAATCGCACGCCGCCCAAGACGCAGGCCGCTTTGCTCCAGGCCATGCAAGAGCGCGAAGTCACCGTCGGCCAGGAGACGTACAAGCTGCCCGATCCGTTCTTCGTTATCGCCACGCAGAACCCGATCGAGCAAGAAGGCACGTATCCGCTGCCCGAAGCCCAGCTCGACCGCTTCATGTTCAACATCAAAGTCGATTATCCCAACTACGACGAAGAGCGCAAGATCATCAGCCTGGCGACGAAAGAGGAAGCGACGGAGATCACCAAGGTTTTGAGCGGCCGCGCGATTCTCAACATGCAGAAGCTGGTGCGTTCGGTCCCCGTGGGCGATTTCGTTACGGAGTACGTCGCGAGGTTGGTGCGCGCGACGAGGCCGCGCGATCCGAGCGCCCCGGAGTTTGTCCAGCGCATGGTCGACTGGGGCGCCGGCCCGCGCGCCGGCATCTTCCTGGTCCAGGGCGCTCGCGCCGTCGCCGCCATGGACGGCCGATTCTCCGTCGCCATCGACGACGTCAAGAAGGTCGCCATCCCCGTTCTGCGTCACCGCGTCAGCACCAATTTTCAGGCGCAGGCCGAGGGCAAGACCAGCGAAGACGTGATCCACAAGCTGCTCGAAACCGTGCAGCCGCCGGAGCTCGGCAAGTACGACAAGAAGCGGAAGTAGGCCCGAGATGAGCGCTGTGCTATTATCAACGATCGTGATATGAGCCCGGAGATTTACCGATGCGACCGGCTACGATACTAACGACCTTCTGTCTCTTTGTCTGCTCCGCGTCCGGCCAGGACGCCAAGGCTGATCTCGAAAAACTCCAGGGCGACTGGGCGGTGACAGCCATGCAGATGAACGGCAAGGACTCGACGAAGGAAATGACCGACAACCTGCGCATCACCTTCAAAGGCGAGACGATGATCCTGGCTCGCGTCAAAGGCAGGGCCAAGGGCAAGGAGTACACGATCAAGCTTGACCCGTCCAAGAAGCCCAATGCCATCGACCTGTCCGCGACCGACGGCAAAGCCAAGGGCTTCGTCGTCCGCGGCATCTATCAGATCGACGGCAAGGATGTCAAGCTGTGCATCTCCAACACCACCGACAACGAACGGCCCACCGAGTTCAAGTCGGCGAAGGGATCGGAATTGATCGTGCTGTCGTTGACGCCGGCGAGCAAGTGAGGCATGTCGATCAAAGGTGGCGCGGCCGTCGGAGTGGCGAAACCGCTTATAGCCGCCACGCTGGCGAACTTCGACGAAGCCGAGTTTACTTGCTAATCGGCTCAAAGCATTGCGCGATTTGCTTGCCTATTTGTTTGTTGCCGCGCAGCAACGTCTCTGGAAATCGCATGGTCTTGATCTTCATTCCTTGAAAAAAGACGAGCGTCATCTCGACGCCTATGCCGTGGGCGGATCGCACGGATCGGCGCGACACCCATTTCACGGGCAACTCGTCGGGCGGCTCTGCGAAAGCCGCCGTCAAATCAATCTCTTTGAGATCCCTGGCATTCTGAATGAGCGTCACGAGGCCAAAGTTGACGGCCGTGACTCCGACGACGCCGACGTCAAAAACGTCCGGAAGGTCAATAACATCCGGAAGCTCCACGGGGCCCTCGGCGAGGATCTCGCTCAGCATGGCAATTTGGTCGAAGGGGTCGACGATGTGTTTCGATGGCCACAGAGCGATGCCGACGGCGATGAATTTACGGTCGGGAAACTGCTTGCGTACAAAGTTGTAAAGATCGGTTTCTCGCTCCTTGGCGCGGATGGCCAAAGCACCGGCAATCGCCTTTTCGGTCGGGCCAGGATAGCCTTTGTCCTCCTTGCATATCTCTATCGCTGCATTCAGGCATGCTGCGAACGCCTTGAGCACGTCACTGTCGAATTGAAAGTCCATCGCCTGGCCGGCGATCGTCAGCGCGTTGGAGAAATAACCCGGATCGGCCACGACGTCGCCCGGCTCCAGGTCGGCGAATGTCCGGCGCCCTACGGCGCCGTCCGTGTTTCGCCAGTAAATTCCCTGTGTGGTCACCAGGCAGCCGGCCGTGGAATTCTTAGATAGGTCAAAGACGCCCGTCATATTCCAGAAGTTGACGATGGGCAGTTCTATTGCGTTGATCGGGGCATAAGCCGTGATGATCCCAGCCAGTTCGAACGGCTCGAGGGGAAATACCTTGGCATCCGCCAGCTTGCCGACGATCTGGAAATACGCCTCGACCATCCGCGACTCGAATTGCGTGATCGGTCGAGCATACGCGCGTTCCCATGGCGATCTGGGAAGAAAGATGTTTCGCGCGGGGGCCCGGTCGTCAACGACTGCTTTGACATCGCCGCCCGGAACAACGACCACCGTTCCGCACCTTGGACACTTCTGCTTTTGGCCCGCGCTCGCGTCGTCTGCTTTGAGCTTGGTCCCGCAAATACATGCGAAGGCGATTGGCATATCTCCATTCCATTGAGTGGGCTCACGTGGCCGTGACAGATCGATGCATAAAATGGACTGCGAACGTGAGCCTGTGACTGCAATTATACACGACTCTTTTTCAGGCCAGATCATGCAACGCACTCCAATCACGCTTGTGTTGGCAATCCTCCTCAACATCGTTGAAACGGCGGTGGCGCAGCCGCATTATCCGTCGCACCCGCAGATGCGGCCATTGCCGACGGCGATGAACCAGGCGCTGGCGAAGCGGCCGACGTATTTCGTTGACGCCAAGCTCGGCGATGATGCCAACGACGGCTCCAAAGAGAAGCCGTGGAACACCATTCGGCACGGCGTGCATCGCCTGAAGCCTGGCGATACGCTCTATCTGCGCGGCGGCGTCTACTACGAGAAAGTGAGTATCACGCGCTTCGGCACGGCCGATGCGCCGATTACGATCGCGTCGTATCCGGGCGAAATCGCCATTGTCGACGGTGGACTTCGCGAGTTCTTCGAGTCGCCACAAACGAGCTGGACCCCCGCAAAGGGCGGCGCGGACGGGGAGTTCGTCTCGACCAAGACCTACCCGAACGCCGATCAGCGCCGCATGCCGACGCAGTTCATCCCCGCGTCCTGGGAGCCGTTCTGGGGCATCGAAAACGAACGGCCTCTCGCCCTGGGGCATTTCGGCGACTCGATGGTTCCGCTGCACGGCTACCGCTTGCCGATCGATCTGCGCGCAGCGAGCGAGTTCAGCCCGCCCGATCGCAAGGCGCCGCGGATGACCGGCGTTTACTGCGGCCCCGGCATATGGTACAACCGTGACACCCAGCACATCCACATCCGCCTGGCACACAACCAGTTGCCCGGCCTCGGCGAGCGCGCCTACAAGGGCGAAACCGATCCGCGCAAGCTCAAGCTCGTCGTTGCCGCCGGCTTCGGCGATGCGGTGCTGCGCATCAACGGCATTCGCCACGTCACGATTCAGGGCATCGTCTTCCGCGGCGCCACCGGCAGTCCGATGATCGAGATCTACGGCTCCAACAATATCCATCTCGATCACCTCACCGTTTTCGGCGGCTTCCCCGGCCTGCTCGTGAACGCGTCGAAAGACATCCGTGTCACGCACTGCGCTTTTCGCGGACTGGCGGCGCCGTGGCTGGGCCGATCGCACATGAAGTACTTCGGCACCCCGTCGTATCAGCTCATGTTTCTGAACAATCAGCCGATGAATGAGAACATCAAGCTGGCCAACTGCGAGTTCACCGACGATCACGACTTCGCGTTTCTGCGCTACATCAAGAACCTGCGATTCCATCACAACTTCGTCGACAACTTCAACGACGACGGCATGGAGTTTGGGCCGAAGCTGCGCAGCCATTCGATGTTCGTTTATCAGAATCGCATTGGGGCCTGCCTGGGCGTATTTCAGCAGCACGAAATCGACAAGGACGAAGCGCCTGCCGGGCACGATCCGAAGTCGGGCGTCTACGTCTATCGCAACGTGTTCGATTCGCGCGCCGGCGTCTACTACGGCCTGCCCGCCAAGCCCGATCCGAGCGGATCATTCTTGCGATACGAAGGGCATCTTATCAGCGATCACGGCAGCCCGGTCTATCCGCTGATGCGCGTCTATCACAACACGATGATTCGCCGCGGCCAGGTCTTTCGCGATTACTTCCTGTTCGGCCTGGGGGGCTCAGCGTCGAAGCGAAGCGAGTGCGATGTGTTCAACAACATCTTCGTGCAGATCGATGGCGTCCCCGGCGCTGTCGTCCTCGGCAAAGAAGCGGGCAACCTCCGCGAGGGGGGCAATATCCTCTGGGGCGTCAAAGACGGGCCCGCGCAGAAGGCCGATCCGTTCAAGAAGCTTCGCGCGTCCAAGCTGTTTGTCGAGAGCAAGAAGATCTTCGAGCCTGGCTGGACGACCCTTGACAAAGTCGCCGATCCGACGTTCGTGCGTCTGACGGCCGACGCCTCGGTTGCGCCGGATTTACGCCTCCAAGCCGCCAGCCCCGCGATCGACGCGGGACAGCCGATTGCGATGGACTGGCCCGATGCCTTGCGCGACGCCGACAAGGGCGGTCCCGACATCGGCGCTCTGCCGCTCGGCGCTCCTACCTGGGGCGTCGGCGTCGATGGGCGCGTGCCCCTGTTCGGTCCTGGCAAGGTGCGGTGATTCGTTTAGCGTTCGCATGCGACCAGCGAGCGCTAAAACGAAGACGGATCACTCCGCGGGCCAGCGTTTGGGAAGTTGCAGCGACCAGACTTCGCTGGATAGCGGCGTCGCATGGCCGCCGGCGATCCAGAGCTTGTCCTGGAAAACGAACGCGGAGTGCTCGTGGCGTTCCTTCCAGCAGACATCCGACTTCAACTGCTTCCACGTCTTGCCGTCCTTGGAGTGCCAGACGTCGCCCCAGTTTTTCGACGGGTTATTCGACCAGCCGCCCAGCAGCCACATCTGATCGCGATAGACGGCTGCCGAGAACCAGATGCGTGGCGACCACGGGGCCTTGGCGAGCACCTTCTCCCACTTGACACCGTCGCTCGATGCCCAGACGTCGTTGAACGCTTGATACTTCGGCACATAGTTGCCGCCGCCGAAGATCCAGATCTTGTTGTCGTGCACGACGGCCCCGTGGTAGGCGCGCGGCGCCCAGCCAGCGTCGGCGGTTTCGAGCTTCCACTGTTTACCGTCAGCGCTCGACCAGACATCGTTCTTCAGGCTCTTATCGTCGCCGAAGTAGTAGTTCTCGGTGCCGCCGAGGATCCACATACGGTTCTTGAAGGCGACGATGCCGGCAGCGATGCGCGGCGACCAGCCGGCGCTCTTCGTCGCCTGCGTCCACTTGGCGCCGTCGGTCGACCACCAAACCTGGTTGCTGGCCGAGTGCCCTTTGAGCCGGCCGTTGTACCAGCCCCCCATGATCCACATCTTGTCGTCGTGGACCACGGTCATGGGCAGGTCGCTGTGAATCCACGGCGCCTCCTTGGTCACGAGCGTCCAGTCCTTGCCATCGCCGCTCGACCAGACATCGCGCGGCGGCGCTTCGAACGATTGGAACCAGCCGCCGAAGATCCATAGGCGGTCCTTGTAGACCAGCTCGCCCTGCGAATCACGCGCTTTCCACGCGGCCTTGTCGGTGACCTTGGTCCAGTTGTAGGTTTTTTCCTGTGCCAAAGCGGGCGTGCAGGTTAGGAAGCCAACAAGGATCGTCAGAAGTAATCTTCCCATGGAGCGTATCTCGGATTCTCTTCTTCGTCTAGCGCTCGCAGTGCGCCGTGCGATCGCACGCCGCATTTCGGACGCCAAACGGGGAGGGTCACGGGCGTTCCTTCAGAAGCTTCCGCAACTCTTCCGCTTCGTTGATCGTGCTGCCGGGTCGGCCCAGGCGCGGGTCGGCTTCGACGGTGAGCAGACGCGAATGTGTGACGCCGTCGACGGTGAGCTGCACACGGTAGACGCCGGGCTTGACCGGTTGGCCATAGGGAGTGAACGATGTCTTGTCCTTGCCGTCCTTGGGTTCGCCGCCGGCGACGAGGTCCCAGACGATGCGGTGGAAGCCGGCGTCTTTCTCCTTGGCGAGGTCGAAGTCGCGCACCAGGCCGCCGTCGGGGCCGAGGATGCGCAGCGAAATCTTGTCGGTCTTCTTGGCGAGGAAAAAATCGAGGATGGCGCCGCGGGGCGGATTTTGGCCGACGAAATGCCTGGTGCCGGTACGGAACATCCCCTCTCGCGTGAAGTCGAGTTGCCAGCGCGTCGCGATCGTGGGCGTGAAGAGGTCCGCCCTCACCCCCGACCCCTCTCCCGGGGGGGGAGGGGAGAAATGCGCGCCGCGCAGTTTGCGCAGCGTCGCAACATCAAGCACCCAGATGCTGCGGCCGTGCGTGCCGGCGACGATCTCGTCGGCCGTCGTCGGCTGGGCGATTTCGTGAATCGCTACCGTCGGCAAGGTATTGCCGTTGATCTTGAACCACGACGCGCCGCGATTGAGCGATGCGAACAACGCGAACTCCGTGCCGACGTAGAGCAGATTGGGATTGACGAGATCCTCTCGGCAAACGCGCGTCGAGCCGATCGGCAGGTTGCCGCGCAGCGAGCGCCACGATTGACCGAAGTCCTCGGTGACGAAGACGTACGGGTCGCCGTCGTCGGAGCGATGGCCGTCGAAAACGATGTAACATCGGCCGGCGGACACGCGCGAGGCCTCGATGGAGCAAACCCAGCGCGGGCCGGGGAGCCCGGCAGTCTTGAAGCGGTCGGTCAGATCGGTCCAGTGCTTGCCGCCGTCGCGCGTCATCCAGACGGTGCCGTCATCGGTGCCGACCCAGAGGACGTCGGGGTTCTTGGGCGATTCGCAGAGCGCCGTCGCGCTGCCGTGCTTGGTGCGGGTGATCTCCGGCGAGAAGATGCGCAGGTCGTCGCCTTGCTTCACGGAACGGAAGACGTAGTTGCCGGCCGCGTAGAAGACGTGCGAATTGTGGTTGG
>VGZI01000118.1 GCA_016872605.1 Planctomycetota bacterium
ATCAAAAATACCCCTCTTGCTTCTTCTTCTCCATCGATGCCGACTGGTCGTGATCAATCACGCGGCCTTGTCGCTCGCTCGTTTTCGTCAGCAGCATTTCCTGGATGATCGCGGGGAGCGTGTCGGCGTCGCTTTCGATCGCCCCCGTCAATGGATAGCATCCGAGCGTGCGGAAGCGGACCTTCTTCATCATCGGCTTCTCGCCCGGCTTGAGCGGCATGCGGGCGTCGTCGACCATGATCAGGGTGCCGTCGCGTTCGACGACGGGGCGGACCTTGGCGTAGTAGAGCGGGACGATCGGGATGTTTTGCAGGTGGATGTATTGCCAGGTGTCGAGTTCGGTCCAGTTCGACAGCGGGAAGACGCGGAGACATTCCCCCTTGCGCTGGCGGGTGTTGTAGAGCCGCCAGAGTTCGGGACGTTGCTGTTTCGGGTCCCAGCGATGCTGGGCGGTGCGGAACGAGAAGACACGTTCCTTGGCTCGGCTCTTTTCCTCGTCGCGCCTCGCCCCGCCGAACGCGGCATCGAAGCGGAATTTGTCGAGCGCTTGCCGCAGGGCTTGAGTCTTCATGATGTCGGTGTGGAGGGCCGAGCCGTGCGTGAACGGGTTAATCCCCTTGGCGACGCCTTCCTCGTTGATGTAGACGTGCAGGTCGAGGCCGGTCTGTTCCATCATCTTGGCGCGAAACTCGTACATTTCGCGGAACTTCCACGTGGTATCGACATGGAGAAGCGGAAACGGAGGTTTGCCTGGGTAAAACGCCTTCATCGCCAGGTGGAGCATGACGGCGCTGTCCTTGCCGATGGAGTAGAGCATGACGGGGTTTTCGCACTCGGCGACGACCTCGCGCATGATGTGAATACTCTCGGCTTCGAGCTTATCGAGATGCGTCAATGTCCTCATGGAAGTCCGGTCTCAATCCTGTGTCGATGCTTCAGGCTTCTTTTTTTTTAACACAAATTGCCACGGTGACCACCAGACTTGGCCAACCACATTGGCTAGCGTCGCCGTCTTGAAGTTCGACCACAATACGCTTGACAAACACTCGGTCGGCGGCCATCATTCACTTCACGCCTTGGCGAAGCTCTCAAGAGCAAAGGCTGATGTTTCGTCAGCCGGGCTGCATTGCGGCCTGCGAGACTCTCGGTAAGGCGTGACGCAACGCGCTTGCGCGTTACACACGCCTTAGCAAGGCGCAGGGCGCGGCTTGCCGCGCCCTGATTTTCTTTGTGATCCACGTCATGATTGAGTTGTTTGAATACATCGCTGCATCGGCGGGCGCCTTGGTCATCCTGCTGACCGTGGCTGTCACGGCTCTGCGATTCAATTACGCGATCAATGGCCGTTATTGGCACTGGCTGCGAGCCCTATTCGGTTGGGGCAAGGACATTCGCGAGTTGGCGGGACGGCTCGGCATGACGGAACAGGAGCTTCGCAACACGACGCCCTCGTTCCGTGAGGTGTTCATTCCAAAGAAACGCGGCGGTCAAAGGCGCCTGCTCGTGCCCGACGCCGGCCTCAAGACGCTGCAACGGCGGATTCTGCATCGCGTTCTCAAGAAGCTGCGTGCGCATCCAGCAGCGCATGGATTCGAGCGAGGGAGATCGATCGTGACCAACGCCCTGCCCCATCGCGGCCAGCGCGTCGTCATCAAGATTGACGTCGTCAACTACTTCACCAGCACCACGGCCAAACGCATCGAAGACTACTTTCGCCGCATCGGCTGGAACGCCGATGTCGCCGCGCTGCTGACGCGCATTTGCACGGCCGAGGGGGGCCTGCCGCAAGGGGCGCCCACAAGTCCGCGGCTTTCGAATCTCGTCAACTACAACATGGATTCGCGCATCGCCCGAGCTGTCCAGAGCCGAAAGGGACAATACACCCGCTATGCGGACGACATCACCATCAGCTTTCCAGAAAATCATCCGAAACAGGTTCGCGGCATCATTCAACTAGTAAAGCGACTCCTGAGGCAGTGCGGCTACCGCATCCACGTCCGAAAAAAGCTGCGGATTCTGCGTTCGCACCAGCAGCAGCGTGTCACGGGCTTGGTCGTCAATCGGAAGGTCCAGCTGCCGCGCAAGATTCGCCGTTGGCTGCGAGCGGTGGAGCATCGGATGAAGACGAAAGGCTCGGCGAGCATCACGCCCGTCCAACTCGCCGGCTGGCGCGGCGTGCAAGCCATGATCGACCGGCAGCGAGAAGGAAGCGGATAACCCGGCGAGCAGCCGGCTCACGCCGACCGCTCGCCAAAAGGCGAAACTTCGGCCGCCGATCTCCGGTATAATCACGTAACATCGTAATTGGACCTGAGGATTTGCTTCATGAAACGCGTTAGTCTCCTAGCCACTCTTCTCATTTCATTCATCCCCGCCACTCTGCACGCCCAGTCGTTCGAACTCAATGCCATCGATGGCAAGAAATGGTCGCTCGATAACTGCAAGAGCAAAGCCGTCGTTGTCGCGTTCATCGGCACGCAATGTCCGGTGAACAATGCCTACATGCCGCGGCTCGTGGAGTTGGAGGGGACGTATCGCGCCAAGGGCGTGCAATTCGTCGCCATCAATTCCAACTATCACGATTCGCTTGATGCGATCAAGGATCACGCCAAGAAGCATGGCCTGACGTTCCCGGTGCTGCGCGACGAGAAACACATGGTCGCCCAGCGCTTCGGCACCGAACGGCATCCGATCGTCTATCTGCTCGACGAGAAGCACGTCGTCCGCTATCAGGGTCGCATCGACGATCAGTACGGCATCGGCTACGACCGCGGCAAGGCGACGCGCCGCTACCTCGCCGACGCCATCGACGCCCTGCTCGACGCCAAGGACGTGGCCACCACGAAGACGGCTGTCGAAGGCTGCTTCATCACCAAGACGCCGACACCCCCCGCGAAACAGGTGGAAACGAACGTCACCTACACCAAGGACGTGTCGCGTATCTTGCAGAAGAATTGCCAGGAATGCCATCGGCCTGGCCAAATCGCGCCGATGCCGCTTTTGACGTACGACGACGCGGCTGCCTGGTCGCTCATGATTCGCGAAGTCGTCTCGGATGGCCGCATGCCGCCCTGGCATGCCGATTCAAAGGTCAGCAAGTTCTCGAATGACCGCCGGCTGAGCGATGCCGATCGCGACACGCTACTTGCCTGGATCAACGCCGGCTGCCCCGAAGGCGACAAAAAAGACTTGCCGAAGCAACGCGACTTTACCAATGGCTGGACGATTGGCCAACCCGATGTGGTTCTTTCATTCAAGGATGCCGTGACCGTGCCAGCAAAGAACGTCAAAGGCGTGATGCCGTACAAGTATGTGTTCATCCCAACGAACTTTGACGAGGACAAGTGGATTCAAGCAGTCGAAGCTCGCCCCGGCAATCACGCCGTCGTGCATCACATCATCGTTTACATGGCCAAGGGAGGCAAGCGCGAGAAGAACATCGCCGACGGCATCGGCAGCGGCATGCTCGTTGCTTATGCGCCAGGGGACCTCGGCTCCGTCTTTCCGCCCGGGTCGGCGAAGAAACTCCCCAAAGGCGCGACCCTCGCCTTCCAGATGCACTACACGCCCGTCGCCACCGAGCAGACCGACAAATCGTCGATCGGCTTGATCTTCGCCAAGGAGCCGCCCAAATCCGAAGTCAAGACACGGGCCATCACGCAGCAAATCTTCGCCATTCCGCCGGGGGCTGACAATCACAAGGTCACAAGCAAGACCACGTTCACTCAGGACGTGGTGCTTTACAGCATGTTCCCGCACATGCACCTGCGCGGCAAGAGTTTCAAATACGACATCATCTACCCCGACAACAAACGCGAGACCATTCTTTCCGTGCCGCGCTACGACTTCGGCTGGCAGTCGAACTACCTCCTTGAAAAGCCGCTGCGCCTGCCTGCCGGCACGAAGATCGAGTGCACGGCCCATTTCGACAATTCGAGCAAGAACCCGAACAACCCGAACGCGTCGCGCTACGTCTTCTGGGGCGAGCAAACGTGGGAAGAGATGATGATCGGGTTTTGCGATTACGCGGTGGATACGAAGAAATGAACCACGGGGAGCACGGGGGACACGGGGAGAAGAATTACGATGGCACACGAATCGGAAACCCCGTTGATTGAATGCAGTGAGGAGTTGATTGACAGGGTGCTGACGGCCGCGACTAATGTGCATCGGACGTTGGGGCCTTGATTGCTGGAAAGTGTTTATGAACTTGCGTTGATGATCGAATTAAAGGAAATGGGGATCGCGGCACGCCGGCAGGTTGACATTCCCGTGATCTACCGAGGTCAGGATTTGGGAACGGGCTTTCGCGCCGACGTCATCGTCGAGGAGTGTCTGCTATTGGAACTCAAATCCGTGGATTCCATCGCTCCGATTCACCCGGCAATCACCATCAACTACCTCAAACTCCTTCACCTCAAGCGTGGATTCATCCTCAACTTCAATGTTCCCCTTCTCAAGAACGGCATCAAGCGCGTCTCCATTTGATTTTGCCCCCGTGTCCCCCGTGTCCCCCGTGGTTCAATTCGTATTCGGTATACTAAGGTTAGGTCGTCCTTTATCCTCTCGGAACTCACCGACATGAACGTCCTCGTCATCGGCAAAGGTGGGCGGGAACACGCTCTGGTATGGAAGCTCGCGCAGTCGCCGCGCGTCAAGCGGGTCTATTGCGCGCCGGGCAACGCCGGCACAGCGCTCGACGGCGTGAATGTGCCGATCGACGTCAACGAATTCAGCCATCTCATCCGCTTTGCCAAGGCCGAGAACATTGGCCTGACAGTCGTCGGTCCCGAGGACCCGCTCGCCAATGGCATCGTCGATGCGTTTCAAGCTCAGGGATTGCGCATCTTCGGTCCGTCGAAGGCCGCGGCGCAGATCGAGGGAAGCAAAGTCTATTCGAAGAAGCTGATGCGTCACGCCGATGTGCCGACGGCGGAGTTCCGCGTATTCGATCATCCCGAGCCGGCGCGCAAATACATTGAAACGCGCGAGTATCCCGTCGTCGTCAAGGCCGACGGCTTGGCGGCGGGCAAGGGCGTCATCGTGTGCAACACCACCGATGACGCCATGGAAGCCGTCAATCGCATCATGGTGCGCGAGGAGTTTGGCCACAGCGCGGGCAGACAGATCGTAATCGAGAAGAAGCTGGAAGGCGAGGAACTGAGCGTGATGGCGCTCGTCGCGGGCAGAACGATCATCCCGCTTGCGTCATCGCAGGATCATAAACGCGCGTTCGACGGCGACACGGGGCCCAACACCGGCGGCATGGGCGCGTACTCCCCAGCACCGCTCGGTACGCCCAAGTTGCTCGACGAAATCGAGACCCACGCCCTCGTCCCGACCGTGCACGCCATGAAACGCGCGCGCACGCCGTTCCGCGGCATCCTCTACGCCGGCGTCATCGTTACCAATCAGGGGCCGCGCATCCTCGAATACAACTGCCGGCTCGGCGATCCGGAAACGCAGCCGATCCTAATGCGGCTCAAGACCGATCTGTTCGACCTGCTCGATGCAGCCGTCGATGAGCGACTCGACACTTTCACGGAGCATCAACTCGAATGGGATCCGCGCCCGGCCGTCTGCGTCGTCATCGCCAGCGGCGGGTATCCCGGCAACTATTCCAAGGGCAAGATCATCAAAGGACTCGATGACGCCGCCCAACTACCCGATGTCAAAGTCTTCCACGCCGGCACGAAGCTCGAATCGGGCATGATCGTCACGGACGGCGGCCGCGTGCTCGGCGTCACCGCGCTGGGCGACACGCTGGCTCAGGCGAAGGCGCGAGCCTATGAGGCGGTCGCCAAGATTTCGTTCCCGGGCGCGTTCTGCCGCAAGGACATCGCGGATAAGGCGATCAACAAGGAACTGTCACTTTGACGATAGCGACATCGTCGCGGAGAAACTCCCATGATTCGGATGCTCGCGCTCGGTGTCGGTGTTTTCGGCGTTGCACTGGCGTCTGCTTCCGCCATCGAGAAGGACGGCCCGAATTCGAGCAGGCCCGACGCGCTATTCAAACTCACCCCCGCACAACGCATGAATCTTTTGGCCAAGGTTCTCGACAAGGCCAAGGACCTCGTCCGGCCCCATCGTGGTCCGATCATGGCGACCGTTACAGAGCGCGGCAACCTGCAAGCAGTCAACGTAAGTGATGTCATTTGCTCTTTGCGCCCTACCCGAAAAAACACAACGATCTCGTCCACCATCAAATGGGTCGTCGACGACGGGACCTATGTAAAAAAGGGGGAACGACTCGTCGAACTCGACGACTCAAGCCACATGGAATTGGTGAAGGACCAGCGAAATCGTGTTGCCAGAGCGAAAGCGGAACTCCTCAAAGCCTCTGAAACACTCGAACGGATCAAGAAGGAGAACGGCATCGATATCAAGGTTGCCCAGATCGACGTGCGCTTGGCGGACCTTGCTTCGCGTCAGTACAAGGGGAATGACCAGATTCAGAAGGACGTTCTTTCGCTCCAGGTCGATCGAGCCGCGCTCTTGGTCGAAAAGCTTCGCCTACGCGCTGCGGTCAAAGAAGAAGAAGCCGCCGAGATCGTCGAAAGCAAGAAAGCCGTCCATGAGCAGGAGCGCGATCGCCAGCGCGCGATTGAAGAAGACATTGCGCGTTGCATCATACTGGCGCCCCGGGACGGATTCGCCATCTACTATGCTCCGGAGCAGACGCGATTTGGAGGAGGCCCGCAATCGATTGTCGCGCAGGGCGAGCCGGTGCGCGAAGGGCAGAAGCTGATGCTCATCGCCGACCTTTCGAAGATGGCGCTGTTGACGCGCATCCACGAATCGCAAATCCACAGAATCCGCGTCGGGCAGAAGGCGGCCATTCGCGTCGATGCGTTCCCCGGCAAGGCGCATGCCGGCGCCGTCGCGAATATCGCGACCGTTCCCGATCACGTCTACTTTTTCAAGGAGGATAGAAAGCTCTACCGCGTGCTCGTTACGATCGACGGCGAGAACAAAACGCTCAAGCCCGGCATGAGTGCGGAGGCGTCAATCACCGTCGGCGAATCCGCCAACGCCCTGCGCCTCCCCGCCTCCGCCGTGCTTGGGACAGCCAAGCTGAAGTATTGCTACGTGCTCGAAAAAAATGAACTGCAAGTGCGCCAACTCACGACCGGAGTGAGCGACGGCAAGCTGGTCGAGATCACCAACGGCCTGTCCGACGGCAAGCTGGTCGAGATCACCAACGGCCTGTCCGAGACGGATGTCGTTCTGCGCGATCCCGTCAGCGTCATGTCCCGGTAGAGTGAGTCGCGTCGCCGGACGCATTGCAATCCGACAACTAATCACTTCATGCGCGGCGCCCGATTGGCTGCCCACAGGATGCCGTTGGTCATGAGCCGCAGGAAGCTCTCTTCTTGAAAATCGCTTTGAGCTCCGAGCGAGGAGTAGAAGACACGGCCGCCCTTGTACATTCGTGTCCAGGCGAGGGGTTCTTCGTGGCCAGGAATACGCCCGCGTAGGACAACGTCGACGTCTTTGGCGAGGCCGGTGTTCTTGTAAAGGCTTGCCTTGGACTTGAACGAGGTAACCCCGGCGAGGATGGCCCGCGTCTTGACATCGTCGGGAAAGTCGATCTCGCACAGCGGTCCGACGGCATAGTGTCCCTTGTAGTTGCCGCCGAAAACCTCCTTGTCGAGATCGAGCCATGTCTGGATGGCATGGCTGGCGGTGCGGATGCCGACGAGCGGTTTTCCGGACGTGCAGTATTTTTTGATGCGTTCGAGCTGTTCGCCTTCCAGCTTGAGCCGGCGCGTGAACAGCACGACGACTTCACACTTGTCCAGCGCTTCGAGCCCCGGCAGGTCCTTGTCTGATTTCGCCGACAGCATCGTGACGAGCGAAGGATATTTCGACTCCAGGTACTTCCTGAGGATCGGCATCGTCTTATCCGATTCATACTCGGTGGAGCCGGAGATGAAGACGGCCCGCAGCGGCGCGATGCGCGCCTGCGAGAATGACGCGAAAACGCCGGCGAGGCCGAGGGCGAGGACGAGCAGGCAAAGCATCTTTTTCATGGCAGACCCCGGTAGTGCTATGGTGGTGTGGCTGTGCGCCATCATAAGAGAAACGGCGTGGACGGCAAGCAAGCCGGGGATCAAACCAGATCAAATCGTGGCCCGCCTGGTGCGGTTGGCCGATGCGTCCGGTGTGTGCCGCCAACTCGGGTTCTCACCCTAGTGCGCTATCAAGCGCTAATATTTGGGGTGCAACAGACACTTCTGTCTATTCCGCACCGACAGAAATGTCGGTACCACGCAAATTCATTAGGGTTGACGAGGCCCTACCTGACAAACGGTCGTTCGTCATTCGTATCAATAAACAATGCAATTGTGGTAAGGGTCTATCCGGGAAGGTCTGTGGGGCACGTTTTCAACGTGCCACGTCCCGTGTTCTTCCGGGTTATGGCACGTTAGAAACGTGCCCCACGTGGCTTGCCGGATGGACTCTAAGTGAATTCATCGTACGCCAACTCGCGCGCGTTAACAAATTCTCGTCGTCGCGGTTCGTTCCTGGTTCAGCGAGGAATCGATCGATGCCCGACTGGTTTTACCGCACGGTGTCGCAGCCGATCCTGTTTCCGTTGCCGGCCGAGCGTGCGCGGGATTTTGCGCTGGGATTCATGGGTTGGCTGGCACGATTGCCCCTCGGCGGCGTCGTGATCGATCTTCTGGGCCACATGCGGCCCGACGAGCGGCTGGCGTGCACGCACAACGGGGTTTCGTTCGCGACCGCGGTCGGCTTGGGTCCCGGTTTGGACGGCGCCGCGACAGCGTTGCCGGCGCTGTCACGATTCGGCGTCGGCTTCATCGATATCGGACTGGTAACGCTAACGGATTCACCGGGCCAGGCGCCGATCGAGCGACGCGACGATCAGCAAGCAATTTGGCAACCCGACGCGCCGACCTCGCTTGCCCTTGCGGCGAACAAGGAGCGTATCGCTGAAGCCGGCGGTTTGGACGTACCGATCATTGCCCGGCTCGGTGTGTCGGCTGGCGCCGACGGCGAGCGCGCATCGGACGAGTGCACCCAACTTCTCAACGGCCTGGCGCCGCACGTGACGTTGCCGGCGCTGGCGACGTTTGAGACTGCCGACACGTGGTCCGCCTCCGATTGGACGAATCACGTGGCCCGCTTCGTGGATACTGCACGCCAGCAGAGTCGGCCCATCCTGCTTTGCATACCCGCGGATCTGGACAATGCGACGCCGGACGATCGACTTCAGGCGGCTGTGAACGCCGGGGTGGCCGGTTTTCTGGTTGACGGATCGGTGCGCGCCGAGCAAGGCGGCCGACTGATCGGTGAACCGGCTCGGGCGCCGGCGCTGGCGTGCGTGCGGCGTCTTCGCAAACGATTTGGCCCCGATGTGTTGATCGTCGCGTCCGGCGGAGTCCATGAGCCGGAGCATGCTCTCGCATTGCGTCAAGCAGGCGCGAACCTTGTGGAGGTCGATAGCGGACTAGTGTTTTCCGGACCGGGCTTGCCCAAACGAATCAACGATGCGCTCCTCTTCGAGGCGACGCGCGACACCCCGGCGCAAGCGCCGGAGCGGGCTGCTGAGATGAGCTGGCTGTGGACGTTCCTCATGGGCGCCGGCATGCTGCTCGGCAGCATTATCGCCTTGGCCATCGCCGCCACCCGCGTGGTTCTGCCTTATGACGAAGCCTACCTCGGCCTGTCGCGCGACGAGATCACACGCATCAACCCGCGTCTGCTCGCCTTCATGGCTCACGACCGCGTCTCGCTCGCCGGCACCATGATCGCCATCGGCTTCATGTATGTGGGCCTATCGCTCTTCGGCGTTCGTCGCGGCCTGCACTGGGCGCAGCTTTCGGTCTTCGCCTCCGCGTTCACCGGGTTCGCCACGTTCTTTCTGTTCCTGGGCTTCGATTACTTCGATCCGTTCCACGCCTTTGTGACTGGTGCGCTCTTGCAACTCTTGCTGCTCGGCGTGCATGGCAAGCTGGGAACGCATGTGCCGGAGGTTGCGCCGCCCTTGTGCGAGGACGCGGCCTGGCGCCGCGCCCAGTGGGGACAGTTGCTGCTGATTCTGCACGCATGCGGTTTGCTCGCCGCCGGCGTCATTATCTCGTGTATCGGCGTCACGCATGTCTTCGTCCATGAGGACCTAGAGTTCATGCAAACGACTGCCGAGGCGCTTCGTGCCGCCCATCCTCGGCTGGTGCCGCTGGTGGCGCACGATCGGGCGACGTTCGGCGGAATGTTGCTCGCTAGCGGCTTGGTCTTCCTGCTCCCGGCGCTTTGGGGGATCCGCAACGGGTCGGCCTGGCTGTGGTGGACGATGCTCCTCGCCGGCCTTTCCGCATACGTCTGCGCCATAGGCGTGCACTATGCGGTCGGCTACGTCGACTTCGTTCATTTGCTGCCTGCGTTCGCAGGCTTGGGGCTGCTCTTGGCCGGCCTGGCATTGGCTCGCGATCACTTGTGCGACTCTTGATCAACTGTACAATTCCATCAAACGATGAGGCCCCGCAACATGTCTCGGCTGTTCTTATGCAGTGCTGCGTTGACTCTCCTCCCTACTGTCGCATTTGCACAACCAGGCGCCCCGCGGCTGCCTTGGCCTGATCCGCTGGGCTATGTCTGCTATCGCGCCGAGTCGCCGATCAAGATCGACGGCAAGCTGGGCGACGCGGCCTGGGCCAAAGCGCCGTGGAGCTCGTATTTCGTCGACATCGAAGGGGACGCCAAGCCGAGGCCTCGCTGGAAGACGCGGATGAAAATGCTCTGGGATGACGAAAATCTCTACATCGCCACAGAGATGGAGGAACCTCACCTTTGGGCGACGCTGACCGAACACGATTCCGTCATCTTTCATGACAACGACTTCGAGGTCTTTCTCGATCCGGACGGCGATAACCACAACTACTGCGAGCTGGAGCTAAACGCAAAGAACACGACGTGGGACCTGCTTTTGACGAAGCCGTATCGCGATGGCGGCAAGGCGGTCAACGCCTGGGAGATCATCGGTTTGACGACGGCCGTGCATCTGGACGGCACGCTCAACGATCCACGCGACATCGATCGCGGCTGGACGGTCGAGATCGCCTGGCCATGGAAGGGTCTGAAGGAACTGACGTCCGTAAACGTGCCGCCGCGCGACGGGGATCAATGGCGCATCAACTTCTCTCGTGTCCAATGGGATTTGGAGGTCGTCGACGGCAAATACCGCAAGATAAAGGGTCGGCCCGAGCACAACTGGGTCTGGTCACCCCAGGGGGTGATCGACATGCACCGCCCGGAGCGCTGGGGATACTTGCAGTTCAGCACCGGCAAAACAGGCGGCGTCGCATTTCGCCCCGATCCGGATCGGCATGTGCGCGACCTGTTGCATCGCGTTTATTACGCCCAGCGCGAACATCGTGCGAAGGCGATGACCTTCGCCGATTCCCTGCAGGCGCTGAAGCTGGATGCCGGGTTGTTTCCGAAAGGCTTTCGGCTTGAGCGAACGCGTTCGACGTTCGAAGCGGAGCTGCCGTCGCCGAGTCGCCTGGGTTCGCGCTGGATTATTGGGCACGATTCCTGGATTCGCCGCACCGACCCGCCAGTGAAGAAGTGACCGGACATTTCGTTCTGCGTTCGCCCCGCGCCATGCGAACGCTAAACGAATCGACCATTTGCTTAATGTTGCCTTAACACCCCGTTCGCTAAGATCACACGAGATTTCGACACCCCCCAAATCCGAGGTTCTTCATGCAATATCGCGCGTGGTACTTTCTCCTGGCCGGATTCATCGCCGGCACGCCGCTCCTGGCCATCCAGCCGGACGCGGAGACGCTCTTCCAGCAGGACAAAAAGGACTTCGGCAAGAAGGATTTCAAGGACTTCGGCGGGTTCGGCGGCTTCGGCATGAAAACTCGCCGCCAACTCGTCGCTCAGTTCGACAAGGACGGCGATGGATGGCTCAATGCCGCGGAACGCAAGGCAGCCCGGGAGTTCATCAAGAAAGAAGCCAAGGGCGGGTTCGGTAAGGGATTCCCCGGCGGCAAGGGCGGGTTCGGCAAAGGCGGATTCGGCCCGGGCACGTTCATCACCAAGCCCCTCATCGAAGCGCTTGACTCCGACAAGGACGGCAAAGTCGCCAAGGCAGAATTTCTCACCGGCGTCAAAAAGTTCTTCAACGACGCCGACAGGGACAAGAAAGGCTCTCTCGACGAAAAGCAGCTTGCCGGCGCGCTCAACAAAATCATGCCCACGCCCGGTTTCCCCGGCGGCGGGAAGGATGGCCCCAAAGGATTCCCCGGCGGGCCAAAGGGAGGACCCTTCGGCCTCGGCAACCTCATCGCTACCGAAATCCTCGCCAAGGCCGACACCAAAAAGACCGGCAACGTCACGCTCGACGATCTCACCGCGGCGGCCGAGAAGCTCTTCAGCGACCTGGATAAGGAAAAGACCGGCAAGCTCGATGAAGCCGCCGTCGGCGCGGGCGTCAATCAGCTCATACCGCCCCCGCCGGGTTTCGGCGGCAAGGGCTTCGGCGGCAAGGGACGCGATCCCGCCAAGCCCGGGCCCAAGGTCGAGCCCAAGGATGTCGCAAACTATCCCAACCACAAGCTCTACGACACCACCATCCTTCGCACCATCTTCATCGAGTTCGAAAATAAGGACTGGGAAGCGGAGCTCGCCGACTTCTATCGCACCGATGTCGAGGTCCCCGCGCTCGTGACTGTCGACGGCAAGCAGTACAAAAACGTCGGCATCCATTTCCGGGGCAACACCTCGTACATGATGGCGCCTGCCGGTTACAAGCACTCTCTCGGCTTTTCCTTCGACCTTGCCGACACCAAGCAGCGCCTCTACGGCTACAAGGCACTCAACCTGCTTAACTGTGCCGAGGATCCGACCTTCATGCACTCGGTTCTGTATTGCAACATCGCCCGCAAGTACATCCCGGCGCCGCAGGCCAACTTCGTCAAGGTCGTCATCAATGGCGAAAACTGGGGAATCTTCGCCAACCAGCAGCAGTTCAACAAGGACTACACCAAGGAAAATTATCAATCGGCCAAGGGCGCGCGCTGGCGCGTGCCCGGACATCCCGGCGCCAGCTCCGGCCTCGGTTACATCGGCGAGAATATCGCGGATTACAAGCGCCTTTATGCGATCAAGAGCAAGGACGACGAGAAGGACTGGAAAGCGCTGATTGAAGTCTGCCGCGTGCTCAACAAAACGCCGATCGACAAGCTCGAGGAAGCGATTCGGCCCATTCTGGATATCGATGAAGTGCTCTGGTTTCTTGCGCTTGATGTTGCCGTCATCAATGACGACGGCTACTGGACGCGGGCCAGCGATTATAGCCTCTACCGCGATCCCAAGGGGAAGTTCCATCTGGCGCCCTACGACGCCAATGAGACTTTCATGCCGATGGGCGGAGGCAAGGGCGGCTTCGGCAAAGGCGGACCGGGAGGCGGGTTCGGCAAAGGCGGGCCCGGCGGCGGCAAGGGCGGTGGCTACTCCGTCGATCCCCTCGCCGGCGTCAACAACTCCCGCACTCCGCTCTATCGCTTGCTCAACGTGCCGAGCCTTCGCAAAAAGTACCTGCAAAACGTGCAGACCATCGCCAACGAGCAATTCGATTGGAAGAAGCTCAAGCCCGTCATCGACGGCTACCGCGCCCTGATCGACAAGGAAGTCGAGTTGGATACTCGCAAGCTCTATAGCCTCGCCGAATACCGCGAATCCCACGCCGACGAGAGCACGTCGCGCTACAACTTGCGCGCATTCGCCGAAGGCCGGCGCAACTATCTTCTCAATCACGCAGAGATCAAGAAATTGAACGAGAAATGAACATCCCGTTAGTCGGACGCGCCAGCGACGGAGGGCGTTCTTGTCATCCGTCGCTGGCGCGTCCGGCTAACAACTTCAACACTCCCGCCAGCCCCAGCGCGCGCAGCGTCGCGATGTTTCGCTCGGGTATTTCCAGCAACTCGCTCTCCGGCGCGGCGATGCGCGTTATGCTCTCCTCGCGCAGCAAATGCAGCATGGGATATGGCGACCGGTTCGTGTAGTTCTCCACGTCGTCGGGTTTCGTGTCGGCAAACTGATACCGGGGATGAAAGCTGGCGATTTGAATCACGCCGTCCAGGCCAAGCTCTTCGATCTTCCGTTCCGCCCGGTCGAGAAAGTCGTTGAAGTCGAGAAAGTCAGTCAGGGCATGAGGGTGGATCAAGAGTGTCGTTTCGATCGCGCTGATCGGCGTCGAGGCGAGCCATTGCAGCTCGCGGGTGAAGTCGTCGAGCAGCGTATGCTCGCTGTCGGCGTCGGAAACGGCGTAGCGAATCAGACCGGCGTCGAAGACGCGTTTGGCGAACGGGCACAGGTTGAGGCCAATGACGATAGCTGAGATCCAGCGCCGCGTCGACTCGATGATATCCGCGTGATTCATGCGATGTCCGTTGCTCTCACGAATCACGATGACGTGGATTCGTCGCCGCTCACACCCTGAAGCAGCCAGACGAGGGTGGCGGCTTCGTCCGTAAAGACTTCGGCGGTCATGCCGCGGTTTCGGGCCACCATCAGGCCGAACTTCTGCGGATCGATCATCTCGGCCTTGGCGACGAAGGCGACTTTGACGGTGCCTTGCGCCGACCGGGCAAAAAGCGAGCCGAGCGAAAAGCGTTCGAGCGTATTGGGCGCGGCAAACCCGGTGAGCCGCGTCGTGTCGATCAGCAGATGAGCGATGTTCTGTTCACGGGCGTGGGCGATCGCCAGCGCGACGATTTCAATCGCTTGCTGCAGCGTCGTTTCACCGACGGGCCGATAGGTGGCGTAGGTCTCGGTAACGACAAGATATTCGTGCTGGATCATGGCAACGCCCCCGCGCTGGGTCCGTCTTGATCGTACACCTTGCGGACACGGGTGCAAGGATTATTTTGACAAAACAGTCGGTTGATGGCGTTTGCGTCCGCCCTTGTTCGCGCTTGTGTGCCTCGCTATAAAAAAGTAGAGCGTTGTTTTCCCAAGAAAAGCGAGTTCGCTTATGACCGCTTGGTTACGCAATATCCTCGTCGCCATTCAGACGGTGGCACAGGGGATGTTTATTACATTCTGGTACTTCCTGCAAACCTACAAGCGCAAGGCGTTCACGCAGCACTTCGAGTACCCCGAGTTGCCCGTCCCCGTGAAGCCGCGCTACCGCGGGTTCCACAAGTTCGACCTGACGACCTGTATTGGTTGCGACAAATGCGCTCGCGCCTGCCCGGTCGACTGCATCTACATCGACAAGATCAAGAACCCGGTGGGCAAGGGATTTCGCGTCAACGGCTTCAAGATCGATTACACCAAGTGCATGTTTTGCGCGTTGTGCGTCGATCCATGCCCGGTTGATTGCATTTTCATGGGATCGACGCATGATCAGAGCTGCTACAACCGCGACGGATGCATTGTTGACTTTGCCAAGCTGCCCGTGGAGATCGCCTGGGGGCAGGCAACCTTGAACCCGACGGCGATCGCTGCATCGAAGCTGGTGAGCGAACCGGTGTGGACGAAGCCGCCCGATCCCCCGCCGCCCGCGAAACCGGCGCCGGCGCCCGCCCCTGCTCCTGCACCGGCGGCCGGCAGCTGACCAAACTTGTTTAGCGCCCGCAGTATCCCGCGCGTTTGCACGACGCCAATGGAACTTACTCGGACCCCCCGATGAAGAAAAAAAGAAAACGCCAATACACGATCGACGAGGCCAACGCCATGCTGCCTCTGTTGCGTTCGATCTTGCGCGACGTTACCGCGCTCGCCGCCGATCTGCGCGGGCGCTACGAGCAGCTGACGCGCTTACAAAACACCGAAGGCCTCAATCGCGATCAACAAGACGAGGTTCATCGGCTCATCGAAGAGTTCGAGCAAGGCCAAGACAAGATGCGCGAGTTCGAGGTTGAACTCGAAAAACTCGGCGTCGAGCTCAAGGACTATTACACCGGCCTGATCGACTTCCGGCACTTGCGCGACGGCAAAGAGGTTTACCTCTGCTGGCGCCTGGGCGAACCCGAAGTCGCGCACTGGCATGAACTCAACTCCGGGTTCTCGGGCCGAAAGAAACTAGAAACTACCGTCGCGATGTCGGAGCCTGAAGCGTAAGCGAAGCATGCTCCTCACTTACGCTTCGGGCTCTGATGGGTTAATCCAAGGAACGAATCGAATTATGGTACCCGATCCGAAAGCCGTGCCGACGCTGGTTTTTTTCCTGCTGGTCTTCCTGGCGGTCGGCGTGATCTTCCTGTTCATCCACTTGGTCATGGGCAGCTTCATCCGCCCCAGCCTGCCGGAGCCGGAGAAGCTGACTATTTACGAGTGTGGCGAACCAACCGTTGGCAGCGCCTGGGTCCAGTTCGATCTGCGTTTCTACGTCGTGGCGCTCTTGTTCGTCATCTTCGATGTTGAAGTGGCATTCTTCTTCCCGTGGGCGACGGTGTTCGGCAAAGCGAACAAACTCGCGGATGCGGGCATCGACGAAAAAGAGCGGCAGAAGATTTCCGCCGAGCTCCTACCAACTGGTGTATCAGCTCGCAACAAGCGCGACTGGGGCTTGGCAAAATACGACAAGGACGAAACAGGAAAGATAACGGAAACGGCCGTCAAGATCAAACCAGACGAAGCGTCGACCTGGGCCCATGTCGCGTTCTGGGACCTCATGGTCTTCTTCGGAGTGCTCATGGTCGGCTTTGCCTACGTTTGGCGGCGCGGCGACATCGACTGGGTCCGCGCTTACATGGCTCACAAGGAGCCACCCGGCGAGCCCGAAAAACCTCTGGAACAACACCAAGCAGCTTGAAGCCCAGGGGTGAGGTACTCCGAACTCCTGGGATAATTCGAGGGATTACAATGGGTTGGCTTGAAGGCCGCTTCGAAGAAAGCGTGATGATCACGACGCTCGAACAGGGCATCGCCTGGGCGCGCGAATCGAGCATTTGGCCGATGACGTTCGGCCTTGCGTGCTGCGCCATCGAGATGATGGCGGTCGGCGGCCCGCGCTACGACCTCGACCGCTTCGGCGCCGGCGCCTTCCGCGCCACGCCGCGCCAGGCCGATCTCATGGTCGTCGCCGGCACGGTCAACATGAAAATGGCCTCACGCGTCCGCCGGCTCTACAACCAAATGCCCGATCCGAAGTTCGTCATCGCCATGGGCGCCTGCACTTGCGGCGGCGGACCGTATTACAAGTACGGTTACAACGTCGTCAAGGGTGTCGACCTCGTGGTTCCGGTCGACGTGTATGTCCCCGGCTGCCCGCCGCGCCCCGAAGCCCTGATCGAAGGGATCATGCGAATTCAGGACAAGATTCGCGGCATGAAGTACCTGACCAAGGGCCAGCCAATCGAGATTCCGGTCCCGGCTCGCACGGGTTATGTTAAGTTGCCACCGGAGTTGGAAGATCCTGATCCGACGAAGGCGCTCGAGAAGCAGATCGCTTGGCAAAAGATGAACAAGGAGAAGGCGACGCCGACGAAAGCGTAACCAAGATTGCAAATTGCAGATTTCAGATTGCAGATTTGGATCTGCAAGTCAAATCTGCAATCTGAAATCTACAAACTGCAATTCACGAATGACATCCGCCGAAATCATCAGCGTGCTCGAATCCGAGTGCGGTTCGCGCATCAAGGACAAGAAGGCCGACGCCATCGATCCGTTCGTCGTGGTCGACGCGCTCGATCTCGTTGCCGTCGCCAAGACGCTGCGCGATAATCCGCGCCTTCGGTTCGACATGCTCAACTGCATCAGCGTGGTCGACTTCCTCGAACTTGATCCGAAGAAAGCACCGAAGGCCGGTTTCGAGCCGCACCTCGAGGTCGTGTATCACTTGTCGAGCTTTGAGCACAAGCATCGCTTCGTGGTGAAAGTCATGTTGCCTCGCTGGAAGGACAATCAGCCGGGCGAGTTGCCGAAGGTCCCGTCGTTGTGCTCCGTTTGGCCTGCCGCCGACTGGCACGAACGGGAAGCGTTCGACCTATCGGGCGTCATGTTCGTCGGCCACCCCGACCTGCGCCGCATCCTGACCGCCGACGACTGGGTCGGCCACCCCTT
>VGZI01000119.1 GCA_016872605.1 Planctomycetota bacterium
CCGAAGTGGCGGAATGGCAGACGCGCCGGACTCAAAATCCGGTCCCCGCAAGGGGGTGTGGGTTCAAGTCCCACCTTCGGTACTCTCGAAAATCGCGCCGAGTTTTCGGCGTGTACGGTCTTGTGTCATTGGCTTGCAACTCCCTCCAAATTCGGAAACGCACGCCCAGCTATTTCTTCAAATCCCGCTCAATTGGGACGCCATCGTCGGTCTTCCCCAAGTCGTAACCGAAGCAGACGTGCCGACGGTTAAACGCCGACGCCGGCTTAGCCTTGTCGAGAAAGCGCGTGCCGGTCCGGGTCCGTGGCCATCTCCGCCGGCAGGAAAGTGATCGTCGCCTTCCGTTACAGACGGATGTCTTGGGCCGGGAATACTTCGCCCATTCCGCCCGCGCTGAGCTTGGCCGTGACGCGATAGCATCCGACCATTTTGCCGATCATCAGGTTCCTTCGCAGGGAGTGGAGTGGTTGACAATCACACCGGATCGCTGTCATTGATGTGCGGAGTCATCGGTCGATGACGAAAAAGAGCCGAGACACTGCCGAATGCCATGAAGATTGCGGAGTTTAGCCACGCGCTGTGCGCGGAACTTGAAACGCTGAATGCGCGGAGAACGCATAGAGGATTCAGATTGTGCTCTCCGCACTCCGCACGTCAATGGTGACAGGTGTTCTAATTCCGCGCCAGGATCTCGGAGAACTCGCCTGCGTTGTCGGCGAAGGAACGCATGGGGACATCGAAGCGGTGCAGCATCGTGACGAAGAGATCGCCCAGCGGGCGCTCGGCCTGCTGCTTGATGAAGCGACCATGGCGCAGGCCGAGGTTGCGGGCGCCGGCGAGGATGGTGGGATAGTTGCGAGCGTTGTGCGTGGTGCTCGTGCCGCTGCCGTAGAGGGCCATGGTGTTGTCGAGCAGCCGGTCCTCGCCCTCGCGAATGGATGCGAGGCGATCGAGGAAGTAGGCAAATTGCTCAGCGAGGTAGCGGTCGTAGCGTCCCCAGGGGAGCATCGGGCCGTGGCTGACGCCGTGATGCCCGCCACCCGCGATGCCGAGGATCGAGGGAAAGCGATCGCAGATGCCGACGCCGTCTTCGGCACAAATCTGGTAGGCAGCGGCGCGCGTCGTATCGGTCTCAAAGGCAAGAACGATCAGGTTCATCATCGTGCGGATGTAGTCGGTCGGGCCACGCGGCGAGACGTCGAGGTTAATCGCGCCGCGGTTGACCTGGGGCAGTGCCCGGCCAAGCCATTCTTCGGATCGCACGAGGCGCGTTTCCACTTCGCTGAGCGATTGCAGGAATTCGTCGAGCCGTTGCTGATCGGGCCGGCCGAGGTTGTTGCGCAGCGAACGGGAATCGTCCAGCAAAAAATCCACCCGGCGCCTGCCCGAGGCGAGGGCACGCTCCCGTGCGGCGCGGTCGCCTTCGGTCGGGGGCTCGAATAGACGTTCAAAGATGCGGCGAGGCGCCGATTCGGCGGGGATGGCACGGCCTTGTGCATCAAAGGAAATCGTCGTCGATCGGCTCTTGGTCCCGACGCCGCCCTGGCTCGACAGCACAAGCGAAGGAATGCGCGTCTGCGAACTGTAACGCCGTGCAATAACCTGGTCGATCGAAATCGAGTTGTGCAAATTCAGGCGAATGTCCGCCCCGGTAAGCCAAACGTCAACCGTATTGTGGCCAACGAGCAGTCGGCTGGTCGGATGCGACAGGCCACCGAAGATGGTCATGTCGTTGCGATGCGCCGCCAGCGGTTCGAGCGACCGCGTCAAGCGATAGTCGGCGCCATCGGTGTGTGGGAACCAGTGCCAATCCTGGTACGTCGGCTGATTACGACCCGGCAGGGCCACGCCGTTGCCGAAGAAAAACGCGCAAAAGCGCTTGGGTCTCGCCGCCGGTGGACTTGCGTCCGCCATGGCTTCGAGCCAGGGCAAGGCGAGTGCCATTCCGGCGCCACGAAGGAAGGATCGCCGGTCAAGGTGCCAGGAGGCTCGCGGCATAGAGTTCTGCCTTTCGTTACTTGGTCAGAAACGGTTCGCTTGACGCAATCAATTCTATCAGAGCAGGCAGGCGGTCGCCACGCTCGCGCAGTGCCGGAACCAAGGCGTCGGCCGCTTCAATGTCGCCGAGGTTGAGCGAACGGCCCAGGGCGTATGCCATGACCTTGCGCAACACAGCGCGGCGGAAGTCATCGGATTTCGTCCGCAGCAGTTCTTTCCGCAATTCTTGCATGCCATCGACGTTGACGCCACTGGGCAATTCAGCTTTGGCATCGATCGGCTGCGACGTGCGCCGTTTGCGGAGGGTGGCGCCGACGCCGTCGCGCTGCCAGTTGCCGACGGCATCGTACTCCTCAAAAGCGATGCCCCAGGGATCGATCTTGCGATGACAGCCCATGCAGGCAGCCGTGTTGCGATGGACCGCCAGCGCCTGCGGAATGCTCAGGTTCTTGACCTTCGGATTCTCGCGGTTGAGCTCGGGAACGTTCGGCGGCGGCGGCGGCGGAGTCTCGTCGAACAGATTCTTGAGCAGCCACGTGCCGCGCTTGACGGGGTGCCCGTCGCGCCCGTCCGAGAGACCGGTGAGAATGCTGGCGTGAGTCAAGACGCCGCCGCGGTGATGCGCTTCGTCGAGCTTCACTTTGCGAAACTTGAGGCCCGCGACACCATTGATTCCGTAGTGAGCTGCCAGTGTTTCGTTTACGCACGTGAAGTCGCTTGCGAGAAACTGGAAGATGCTCAAGTCGCCGCGCAGAACTTCGCCGAAAAAGTGGATCGTTTCGAGGCGCATTGCCGCGGCCAGCTGCTCATCGAAGCCAGGGTAGCTGCTCTTGCTGACGGTGACACGCTGCAGGCGATCGAGTTCCAGCCATTGCTCGGTGAATTGCTCGATGAACAGCCAGGCCTTGGGATCCTGGATCATGCGGCGAACTTGCGCTGCCTGTGCCGCAGGTTCGCGCAGCTTTCGTTGATCGGCGAGGCGACGCAGTGCGTCGTCGGGCATCGTGCTCCATAGGAAGTACGACAGCCTCGCCGCGATCTCATGGTCGTTCAGATGTTCCTTGGCTCCGCTTGCACGGCTGGCCGGCAGGCCGAGAAAGCGCGGCGAACTCAGGACGACGCCGAGCGTGTCTCGCAGGCTTTCTTCAAGGGCGCCCGTGCTCGACCGTGCTTTGACCCAGTACTTGGCGAGCCGATCGAGGTCGCCAGGCGAAATCGGTCCGCGATAGGCGCGCTCGGCAAAGCGGCGGATAACTTCTCGGGCATAAGCCTGCTCGGCCATGTCTCCCTTCGCGAACAGAATGTTCGCATGCGTCGCCGGCGGCCAAGTCTCGAAATAGGGATTCTCAAATTCGATCCATTCAATCTTCAGCCGCGGCGGTTTCGCTTCCCCCTTTATTGCCTTGGCTGAGTTCCACGCGGCAACCACCGCCGAATTCTTGTCGTTTAGCGGCCCCGTGTTCGGCGGCGAGATGTTCTCCATCCGCACGCGATACTCGTAGGTTCGGTATTCCGTGTGGTCGATGACGATCGGTTCGCCGATGGTGGCCAACTCGACGCCGTGAAAGTTCGTCGAACCCAGGGCAAGCGTCAAAATCGGCAACCGAGTCGCGTCGGCCCCTTCGCCTGGCGCGACGCGGGCGACCCGGACCTTGATGCGTGCCTCGCCTTTGCGGTACGCCTGATGGAAGCCGAACGCGTAGCAGCGTTCCGGCATCTGCACGGCTGCCTCGCCAAAGCGCCGAATTGCCGACGGCGCCAGGTGGGGATCCCACACCTTGTTGATGTCCTTGTCCTTATCCTTGTTCGGCGCCGACATGTTCCAGATGCGAAATGCTTTGCCCTTCTTGGCGTTGTACTCAAACGATTCGCCAGGCCGATCCGCCGGCCTAGGCAACGGCGTCACCTCGAAGTTCGCATGCTTCTCGCCGACGGAGAGCCGATAGCGATGAACAACTGGCGGGGCCCCGGACACGATGGCCTCGGCCAGAGCGTCATCGGCGATTTGCAGGTAGCTTTCGTATTGCAAGGGGGACATCCGCAGGGCGTCGCCGTCGTTGCGGAAGCCGTCTTTCGATTTGCCGTCTTCGGGAAGCCGCTTGCCGAAGCCGATCGCCAGGCCGAGCAAGTCCTGCATCGTCCGCTCGTATTCGGTACGCGTCAGGCGGCGAAAATGAGTGGCTTGGTTCTTCGCGAGAGAGGCTTTACGTCGCTCCTGGGCCAGCCAGGAAGTCATCAATTCGCGGTCTTCCTTGTTGAGGGCCGGCGCTTTCGCGGGCGGCATGTCGCCGAAATTGAGTCGATCATGCACTTCGCGCCAGTGATCGCCGTCTTTGCCGTTGACGAGATCGGGATTCAGCTTGTCGATCCGTAGTTTTCCCTTGGCCATTTCGACGCCGTGACAACTGTAACAGTATTTCTGGAAAAGGGGGGCCACGCGCGCATAGGGGATCGGTTCATCGGCACATAACGCTGTCGCCACGACAAGCAGCGCGAACGGCGCCAGGATCCATGTCAAGGTAAGTCGACGAACGATAACCATCGCATGCAATCTCGACATCACGCCTTGGGGCAGAGCATCCTATTCCAAGGAATCCGCGGAGGTAGAAAAGCGAGGCGGTTGGCAGGCAATTACATGCGCATCATTAAATTGCATGCGCGGACAAAAAGCAATGCCAACAGGCGATAATCGCCCACATGGCCTAGTCGTCGGACTACGAACATCGCAAGGTCGAGTGGAATGGCGCGCGGATCGACCTGCTCACCTCAGAATTCGAAAACTCTTCACCTGCAAAGTACGACACCAAGATCCACTTCGGAGCGTTCCGGGAGCTTGCAACGTGTTTCGCTGGAGGTGCGTTGTGTTTGCTTGCGTCGTCAAGGCGAACGCCCCTTGCGCCGTTCATGCACGCACGCTGCGTTTCTATTCTGGTTGCACGGTGCTTCCCACCGATCACTTCTTCGCCGTGACTCCGCTCATGGGATAACTGCTGACGGTTTCCCAGGCGATCCGCTGCAAGAGCTCGTGCAGTTCGGCGCTGATGGCGGGTTCTTTCACGCCGACGCCGACGGGACTACGGCCGGTGATGCATGCGTAATTGCAATAAGAGACAAGGATCACGACCGGCAGTTTTCCGTGGCCGATCGCGTCGGTGAAGAGCTCGGACTGCTTGGCGAGACCGGGCGCCTTGCCTTCCGCGACAAGCGCCCGCAGCCGGACGACGGCGTCGCCGGCCGGCACGATGAAGACAGCGTCTCGTCCCGCCTTCTTGTTGAGCGCCTTGACTTGCGTCTCCATCTCGCCGCGCCACTTCCCATGATCGGCACGCAGCTTGTCGACATCGAGCTTCTCGGCATCGCGCTCGGCATTGTCCTTGACGCGCTTGTCCAGAAAGTCGAATGGCACCCACGATTGCTGCACGAGGAAGCGCATCTTGGCATTGTGCTTGAGGCCCAACTCGACGAAGCGATCGATGCCCTCGTCGGGAATCTTGAGGTGTGGGGCCATGGTAAACACATCGACCTCGCCTTGCTCCAGAGCCTTGCGCGCCTTGTTGTTCCCCTTGTCCTTGTCCCAGTGCTGAATGACGCGCGAGCCGCTGATTCCCTGCGAACCGGCGAGTTGATACTCCTTGACGCCGGCCGCCTTGGCTGTCAGAACCACGCGCGCCGGCACGAACATGTGGAAGCTATGCCCCGTGTAGAAAACGCGCAGCCGCGGTGCGTCGCCGGCGTGGCTGACGCAAGGCATGGCAAAAACCACGAGCAGAAGTGCAGTCAAACGGCGAGTCATGGCACAGCTCCGAAATTCGGACGAAGGATCGACTCTCGTATCGTATCGTGGGGTACGATTCCGTTTGTGCCGGAGATTCTCGGCGCGATTGGAACCGTTCTCCATGAAACTAAGACATTACCCACGCTCTTGTCATTTGCCGATGCAGTATAGGTGCGTTTGCGATCGCGCGTAGATTCGACCATGCGCCGGCGTGAGCGACGCGCGGAAAATCTCGCCCTTGGTATTCAGCACATTCGTCGCCACCACCTTCAACTTCGGCCCCGGCTCCACGACGATCGTCTTGCCCGCTTCATTGATGAAGTAAACCAACCCGCCGGCGGCGAACGGCGAGGCGGTGTACTGGCCGTCCGGGAGGCGATCTTTCCAGATCACCTTGCCGTTGTCCGCGTCATAGCAGGTCGCGATGCCGGTCATGTCCGCGGTCAGCAGGAACTTACCCATGACGATCGGCGACGGCTGATCGCGGCCGCCCTTGCGCGGCGTGTGCCATTGAACATGCGTTGAGGTCACGTTGCCCGAGCCGCCAAGTTTTACCGCATAGATATCGCCGACCAGGCCGTTGATGACGTACACAAGCCCGTCGCCCGGCGCGACCGTCGGCTCACCGCGGCCGGCGAACGTCTTGCAGCGCCACAACTCCTTGCCGTCGGCGGGATCATAGCTGATGACGAATGCCTCGCCGTTGAGCACGATCTCTTTGCGTTTTCCCGTATCGACGAGGACCGGCGAACTCCATCCCCCCTTGGGCAGATCGGGCCTCGGCGTCTTCCAGACGTTCTTGCCCGACTTCTTGTCGACCGCCAACAGATACGCGTTGCTGGTGGCATCGCAGTTTTGCACGACGAGATCGCCGACGAAAAGCGGACAGGCCGTCGTGCCCCAGGGGCCGGTGAACTCACCCAGATCGGTGCGCGACCAGAGCTTCTTCCCGTCAGCCGAGTAACAATGCAGCCCGCCCTTGCCGAAGAAGGCGACGACGCGTTCGCCGTCGGTGGCGCAGGTGGCGGAGGCCCAGCCGTTCATGCTGTGACTCTTCTCGGGGGCACCGGTCCAGGCGGTCTCCTGCCATAAGATGTTTCCCTTGTGCCGATCGACACACAGCACGACGCGTTTTTTTCCCTTTTCCAGCGATGCGGTCAGAAAGATGCGGTCGCCGAATACCACCGGCGACGACTGTCCCTCGCCCGGAAGCGGAGTCCGCCACAGCACCGACTTGGCGTCCCACTTGGTCGGCAGCCCCGTCTCGCGCGAATGCCCGCTCCGGTCCGGCCCACGCCACGCCGGCCAGTCGTCGGCGATCACATAACCACCGATGCACAAAGTGAACAGTGCCAACGTCGCAGTACGTGCCGATGCGTGCGTCATGAATCGACCTCAAGAAAGGGCAGGGGGGTGGGACGGACGTGATTAAGATATGAATCGAACCGGGGCGCTGCAACGATCGCGGGAAACACGCGAAGCCAAATATTGAAACGCAGAGCACGCAGTGAACACGGAGAGTTTCTGCTCATTTGCTCCGCGTACTCTGCGCACTCTGCGTTAGAGATCTGCGCCTACTTCCCAAGCTCAACAATACGAAACCCGCGAAAGCGCACGTAGCGATCGGCATCCTTGGGAGCGCCGCCCGCCATAACGCCGATTCGACCCTCTTTCATCGACGGCAGCGCGCTTTGGCCGACCGTCTTCCAGGCGGCGTCGTCGGCCGGCTTAAAATGGGTCGTCGCTTTGACTCCGTCGATGACGAGGCGAAGCCACACTCCCTTTGCGCTGTGCTTGGCGACATGAAAGGTTCCCTTGCCCGCTTTCTCGGACACCATCTGCAACTCGACTTCCCCCTTCAGGACTTCCTGAAACAGCGACACATAGTTGTCGTCATCGACATACCAGACGACGCCGGCGTGCTCGTACTGCACCTTCGGCTCCGCCTCGACATGCACTTCGATGGCGATCGCCTTGTTGGATTTGGGCATCGGCCGCAGGAGAATATTCCGTGAGTTGTTGTATCCCGCGTGTAAGTAGCCCGGCAGATTGCGCAAGACGAGAGTGCCTTTGTCCTTGTCGATGCGCCATGCCTTGGCGTCCTCGCGAACCCACGCCCATTCCTTGGAAAGCTCGCCGGCGAATTTTTCTTCGAACAGGACTTTGTCCGCCGCCGTCTTGGCTTCCTGAACCGGCGGGGCAATGGCAAGAGCGAGCAACAAGAAAAGCTTCATGAGAGGCTCCAGATACGTAATCGCTCCACGTGCCGTTCGATGATCATCCGCCTAGTCTCGTACGAATCATCGTCGCCGTCCGGGTAGCGAGCATTTGATACTGGGCATTGGTGATGGGTAGTATGTTACCCGCGTTGCGGACGTTCGGTAGGTCGGCTGCGATTCGGCCGGGTTCGTCTAATCATCTAGTTTCGGGGGAGGGATCATGAGATGAAGTAGACGAATCCTCGCATCAGCGAAACAACGGGACGGTTCCGAGGCTTATGCCGTGATCCTTATGTGCTTGGGCACGGCAATCCTTGCCATCGGCGTTGCGCTGTGCGCGCTGGCCGAAGGCGCACGCGTACCCGGCGTCGTACTGATCGCTGTCGGCACCAGCATCGGCTTCTGGGGTTGGCTGCGCAAAATCCCCAGCGGCTGGGAATTGATCTATACGGAAGACGACGGTATTTTGTGGCTGGTGCAAGATCGAAACGAGCCCGCTGTATGTGTATCGAAAAGGAATGAAGACATCCGGCAGGTGCAGCTGGTGCTGCACCAAGCTCTACGATTGATTCGTCCCGTCCATGTTTTTTGACGGCAGAATTTGCGTTGCATTGCCGAAGGGGGGGGGTGTGAGTGTGTGCATGCAACGAATCGGCGCACCGGCTGGTGGCATACCGAGTTGCGGACGAGATTTTCGTTGCACCATCTATCATAACCCCAGCACGTCCTTCATGGTGTAACGGCCGGGGCCTTTGGTGGCGAGGAACTTGGCGGCTTGCAGGGCGCCGCGGACGTAGGCGTCGCGCGTGTGGCCTTTGTGCACCAGCTCCATCGTCTCGCCGAGCGTGCTGAAGATGATCGTGTGCTCGCCGACGTTGTCGCCGGTGCGGACAGCGTGCATGCCGATCTCTTTCGCCGGCCGTTCGCCGACGAGCCCCTCGCGGCCATGACGGATCGGCATGTCCCCCATTGCCTCCTGGATGACGCGAGCGAAGTGCAGGGCGGTGCCGGACGGCGAATCCTTCTTGAAGCGATGATGGCGTTCGATGATTTCGATGTCGAAGCCCTTGTCCTTGAGCGCCAGGGCGGCGTCACGCACCAGCTTGAACAGCACGTTGACCACCAAGCTCATGTTCGGCGCGAAGAGGATCGCCGTCTGATGGGCCGCCCCCTCGATCTCTGCTTTCTCGGCGTCGGTGAATCCCGTGGTCGCGACGACCAGCGGGATACGGCGTTCGACGCACGTTTTCAGGACGTTCATCGCCCCCTCGGGGACCGAGAAGTCGATCATGACCTCGGGATGCACGTCGAGCGGGATGACGGGCGCGACGCGCACGCCGAGCCGACCGAGCCCCGCCGCTTCGCCGACGTCCTGGCCCTGGAGCGGATGACCTGGGAACTCCACGGCAGTAACGAGTTGCAGCGACTTGTCCTCATTCGCCAACTGGATGATGCGTTGTCCCATCCGGCCACAGGCGCCGTTGACACCGATCAGGGTCTTCATTGTGCGTTCTCTCCGCCAGTTTCGTCTTCGTCCCATTGATCCGCGAGCGCGAACAAGCGAGCGATCGGCAATTCGAACCCGGGCAGCAGCTTGGTCCGATAGCTTTGTTTCGCCGTCACGACTTTCTTGCGAAAACCGTTGTGAATGATGTGCACCGTCATGATTCTCTCGAAACGGTCGATGCCCCAGTATTCGTGCACCTTGGCTTTGCGGTACTCTTCGCGCTTCGTATCGTAGTCGAACTCGCGGTCACGCTTTCGGCTCGACACGAATTCCACGGCGATGGTCGGCGTCTCCCCCTTTCGCGGCAGCCGTCCCAAGCCGGCCCAGACCACGCGATCGGCCTTGCGGCGATTGCGACCACACCGAAGGTACTGCTCGGGCAATGTCTTGTCGAGAGCCATTCCGAACGGATGCGATTCTCGATAACTTCGGAGCATGTGCCCCAACTCCTCATTCGGATCGGTCTCTTGGCGCATTGGTATTGGCGACACGACGAGGACTCCATTGATGAGCTCGTAATCGAAACCCGGGTCAAAGTCTTCGTAATCTGCCTTGTCAAACTCCTCCGGCGACATCAAGATGCCGTTCGAGTGAATGCCGAACGGGTACTCCGGTAGCGGGCGTTTTCGTTTTCGCGTCAACGTGGCGGTGGCCATGTCCGTTCCTCACATAACGATGGCGTTTTGCGTTCGCAGTATCTCTCGGAGAGGCGCCACGCCACTGCGCGGGATCCTGCGAACGCTAAACGAAGAGGCGGAGTTAAGTATACACTTCGATCGCCTTGATGATCTCGTCCAAATCGTTCGGCACCTGTACAGCACGATTCGCGAAGGTCGCCCGGCGGACGCCGCGATGGCCGAGGACGTCGTCGAACGTCTTGCGGTCGGCGCTGTGGTAGGCGACGGTGGCGGTCGGGTCCTTCAGTTGATGGCCGGTTAGGACGCAGACCACGCGATCGCTAGGGGCGATGATGCCTTCGCGGCGGAGTTTCTTGGCCCCCGCGACGCTGGCGGCCGACGCCGGCTCGCAGCCCAGGCCGCCGGCGCCGACTTTCGCCTTGGCGTCAAGAATCTCTTGATCGGTCGCCTCGCGCGCCACGCCGCCGCAGCGATCGAGCGCCCGCAGCGCCTTGTGCAGATTGACCGGATGATTGATCTCAATGGCGCTGGCGATGGTGGCGGCCCGAATCTTCTCCATATCGAGGCTCTGGTAGTAGCCGTCGATGAGCTTGGCGTCCGGTTGGCCCGCGTTCCAGCGCAGCCCGTTTTTTTCGTAAAGTTGATGGAACGTGTTCGCCCCCGCGGCATTGATAACGGCGAGGCGCGGCGGGCGTTTGATCAGGCCAAGGTCCATCAGCTCGATGAACGCCTTGCCGAACGAGCTGACGTTGCCCAGGTTGCCGCCCGGAACGACGATCCAATCCGGAACCTCCCAGCGCATCGCTTCGAGGATGCGGTACATGATCGTCTTCTGCCCCTCGAGGCGGAAGGGGTTGACGCTGTTGACGAGGTAGATGCCGAGCCTACGGGAAACTTGCTGCACGCGCTGCATGGCGTCGTCGAAGTCGCCGGTGATTTGGACGGTGAGGGCGCCGTGATCCAGAGCCTGGGCGAGTTTGCCGTAGCTGATCTTGCCGGAGCCGATGAAGATGATCGCTCGCATGAGCCCGGTTGCGGAGCAGAAGACGGCGAGCGAAGCGCTCGTGTTGCCCGTGGAGGCGCAGGCGGCGCGTTTTGCCCCGGTCATGCGGGCGTGCGTGAAGGCCGCCGTCATGCCGTTGTCTTTGAAGCTGCCCGACGGGTTCATGCCTTCGTACTGAAGATGCAGACAGCCCGCGTTCATGCCGACGAATTGCGCGACGGCGTCGGCACGCTGCAGGACCGTCTGCCCTTCGCCGATGGTCATGATCTTGTCGGGCGGCGCGAAGGGGAGCAACTCGCGGAAACGCCAAACGCCGCTGAAAGAGAGCGGGTTGCTGCGCTCGGCCCATTTGCTCTCGAACCAAGCCAGGGCAGGGGGGGGCTTCAGGCGGTTCCAGTCGTAGGCGACATCGAGCAGCCCGCCGCACTTGGGGCAGGTGAAAGACGTGTCATCCGCGGCGAGGGCGCCGTCGCAGTGCGGAAAGATGCAGCGCTGAAAGACTGCGTCGCTCAAGGCGAGTCCTCCGTGGGAACCAATCGATTCATCGTTGAATTTATGGTTTTTCCGCGGGGAGGAACATCGTCGGATCGCTTGCGTTTAGCGCTCGCATGGCGCAGCCGGTGCGCTGAATGAAAACGGCATCGTCAGTAGTCTTTGTACGTGAACCAGAGCGATGCCAGCCCGAGGCAGAGGGCGATCCAGAGCGTGGAAACAATCAGGCTCTCGAGGAAGTTGACGTCGGTCGAGTACAGCTTCGGCATGTCGCGCAAATCGCCGGTCATGAAATCGGTGAAGACGAGCATGTCGTTGAGCGTGTTGAGATCACCAGTGCGTGGCGTCACAAAATGCAGGACACGCGCCGACTTGGCAATGTACCCGTCCCCCCAGCGCTGTTCTTCGGGTTTCCCCATGCCGACCTCGGCCATCATCTTCTCTCCGCGGTCGATCGTCGTCATTACCGTGTAGAACTGTCCGATGACGAAAAAGCAGAACCAGGCGCCGATGGTCACCATAATCGCTGTCACCGTGCTGCGCGTGACGACACCGACGAGCGTTGAGACAGCGTAGAGAATTGCGAAAAAGAACGTGATAGTCAGAATCATGACGAGAGCGCCATTCGCCCAAAGCCCCGTGCGAATGCCGAGGACCAGCCAGATTCCGCCGATGGCATACGCAGTGCTGAGGAAGATGAACGACAAACCGCCGATGTACTTGTAAACCAGGAGCATCCAGCGTTCGATCGGCTTGACCAGGAGCAAGTCGATCGTTCCCTTTCGCAGCATGTTGGGGATGAAGAACGACGTTATCACGACGCCCGCGAGCACGGCCACCCAGGCGCCGATCGCCAGGACGGTCGACGTCAGATTGTAGAGTTGGAAGCCCAACGGCACGGAGATGCCCTCCAGGGGATAACCGGCTATGTTGGGGTGACTTGCCCAGATGCGATGTGTACGGGACGTTCCAAGCACGACCACGCGCAGCGTCTTGGACCCGCCGACGCTGGCCGTGAGTTCGATTTTCTCAAACTTGAGTAAACCGAGCTCGTCCGCACTATCGAACGGCGACCGGGCCCATTTGATGATCTGTTCATCGGTCGGTAAAGGCAGCTTTTTCTTCTCCGCGTCCGGCGGCTCGGGCATGCCGCCGTGCATCATCTTTTTTCTGGCCGCGTTTTCCTCGATCTTGGCGGTAATGGTCAGCTCGTAGTCGCTCTCTGGACTGTTGGCGTCGCCGCGCAGTAGCGTGACTTTCTCCAGGTTGAACCTGACGGGCCGATGCACAGCCTGCTTACTTCCCTCCGCCATCATCACTTCGGGCTTGTGGGAGTTGATCGCGTAGAAAAATCGCGAGTCCGGGCCCATGAACTGACCCATTGTCTCTTCCGCCGGTTGCGGCGAAAAGGACAGCAGCGCCACAAACACGATAACGAGCGTCGACAGCCCCCACAGCACGAGGAGCACCGTGCTGTCGAGAGCCTCACGCAGCGAGTCTTTCAGAATGGCGAAGTATTTCATGACGCGCGGTCCTCGTCCGTTGCCTTGAGGACTTTGACATTCTCCGACTGTTCGCGTTTCGATTCGCGCGGCTTCTCCGGCTTGTTCTCATTCCCGTCGTGCGTCTCCAGGAACAGTTCTTCGAGCGTTTGCCGCTTCTCGACAAGGTGCCGAAGATTCAATCCGCGCGAGCGGACGAAATCGACGACGGCGTCGATGTTCTGGTCGTCGCGCAGGCGCACCTCCCAACGGTCCTCGACGGGGGAGACGTCGTAGCCCATGCTCGCCAGGTCGGTGACTGGAAGGTGCTTCCCCGGCGCCAGACCGATGAGAAACTGCCCTTCTTGCCGCGTGAGCGTCTTGATCTCGCCCTCGCGGATGATCTTGCCCTTCATCAGGATCGCGACGCGGTCGCAGATCAGTTCGACTTCGCCCAAGAGGTGCGAATTGATGAAGATGGTGCTGCCGCGTTTCTTGAGGTCAAGGAGGAGTTCGCGGATATCGCGGCGCCCGACGGGGTCGACGCCGTCGGTCGGTTCGTCGAGGAAGATGACGTCGGGGCGATGCATGAGGGCTTGGGCGATGCCGAGGCGCTGCTTCATGCCTTTGGAGTAGGTGCGAATCTTGTAGTCCATGCGATCGGCGATGCCCACTTGCTCGAGCATTTTCGGAATGAGCTCGCTTCGGCTGGAGCTGGCCAGGCCGAGGAGTTCACCGTAGAAGTCGAGCAGGCTGTAGCCGGTGTGGTAATCGGGGAACTGGTGATCTTCGGGGAGATAGCCAACGCGAGAGCGAACGTGGCTGGTGCCGGCCGTTTCGCCCAGGAGCATGGCGTCGCCTTCCCAGCCTCCGGTGATGCCGAGCATGATTTTGATGAGCGTAGTCTTGCCGGCGCCGTTCTGGCCGAGCAAGCCATAGATTTCGCCCTCATCGACTTTGAGACTGACGCCGGCGAGGGCTTCGATTTCGCCATACTGTTTTCGGAGTGCACGTGTTTCCAGAACAGGCACGATGAATCTCCGGAAATGATGCGGGCGACGCAGTTCAATATATGGACCGTCTGTGGGGCACGTTTGAAACGTGCTTCGTTTCGCATTAGCACGTTGGAAACGTGCCCCACGGGTTGTTATTCCAGCGCGAACGGCGACGGCGCTTGCAGGTCCTTAATCCGCACGCCCCGTCGTCCCTCGAGAACGTCGAGAAGGAGCGGCAGCACGGCCTCCTTGCGCCAGCCCGTTATTAGGATATTCGTATCCGCGATCGGTTCATTTGACATTTTCGATCGCACGAGGTCCTTCAGGTCGCTCATGGTGGCCGTCAGACTCACGCTCAGTTTCTCACGGGCGCAGAAGTCGTGAAGGATCGCGCCAAGCAAATCGACGACAAGGGCGACCTGAGGGAGGTCCTTGTCGCGCTCGACGACATCGGGCCATTTGTCGGGCGAGAGCTTGCGGGCACGCTCGACGGCGTCCCAGAGCGGTTGCACAAAGCGCTTGGCCATGCCGCGCATCGATTGAATCTCGCCGGGCGATTTCGGGTTACGCCTTGCAATCTCGATCAAAAGGTCATCGCGCACCAGCACACGTGGTGGTCGATTGAGCTGAGCCGCGATCGCTTCGCGCGCCAAAAACAGTTCGCGCACTATCGCCAGGCGTTTTCGATCGAGCGCCCCGATGCCTTTGAGCTTCCGCCACTTTTCCATGGCTTCCGGTGGGCGTGAAATCTCCGGCAACGCTTGGGCGATGAATCGCGTGAATTCCTTTTTGGCCCATTCCTGGCGGTTCAACTCGGCGAGATGCCCGTCGAGCCGTTGCCAAAGCTGTAACAGATATCGCACATCATCGAAGGCATAATCAATCTGTGACGGCGACAATGGACGATGGCGCCACTCGGTCAGCGTTTCCTTTTTCGAAAGCTGAATTCCGAGCATCTGGTGTACGAGCGACGCATGGCCCATCGGATAGTGCATGCCGACGAGTCCAGCTGCGACTTGAAGGTCGAACCAGCTCCGCGGCGTCTGGCCGCTGAATCGTTGACAGAGCCGAATCTCCTCGCGGCCGGCGTGAACAACAACGGTGCGTGCCGGATCAACGATAAGTTGCCAGAACGCATCGAGTGGCCCGGTCGTCAGTGGATCGATGAGAAAGAGCGCGTCCGCTGTCGCAATCTGGATGAGGCAGAGGCTTGGCTCGTACGTGTCCTCGCCGACAAACTCGCTGTCGAAGCCGAGCACATCGGATTCTCGCAAGCGGGCGCAGCATTCTTTCAACAAATGGGGGTCGGCAACGACGATCTCTTCGCGGGTGTGCATACAGGGATAATCATATCAGCTTCGTTCTGCCCTGCTTCGTACATGCGGGAAGAGCCGCGACCGCTGCGCTCTCGAAGGCGAGCTAAACCACGCCCCAGCCGCCGTCGATGGGCAGGACGACGCCGGTGATAAACCGGGCGGCGTCGCTGCAGAGAAAAACGGCAGCTTCAGCGCAGTCCTCCGGCGTGCCGGGACCGGGGCCGAGCGGCTGTTTCGCCTTCAAGAATTCAACGATGGCTGGATCGTTCACGGCGCGCGCCGCCATCGGCGTGTCGATCAGTCCTGGCGCAAGCGCATTGACCCGAATGCGATCACCGGCATACCGAGCGGCCGCTTGACGTGTCATGGCGATGATGCCGGCCTTGCTCGCTGCGTAAGCGATGGTGTCGAAATAGCGCGGCGACGGCGCGATCGCCAGAATGCTTGCCATGTTGAGAATGACGCCGCCGGTCCCTTGCGCCAAGAACTGCCGAACGGCGGCACGATTGGTTAGAAAAGCACTGGTGAGGTTCGCGTCGATGGTCGCTTGCCAGCCCGCGTCGGTGCATTCGTGGAGCGGTCCATCGCCATGCTTGCGCCCGCTCGATCCGGCGACGTGGTAAAGCACATCGAGACCGCCGAGTTGGTTCACCGATTCGGCAATTAACGTGTCAACCTGCGACGCTGAAGAGGCATCGCACGAAACAAAGGCGAAACCGCCGTCCGGCGGCGACGTGAGTCCGGCAACGACGAGCCGAGCGCCTTCCTCACGAAAGCGCCGCGCCGCCGCCAGCCCGATGCCGCTCGTGCCGCCGACGATCAGGCAGCGTTTCGATTGCAATCGATTGGACATGGTATTCCGCTTCTTCGTTCGGCGTTCGCATGGCGCCGCGCCAACGCTAAACGAATTCATCCCTGCCGCTCATATAGCGGCGCGACGCGCTTCGCGTATTGGGCGTAAAAGTACTCCAACTGTTCTTCCACGGTGCGGCTGCCGACGAATTGATGGCTGGGCAGAAACACCGGTTCGATGCCGCGATCCATGAGCCGCTGGGCGACTTCGCAGCGCAGCATGTTCATAATCATCGCGCCGCCAACAGTGCTGAATGGGCCAGTACGACTTGCCCCTCGCCCCTTCGGGGGAGAGGGGTTGGGGGTGAGGGGGCCGTCAATACTCAGAAGCGAATCGCCGATCGGAGCGCCATTGTCGAGCACGACATCGGCGACATCCATCAACTTCTTTCCCGACGGATGCGCGGGCTTGGCTTGTTGGCAGTGGGCTGTGCTTAGCAATGCGATCACGGCCAGGCCGCGTTGCTTTGCCCCCTCGGCCATCTCGATAATGACCTCGCGAATCCCGCTCGTCGAGATGACGATCATGACATCCTTCGGCCCAAAAGCGAAGTTGCGCAGAATCTGCTCGGCGTATCCAAGCGTCTTCTCCAGGTGTAGGCTCTGGCGCAACCCATTGGGGCCGACGATGAGATTGTGAAACGTCAAACCAAGTTCGACGATCGTGTGCCAACCCACATAGCAGCCTTGCCGTGGTGTCATTTCCTCGCACATCATTCGGCTATGGCCGCAGCCGAAGAGGTGCACCAGCCCGTCGGCAGCAATGGCGTCGGTGCATAAGGCGGCGGCCCGATCGAGCGCGTCACGCTGACCGTCCAGCAAACGGGAAAGTCGCGACATCGCATCTTCGAAGTAGCGATCAGCGGCAGCAAGCGGCACGGTTGACATTGGCGGTTCATCGAGGAAAATGGTGAGTATTCTTTCAGTCTACCGATGGCATGTGAATTGGAAACCGGTTATGGACGAGTTGATCGGCGAAATCGTCGTCATCGATCTGCGCAGCCCGTTTGTTTGCCTGGGCAAGCTGACGAAGGTGACGCCGGATTATCTAGAGCTTCACGATGCGGACTTGCACGACCTGCGCGACACCGACACGACGCGCGAGCGGTATGTCGCCGAATCCGCTACGACGGGAGTGAAGCACAATCGTACGTCGCTGCTGCTGATGCGTGCTGAAATCGTCGCGATCGCCAAGCTTGCAGACGTCGTGGAAGGTTAGGACCTGGATGTCAACGATGACCTATGCCGGCGGTTCGCCTGCGAGTTCGCGAAACGCCTCGGCCAGGGCGTTCCAGTCGCGCTGCAACGTGTCATCGGCGTTGCCCCAAACGACGAGCGAAACGCCGTCGGGCTCGCGCCGGAGCGTGACCATGCCTCCCGGTGTACCAACGCGAAGCTCGCGCCAGTCGTGCGGAGGAGTCTCGTCCGGCAGGGCAAGCTCGCCGTCGATCATGCGCAACTGCAACGAAATTGGTCGCCGATTCATGTGGTCGACAATTTGCGACCACGGCGGCATTTTTGTGGATGCAAACAGCACCTTCTGACTCATCCCCATGGCGCGTCCTCGTTTGCCTACCCTTCGGATTCTGTGGCCTTTGGCTCTCAAAACTCGGTCGTCCTACACGATGTTGGCAAAAAAACACGGGGGTTTTATACTCTTTGGGCGTCTGTTATGGAAAATCTGACGTTCACGCGCGGAATTTTGCGCGTGGAGGATTCCGATGGCACGGATGCCAAC
>VGZI01000120.1 GCA_016872605.1 Planctomycetota bacterium
AAGCGAAGGTACTCGGTCAGCTGGGCGGTGGTGAACGGCTTTTGCAGGAACCCGCTGGCGTTGAGCCCGGCAAAGCGCCCCGACGTTTCGGGTTCGCTGAAGCCGCTCATGATCAGAATGGGCACGCCGGGCCGGTCGCGTCGAATCTTGCGGAGCGCTTCCAGTCCGTCCATGCGCGGCATGGTCAGATCGAGCAAGATGGCGCGCACCTCTTTTGTCGGGTCGGTCAAGTACTCGACCGCGACGACGCCATCTTCGGCTTCCATCACGGTAAACCCACAGGCCTTCAGGAAGTGCCGGAGAAACTTACGAACCATCGGTTCATCGTCCACGACGAGGATTGTGTCCGTGCCCCGCAAGGGATTTTCGCGTACTGGTTGCGGTGCGGGGGACGCCGTCGGCCCTTCGACGCGGGGAAGCAGGACACGGACCACCGTCCCGCGGCCGGGATGGATCACGTTGGGCCCAAGCGCCAGTACCTTGCGCACGCTGGCGTAGATCTGGTCGAGATCGTCGGCGGCATAGTGCAGGCCCGGCCACGTCGGGAAAAGCCAGCCGCCTAACCAGCCGCCCATCAGCAGATCGCCGACGATCATCGCCCCATCCGCGCTGAGCACCGAGACCGATCCGAGCGTATGTCCCGGCGTGAAGACGATGCGCGCCGCCACGCCATAAGAACTCAGGTCGATCTCATCGTCGATCAGCACATCCGGTTCGAAGGCCGGATAGCCGAGGTTGAGCAAGGGCAGGACGAAATAGCCGGCAAGGTTAGCCGGCTTGAGGATGCCGTTGTCGCCCCGTCGGACCTTGTCGGCGTCGGCGCGGTGGACGGCGATGGGCGCTCCCGTGGCGGCTTTGAGTTGCGTCGCGCCGCCCGCGTGGTCCCAGTGCCCGTGCGTGCACAGGATCAACGACAGCTTGCCTTTTTCAATCCCGAGTTCCTTCAGAAACTCGAGGATGCGCAGCACATCTCTCGGCCCGCCGGCATCGATCAAGATCGCCCGCTCGCCGGTGAGCAGATAAACGTTGGGGATCGATAATCGCAGAATGTGCAGCATCGGACCGGTTCCCTGTTTAGCCGGCGTTCGTAGAACGCCGCGGAACAATCGCCCGTCCACCTCTACGAGGCGGGGCTAAACGTTCGACCTAGCGCGACAACTCCGGCAGCGCTAGCGGACGCGAACGGTCGTTCTCCGCCCTGAAATCGCCCAGATTGTTGCGCCAGAAGAAGCGCCGACTCAGGTCCACTTCCGCGACAATGACCGTGCCCCATTTCTCCGCCCGCGCCATCGGCTTGCCGTCGTGATCGTACACCGCCGTCAGGGTCCAGTTGCTCTTGATGTCGGTGTAAGTGCTGCTCACGAGATGGACGTGATTCTCGCAAGCGCGCGCGGCGGCCAAGAGCGGATTGCAGCCCCAGACCGGCCAGGCGATCACCTCGGCCCCGTTCTTTGTCAGCTCGCGCGCGACCTCGGGGAAGAAGCCGTCGTAGCAGACCATCATGCCGACTTTGCCGAATTGCGTCTCGAAGACGGGATAGTCCTTGCCCGCGGCGATGCCGGCGTCCACCTCGCCGCGCGGGATGCACACCTTGCGATACTTGCCGATGATGCGCCCGTCCGGCCCAATCAACACGGCGACGTTGTAGACCAGATGCCCGTCGCGCTCGACCAGGCCGACGACGATGTGAATCTTGTACTTCTTGGCCAACTCGCAAAAGAACTTGGTCGATGGCCCCGGGATCGGCTCGGCCACGTCGGCGAACGTCTTGCCCAGGCCGACATACGTGATCGTCTCGCCCAGCACGACGAGGTCGGCGTTCTGCTTGGCGGCGTCAGCGATGAACGGCTCATACATCTTGCAGTTGTCCATCGGCGTCTTGCCGCCGCGCGGCATGAAATGCACCGACGCCAGCCGCACTTTGCGCGGCGAAGGCGGTGACACTTCGGTCAGCCGCGCATCGGCCCAATCGACCCGTCCGCCCGCGGACCAGCGCAGATGCAACTCGACCACCGCCTGCGTCGCCTTGCTCGGCGCTCGATAGGTCCCCGCCACTTCCATCCACCCTTTGATCGTCGCGCGATCGAGTGGATATTCCGGCTCCGCCGTCGGCAGGCCACCCGGCCCATCATCCGGCGGATCCACACGCACCGGACGACCCTTCTCGTCGCGCCAAAGCACTCGCGCAAGGACGCTGCGGCGCGGCGATTCCACGTTTTTCACAGAACGAAGCGCATGGAATTCATAAAACTTGCCGCCGGTGATCGGAAAGCTCTTCTCCCACCAACCATGCAGCCCCTCACGCTTGTCGGCAGCGATGGTGAGCATACCGGTCGCGTTCGGTCCACCCTTGGCGTCGAAGGAGAAGTGCGGCTTGATCTCGTCGCGCGGCGCCGCCGGCTTCCAGGCGGCCTGAGCTGACGCGAAGTTGGCAATGGTGAAAAGTGTCAGAGCACTCAAAAGGATGCGTTGCAGCATGATGGCTCCTCCGTAGGGACAAGCTGCCAGCTTGTCCCTGAAGCGTTCGGTTGCCGTGGCTCACAAGGGACAAGCCAGCAGCTTGTCCCTACGCCGGGCCACGCGCCGTATCATAGCCGATGACGATTCGTAGAGCAAACACGAAAGCGAGCGCCGCGATGACCAGCCCGAAGGTTGCCCTCGTCACTGGCAGCGGAATGCGGCGAATCGGCGCAACGGTCGCCGACGCACTGGCCGAGCGCGGCTATCGCCTGGTCGTCCACTATCGCACGTCGGCGGACGACGCCAACGACGCCGTTGGCCGCTACCGAAGCCGAGGCATCGACGTCATTGCCGTGCAAGCCGACCTCGCCGATGAAACCGCCGTCAAATCACTGCTACGGCAAACGCTCGATCACTTCGGCCGACTCGATGTGCTCGTCAACTGCGCCGCAATTTGGCCCAAGAAACGGCTCGAAGACACCACCGCGCTCGACGTCCGTAACGCATTCGACACCAACACGCTCGGCACTTTTCTGTGCTGCCAACACGCTGGCCTGGCCATGGTCCAGCAACCCGAGGGCGGAAACATCGTCACCATCGGTGACTGGGCGATCGAGCGGCCCTACCTCGATCATGCCGCGTACTTCCTTTCCAAAGGGGCGATTCCGACGATGACGCGGATGTTCGCCGTCGAGCTGGGCACGCGCAACCCGGCGGTCCGCGTGAATTGCATCTTGCCCGGCCCGGTAATGTTGCCGGCTGATCTGCCCGCCGACGAACGTCAGGAAGCGATCGACGGCACACTGGTCAAACGCGAAGGCAAGCCCGAGAACGTTGCTCAGGCGGTGCAGTTCTTCCTCGACAACGACTTTGTCACAGGCGTATGCCTGCCGGTCGACGGCGGGCGGACGATCTATGGGGGTTAGGCCGTTCTTCGTTTGGCGCTCGCATGGCGCCACGCGGGCGCTAAACGAAGAATGAGAATCTTAACGTTTTCAGTCGTCAAATCGACCCGCGGTTCCCCACAGGCCGAGGGCGGGATTCGAAATGAAGTAAACCTCTTCGCCATCGGGCATCTTGTTCCAGCCGTCGCGCAGCTGACTCGGCTCGTAGCGCGTCATCATCGACGCCAGATCGCCGTACTCGAAGCCGACCGCTTCGATCTCTTGCCGAGTCAAATGGCCCGGACAATAGCGGATGGTGAATCGGCCTTCGCTGGAGCCGTGGATCAGATGCGCCGAGGCGGAGAGGTTTGCAGTCAATTCGGGATGTGCCTTGACATTGGCAAGCGTGGCTGGCGTGCCGCGATAGCCGAAGGACCGTATCATGCGGTCGATCGTCGGATCCTCGCCGAAAGTACGAACGCCGGGGGCCAGCACGATAAGTTCGCCGGCGTCGGCGATGGCCATGCGCGTGCGGTAGATCGCCTTGTTTCCCAGCCACGTCGATTTGTATTCAAGCGGATCGAGATAGACGACGACTTTTTTTGGTGCTCGCTCCAGTCGATCGAGATTCACTTGGCGGCACAGGGCCGCGCCGCGCTCGAAACAAGCGCGATCGTCGCCGGCGTAGAGGCCGCGCGTGACGAGGTCGCCCCGGTCTTCTTTGTGCGCGTCCTGCGAGGCGGACCCCCTCACCCCCGGCCCCTCTCCCCCTGAGTACAGGGGGAGAGGGGAGAACGACCGAGCTCGCACTGTCAACAGATACACGATCGGCAGGTGCTTGCCCAAATGCTCGCTCGCATAGTCGAGTACGGCACGGACCGGCGTGTCGGCGCGGCCCATGATGCGCTCGATGCCGTGGACCGCGCCGAGCCAGTGTGACTTGTTGATCAAGTCGCTGCCGCCGGCGCCGACGAACACGTTCTTGGCGTGATTGGCGATGCCGATGACCTCGTGCGGCACGAGTTGGCCGATCGAGATGATGGCGTCCCATGATCGCTCCACGATAAGGCGATCGAGTTCAACGTTGATCGAAAAGTCGAGCTTGCCCTCGGAGAGCCGATGAACCAGCGACCCTGGCACTTCCCCAAGGGACGCGACGCCATTGCGCCAATCGTGGACATGGAAAACGTTGTGCGGCACACCGGGGAACATGTGCGTCAATTCGGCGGGCGTCATCGGCAAATGCGTGCCGACGGCGGGAAGAATAGCGACCTCGGCATCGCGGTGCAGGCGCTCATACAGCTGGCAAGTGAGAAAGCCGGCCCAGGAATGGAGCCGGGTCATGTCGGGGGGCAGAAGCAGCACACGCCGAAGCGGTGAACTACGCCGAAGCTGCGTCAGGAGCGCGTCGACATGTCGGCAAGCCTGCGATTCGGTGACGACCTCGTCGAGACCGCCTTCGTGGAGATATTCCATTAAGCAATTGTATCTGCAGCGGGAGCCCCAGGGCGAGGCACTCTGAACCCCAGAGTTCGGAGTACCCCACGGCTTCGCGGAACGGTAATCGAGTGCACTGTCTCACGTGCAAAGATGGATCGTTGGACGACTCTCCTGAGCCGTCCGGATGGTCAGGACGGCTAGGGAGAGCCGTCCTACATTCATCAACCGACTTGTGGCGGTGGACTAGCGTCGCAAGCGGTGCTTGTCGCCGCAGAATTGGTTGGGCTCGCACTTCTGGTCAAAGAAGTATCGGCAAGAACTGAAGGCGAAGCGCATTGTGTGATGGAAGTCGGTGCAGGCCGGGATGTACGGATCGGTCTTACAGCCGACACCGTGGTTGTTGGCGGCGCGGAGAAGCCAGTGGTCGGCAGGCGCCGGGTGAGCACGCTGAGCAAAGGGATACGTTGGCGGTCCGTGTCGTGCAGGTTCGTACGGGATGCTTGGCACGACGAAGACTTCTTGGGCCAGTGCGCCGTTGCTCCAAAAGCCGAGGACGATCATCAAGCTCAACCCAAGGCGGACAGTCGACGTTTTCATCGCTACCTCCCCACATCCGCCCGGTTGCCGACACCAGGGGTCCATTTTCGTTATCGGGCTTTGCCAGGCTTGCCATTGGTGCGAGTCTGCACAAACAAGAATTGCAAGCGAAAGCTGGCGCAACTGTACACATCGCACAGATTGCATGGGGAGATGTCAGTGTTCTTTCGTCCACGCTCGACGGCTCTCGGAAATAATTGACATTGTGGATAACGCGACCTACGCTTTCGCATCGGGACCGATTTCCTTCAATTCCTGAGAGGCACCCTATGGAACCCATCGTTTTCTGGATCGTGACCACGTGCGCCTGCTTGGTCGTCGGAATCTACTTCTTCTTCGTTCGCGAACGCCCCGAAGAAAAGCCCAGCGAACCGCAGTAAGATGACCGTGGGATCTCGCAGGGTCCGTCCCCTGCGCGACCCGTCGGCTGAACTGCGACCATGAACCTCATCTACCTCGACAACAACGCCAGCACGCCGTTGCTTCCGGAAGCGCTGGAAGCAATGCGGCCCTTTCTTTGCGAACGCTTCGGCAATCCCGCCAGCAGCCACGTCTTTGGGCGCCAAGCCAGAAAAGCCCTCGAAGATGCCCGCGAAAAAATCGCCGTCCTCCTGGAGGCGCAGCCGGACGAAGTCGTGTTCACCAGCGGGGCCACCGAAGCGAACAACGTTGCCATGTTCGGCCTGGCTGCTCCGACGCCGGCGCGCCTGGTCACCAGCTTCCTCGAACATCCGAGCGTACTGGAGCCGATCAACGAACTCTATCGGCGCGGCAATGCCATCACGTACCTGGCGGTGACGCCCGATGGCGTGCTCGACGTCGGCAAGGTGCGCTTCCATGAGGACACGCGACTTATCGCGATCATGCTGGCCAATCACGAAACCGGCGCGATACAGCCGATTGAAAGCCTGCTGCGAGCGCTAAGCGTAAACGGGAACGGGCGCGCGGCGGTTCATTGCGATGCGGCGGCGGCGGCGGGCAAGATGCCGATCTCGTTTCGCAACCTCGGCGTGACGACCGTGACCATCAGCGCCCACAAGTTTCACGGACCTAAGGGCATCGGCGCGCTTCTCGTTCGCCGAGGCGTCAAGCTGCACCCCCTCCACTTCGGCGGACATCAACAGCATGGGCAGCGTCCGGGCACGGAACCTGTCGCCCTTGCCGTCGGCATGGCTACGGCCCTTGAATGGTCGCTGCGCAAGCTCGATGAGCATCAGGCACGTCTGCTCGATCTTCGCCAGCGCTTTCTCGCCGCCCTACGCGAACACGCCGCGCCGGTGATGGTGAACGGACCTGTAGAGGGCGGCCTGCCTGGCACGCTTAATCTCTCGTTCCCCGGTTGCAAAGCCGACGCCCTTTTGATGAACCTGGACATCGCCGGCGTCGCGTGCTCGACGGGGTCGGCGTGTTCCTCCGGTTCACTTCTGCCCTCGCCGGTGCTTCAAGCGATGCACAAGACCGGCGACATTCTACATTCAGCGATGCGCTTCAGTTTGAGCCCACTTTTGCGCGTCGCCGACATCGATGAAGCGGCTCGCCGTATCGTTCAATGTGTGAATAGGTTACGACAGGCTCATGACGCCGAAGATGGCTCAATCGGTTGATCACAAACCTTTGTTTTTCAAGCATTTAGAGCAACCTGGCTGGCTTTCCGCATGGCGCTTTTTTCGGTACAATAACCGAGTGGCGAACCATTGCATGAACGCAACCGCGCAAGGTCGTTGAGATGACCAAGGTCAGCCCGCCGCCGTTCCTGGCTACCCCAGAAAATCGTCCCGCGCTGGCGGCGATCCAGGATCTTTTGTTTGCTTTGCACGCGGGAACGGACGAATCTTTCCCGAATCCACTCTATGTGCATGGACCGGGCGGGTGCGGCAAGACAACTCTGCTCTCCCTTCTCGAGGCCGAGATGCGCAACGCCGGCATCGCGACGTTACGATTGTCCGCCAACGATTTCGCCGAGCTTGAGAGCGTCGAAGATCTAGCCGACGTCAGTGTTCTGATCGTTGAGGATCTGCAACACCTTCCGACACGCTATGTGGAATTGTTGGTGCGAATCATGGATGAACGTCATCGGCTTGGTCTGACGATGGTGTTTACTGCCAATCGAGGACCGGGGCGGTTAGAGCATCGGGGCGTTCGGATCGCGCAACGACTTGCGAATCGCCTCGCTGGTGGCCTGGTGATCGGCGTCGCCCCGATGCAGAAGCCAACCCGATTGCGCGTGCTCAGAGCATTGGCGCAGCATGCCAGGCTCAGCGGTGTCGCGCCGGAGATAATGGATTGGCTTGCGGACGCATTGACCGGAGGCGGTCGCGAACTCGTCGGCGCCGTTCGCCAGCTGAAGGTGTTGCAGGGGCTGCAGCGGCAACCGCTGAAGTTCGCGGACGTACAAGCCCATTTTCGCGCCCAGATGGAAGCGAATGCTCCCGCCGTCGAACGCATCGCTGAGCATGTCGGCGGCTACTTTGATGTTGCGCCCAAGCAGATGCGCTCGCCGCGCCGATCACGTAGCGTTGTCTTGCCTCGCCAAGTCAGCATGTACCTGGCCCGGCAGCTGACGCGGCTAACCCTGAAGAAGATCGGCGAGTACTTCGGCGGCCGCGACCACAAGACGGTCCAACACGCCTGCCGCAAAGTCGAGGCCGCCATGAAAGCCGATGCGAAGCTCTCCGGCGCCATACGGCATCTGTTTGCCGAGCTTGCCTGACACAGGGGAAAACGTGTTGCCGACTTTGTCATCCCTTGGCAGTACGGAATCAGAATCAAGTGATTGTCCTTGATCGTCTCGAGAGGTTGCAGAGTTGTCAACGGCTATCAACATGAAACGCGACGCTCACCAAAACGTTTTCCCCAGCACGATTGGATGCCGAATGTCGTTCGCAGCAAGACGTTGTGAGTTTTCGGAGCACATGATTTGCAGGAAGGTCAATGACATTTCTACTACGACTGTATTTCAATTGAACAGTAATAAGTAAAGGATCTACCGCATGAAGATTCGATGCCATCGTGAGGGGCTTCTCGCTGCATGTCAACTCGCCGCCGTTGCCATCGCACCACGTGATGTCAAGCCGGTACTGCGCAATATCAAGGCGATCGTCGATGAGGATCGCTGCACGCTCATGGCGACCGATCTCGAACTGGGCATACGGCTCGAGGTTCGAGGCATCAACGTGGACGAACCAGGCAGTGCCTTGTTGCCAACGGCTCGATTGATTGCCATCTTGCGCGAAGCGACCGATGAAGAAATGACGATCGAAGCGAGTCCCGACAAGTGTGTCGTGAAAGGGGACACCAACGAGTTTGACATGCCGAACGAAGACCCGGCGGCGTTTCCGGATGTGCCGGCGTTTGCGGAGGAGAAGTACCATGAGATCGCCGCTGGCGTGTTGCGCGAGATGATCAAGCGTACGGTCTTTGCCGCGGCGACCGAAGGCCAAGTGCGTTTCGGCGCGACCACTGGCGTGCTCTGGGAGTTAGAGGACGAGAAAGCGTCGCTGATCGCAACCGATGGCCGACGCCTCGCCATGATGACCGGTCCTGCCAAACCGCACGGCGGCCACTCGACAAAAGGCCAATCGCCGGTCGTGCCGGCCAAAGCGATGAGCCTCTTGGAACGCAATCTTACCGACCCCGGTGAAATCATTCGTATTGCCTTTCGCCAGAACGAGGTCCTGATGAAAACCGATCGAGCCATGATTTATAGTCGGCTCGTCGAAGGCCGCTTTCCGAACTACAAGCAAGTCATTCCGAGCAAGCATACGCACCGGGTGCCGTTGACGGTCGGCCCGTTCAACATCGCAGTGCGTCAGGCGGCGATCATGACCGACGACGAAAGCAAACGCGTTCGCTTTCAGTTCGCCAAGAAAAAGCTGACACTGCGAGCGCAAGGCGCCGAATCGGGACAATCGCGCGTCGAGTTGCCGATCGACTATGACGGCAAGGGTCTGGAGATAAGTTTCGATCCCAAGTTCCTGAACGACATGTTGCGCGTCCTTGAGCCGGACACGCCGCTGATCGTCGACATGAACGATAGCGCCGCCCCCGCGGTCTTTCGGCATGAGCCGAACTATCTTTATGTCCTGGTGCCTCTGGTGGAGACGAAATAGGACGGCTTGCGTTTAGCGTTCGCATGGCGCCTACTGAACGCTAAACGCAAGCGGCTACCGCAACATGGCCCCACGCATACACCAACCCGAACCCGATCCCGAGCCGATCAAGGAAGTCCTTGCGCGCCTGTTTGTGTCGCGCGGCTGGGGTCGGCGGCAGGGCCGATTGCACCTTGAGCGAGCCTGGAGCGACGCGGTCGGCCCGGAGTACGATCGCCACACGCGCGTCCTGGGTCTGAAGCGAGGCATCTTTGAGGTGGAGGTCGACAGTGCGGTGCTGGTGCAGGAGTTGAAGGGCTACCACAAGCGACGATTGCTGGAAGCGCTACGCGCCAAATTGTCCAGCGAATCGATCAAAGAACTACGATTCAAGGTCGGGAAATTCTGACACACTATCCTTCGTTCAGCGTTCGCCCGGCGGCGCGCGGACACTAGACGAAGATCCGAATAAGGACCTATTCATGAGTGACGAAGCCAATACGGCAGCGACCAACGGCAACTACGAATCGGAAAACGTCAATGTCTTGCGCGACGCCGCCCATATTCGCGCTCGCCCCGGCATGTACATCGGCGATACCTCGAGCAAGGGGCTGCATCATCTCGTCTACGAGCTCGTCTACAACAGCGTCGACGAGGCGCTCGCCGGCTATTGCAAGAACGTGCATGTGACAATCAACGTCGACGGCAGTCTCAGCGTCGCCGACGATGGCCGCGGCATTCCCGTCGAGGTCCATCCGCAGGTCGGTCGGCCGACGCTCGAAGTCGTCCTCACCACTGTTGGCGCCGGCGCCAAGTTTGATAAGCGCACCTACAAGACATCGGCTGGCCTTCACGGCATCGGCGCCAAGGCCGTCACCGCCCTCTCCGAATGGGCCGAGGCCGAGGTCCGCCGCAACGGCAAGGTCTATCAGCAAGAGTATGCCCGCGGCCCCGCCATCACCGAAGTCAAGGAGATCGGCGTTGCCCCCAATAACCGCACTGGCACCAAGATCACCTTCAAGCCGGACCCCGAAATCTTCAAGGACGCTACCTTCAGCTACGACGCCCTCGAAGATCGCTTGCGCGAGCTCGCGTATCTCAACAAGGGGCTCGCAATCAAGCTCACGGACGAAAAGACCGGCAAAGAAGACACGTTTCATGCCGAGGGGGGCGTCGCGGAGTTCGTCGAATATCTCAACCGCACAGAGGACAATGTACACAAAGTGCTGTATGTCGATCGAACGGTCGACGACGTGAAGGTGGAGGCAGCCTTTCAGTACACCACGGGTGAAGAAGAACGTTCGCGCTACTACGCCAACAACGCGCACAACCCGGGCGGCGGCACGCATCAATCGGGCTTCCGCACCGCCATCACTCGCGCTCTGACCGCCTATGGCGAAAAAGAGAACCTGTTCAAGGACATCACGCCGACCGGCGAGGACTACCGCGAAGGGCTCACCGCTGTCGTCTCCATCGCCGTGCCGGAGCCGCAGTTCGAATCGCAGACCAAGATTCGCCTCAACAATCCGGAAGTCGACGGCATCGTCTCGAGTGTGGTCTACGAGTATCTCACCAAGTTCCTGGAAGAGAATCCCAAGGAATCCAAGAAGATCATGAACAAGGTGATCGTCGCCGCCCAGGCGCGGGAGGCGGCCACCAAGGCCAAGAAGGCCATGAAGGACCGCAAGAACATCCTGGCTGGCGGCGGGTTGCCCGGCAAGCTCATGGACTGCACCACCCGCGACCGCGATGAATCCGAGCTCTTCCTCGTCGAAGGCGGGTCCGCCGGCGGGTCGGCCGACAATGGACGCAATCGCCATTTTCAAGCGATCCTCCCGTTGCGCGGCAAGGTCCTCAACGTCGAGAAAGCTCGCCTCGAAAAAGTCCTCGCCAATGAAGAGCTCGTCTCGCTCATCAGCGCCATCGGCATCGACATCGGCAACACCGAAGACCTCGAAGGCCTCCGCTACGGACGCGTCATCCTCCTCACCGACGCCGACGTCGACGGGCAGCACATTCGTACTCTCTTGTTAACTTTCTTTTACCGCCAGATGCGCCCCTTGATCGAGAAGGGCCACGTCTGGGTCGCTCGCCCGCCGCTCTTCAAGGTCGAGCAGAAGAAGCACACGCGCTACGTGCAGACGCTCGACGAGATGGGCAAGGAACTGCTCGAACGCGGCACCGAAGGAACGAAGCTGCTGATTGGCGAGCCGGGAGCGTCAGCGACCGCAGTCTTCGAGGGCCCGCGTCTGAAGGCGTTGATGGATGTTCTGAGCGAGCTGGAGCAATCGCTGACGATCTTGGAGCGGCGCGGGCTGAACATCGCAACGCTCTTTGGCCGGATCAAGGATGGCCGTTTGCCGACCTATCGCGTGATGCTGGGCAATCATGAGCATTGGTTCTTCAATTCGGAGGAGGTCGACGCGTTTCGTGCCGAGCATTTGAAGAAGGGCGGTCAGCTCGTGGTTGCCGACGAGGAGGCGCGAAACGGAGAAGCGGCCGAGGCGTTTTCGGTGCTCGAGTTGCACGAGGCGAAGGCAGTCAATCGCGGGCTGGAGAAGCTAAGGGGTTTCGCGTTGCAGCCCGGCGATTTGCTGCCGCTGCCGCGCATCGCCGGCCGCGAACCGGCGCCGCGCTTCTTCCTCGACTACGAAGGCAAACAGCAAGTCCTCGCCCATTTGCGCGATCTGGTTACAGACATTCGCCGGCTCGGCGAACGCGGCATCAAGATCGTCCGCTTCAAGGGCCTCGGCGAAATGGACGGCTCGGAACTCTGGGAGACAACCCTCGACCCCGCCAAGCGCACGCTGCTGCGGGTGAAGCTCGACGACGCATTGAAAGCCGACGAGCTCTTCCGCACGCTGATGGGTGAAAAGGTGGAACCAAGGCGCGACTTCATCCAGAAGCACGCGCTGGAGGTGAAGGAAATCGACTACCACGGGGCGTGAACGGTCGTGACATTTGTTTAGCGTTCGCGCGGCGCCGCGCGAACGCTAAACGAAGAAGGGCGCTCGTCACTTTTTCTCGCTGATGCACCACAAAGCCCGGTTGGTGCGCAGGAAAATCTCGCCGTTGGAGATCGCCGGCGAGGAGTTGGTGGATTCGCCTTTATCGAGCTTGTTGGTGGCGAGGAGTTCGAGTTTGGGGCTGGCTTTGAAGATGTAGGTGGTGCAGTCGCGCGTGAAGACGTAGAGCTTGCCGTCGACGTGGACCATGGAGCCCCAGTTGGAGCCGCTGAATCTCTTTTCGAGTTTCCAAAGTTCCTTGCCGGTTTTCAGGTCAAAGCATTTTGGGCCGATGGGCTGCGAGATGGCGCCGCCGTTTTCTTCGTAGATATAGACGTGGTCGCCGACGATGATGCCGGAGCCGACGCGCTGGTCGTTGCTGGGGTGATGCCAAAGCAGGTCGGACTTGGTGTATTTCGCGGAGCCGGTGATTTTGACAGCCAGCGCTGATTTCTGGTAGCCGGACATGGCGACGGCGATCTTGTGTTCGGGGCTATAGAGCGGCGAGGTGTAGACGTATTCCATGAGGCCTTCGCAGACCCAGTTCTCCGTGCCGGTCTTCGGATCAACGCTCTTGAGTTGATAGGCGGGGCTGTAGAGGAGTTGGTCCTTGCCGTCGATTTGGACGATGATCGGCGTGCCCCAGGAGGTGAACTTTTCGTCGACCTTCCAGACGGTAACGCCGGTTTTCTTGTTGACGGCGAGGAGTTGGTTTCCGCCTTTGCCGTTGTTGGGGCCGCACAGGAGGATGCAGAGGTCGTGATAGAGGACTGGGGAGGACGCGTTGCCGAAGTTATGCTGCCATTTGCCCAGGTCGGTGCGTTTCCAGAGTTCGTTGCCTTTGAAGTCGTAGCAGTACATGCCGGCCGAGCCGAGCGAGACGACGACGCGTTCGCCGTCGGTGGTGGGCGAAGCGTTGCCGTACCAGTCTTGCGTCCAGTTTTGTTCTTTCTCTGGGTAATTGATGTCTTTCTTCCAGAGTTCCTTGCCGTCGGCACGGTCGAGGCACATGAGGGAGCGCAAGGTACCGCCCTTGTTCGCAATGGTGAGGAATACCCGATCGTTCCAGACGACGGGAGTCGAGTTGCCGCCGTAGGGGAGCTTGATCTTCCATTTGACGTTCTCGGTGGGGCTCCATTTCATGGGGACGTCTTTTTCGAAGCAGTAGCCCTGCCCGGTGGGGCCGCGCCAGGCCGGCCAGTTGTCGGCGGAAGCGTCGGCGGCGAAAGCGAGGAGGGCTACGAGCGCAACGAGTCGGTTCATGGGGTTTTCCTTTATGGATCAGAGCCTGATGCGTTAGCGAAGGCTGCCGAAGCCGTCGCTTCAGGCTCCGAGCCGTGTTTTCAGCTCTAGACGCCGAGGCCGGCGGCGTTCTTCATAAAGCGTGTATTTACTTTTTCTCGTCGTCGAATTTCTTGAATTCTATGACAGGCGGTGTGCCAACATTGGGGCGGCCCGTAAGGGCTTCGACCATCGCGATGGCCGTACGCGCTTCTACTTGGAATTCCCCTCGCGCTTGGGCGCCCACGGACGACAGTTTGATGGAGTCAATGAGCTTGCCGAGTTCTACCAGCAGTTCCTGATCGCTCTTGGGAATGTTCGGATCAAACTTTTTGATTTTTTCCTTGATGTTGCCGAGCCCGATCTTGGCCAGCTTGACGGCATTGGCGGCGCTGTCGGCGTCTTTGCAGGCCAGCGTGCCGACGAGGGAAACCTTGTCGGGGGCGTTGCCCTGGAGCGTAAGGAATTTAAAGGTTTCGAATGCCTCGGCGGCGCCGGGGATCTCCCGGGCGAGCCCGCGTGCCGCTTCCTTGCGTTCGCGTTCGGGCATAGCTTCGAGATCCAACAGCACGGTCAACGACGCTTTCAAACCGACCTCTTTGAGACCCGCTGCGACGCCAGAGCTGAACTTCGGCTTGCGGTTGCCTTCGAGAATCTTCTTCATCGACTCCATGCGCGAAAACAACACGACGTTCTCCTCGGCGACGCAAAAGACTTGTCCTTTCTGAATTTTGGCATCTTGTCCGTCCTTGTCCTTTGGGTCAAACCCGAAGTCGAAGGTGTAGCTTTCCTCGTATACGGAGTATTTGCCGATCTTCGATTCGGTGATCTTGTAGTTCTTGAAGAACGGGAACGGCTTTTTGGCGGCCTTGATGTCGGCAGCGGTCACCGGTTTGATCGTCGTGACGACGATCATGTTCTCTTCCGGATGGCCGAACGACGCGGCCCCGGCGAGCAAGCGCGAGATGTTCTTCGGCTCGATGCCGATCTGGCCATGCATCTCGCCAAGGCCTCGCTCAAAGTCTTTGATCTTCGTGGTCATTTCCTTATAGAGCTTGCTCTTCATCCCCGCGGCGACATCGAGCGAGTAAAGGATGAACGTCCCATTGGGCAGATAATCCACCTCGTCGGCGCTTGCGGGCGTCGTCGTCAGGATGAAAGCGATCAGCAAGGCCATGAGCGAACGCCTATGGACCAAGGAAGCGAGCATGAGAAAGTCCTCGAGGAGGGATGGTGTCGCGCCAGGACGGAGCCGCCCAGAAAGGTATTGTCCGCCACGACGGGCATCACGTCAAGCAGCAAGTGCGTCGTGGCAATCGCTTCACGGAATCGCCACGCATTTGCCCGTGCGATTGGAAGCGTAGATGCCGAGGATCACTTCGACGGCTTTGCGGCCTTCGCGGCCATCGACGAGGGGGGCTCGGCCGGTTTGAATGGCGCTGACAAAATCGGCGAGTTGCCGGGCGTGCCCGATGTGCGAGATCGACGCGGGATTGCTCGATCCGCCGGAAGCGCCGACCTTCTGCGCGAAGCGCTGGCGGATCGCGTCGTCCTCCGCTTTTGCTGATTTGAAGTCCCAGCGCAATAGATCATCCTGTTCGATGACGACGCTGCCCTGATCGCCGTGCACCGCGATGGTCTTGGGCAAGCCGGGCCAGATGCTGGTGGTCGCTTGAATGACGCCGAGGGCGCCGCTCTTGAAGCGCAAGCAGGCGACGGCAGTGTCTTCGACTTCGATCCGCTCGTGGGCGAGCATGGTGGTAAAGCCCATGATGTGCGTCACATCCCCCATCATCCAGAGCAAGAGATCGACATTGTGGATCGCCTGGTTCATGAGGGCGCCGCCGCCGTCGAGGGCTTGTGTTCCTTTCCAGCCGCCCAGGTCGTAGTACGATTGCTCGCGCCACCACTTGCACGTCGTCTCGCCGAGGGTCAGTCGGCCGAAGCGACCGGCGCCGACGGCCTTGTGCAGCTCCATGGCGGCGTCGCCGAAGCGTGACGGGAAGATGGTGCAAAGTTGCACCTTGTTTTTCGCGCACGCCTCGATGATGCGATCGCAGCGCTCCAGCGTGATTTCGAGCGGCTTCTCGACGACGACATGCTTCCCGGCGTTGGCCGAGGCAACCGCCGGCTCCATGTGGGCGCCCGATGGCGTGGTGATGATGACAACGTCGACGTCCTCGCGCTTGAGCGCCGTGTCCAGGTCGGTGGCGATATCGCAGGACAGCTTCAGTTCGTCTTTCATCTTCTGCGCGCTGGCGGCGCTGCGGCTCACGAGCGCCGTCACCTTGGTGTTCGGAACGTCCGCGAGGGCTCGGGCATGAAACCGAGCGATCATTCCGCAACCGACAATGGCGAATCCGAGCATGTCGTTCTCCTCTTCATGGTTCGTTTACACAATCGGCCCACGCCTGGCCACAGGCCGGGGCTTTTGCATCTCCGGCATCCTCCGTTCTTTTAGTATCTTTGCCATAACCTGAAGAATCCTCATGTTCGGCAGGAATTCTGTCGATATTCACCATAACTCGCCATAGATCCGTGGAAGCCGCAGCCGCCCGGCCAGCGGTCGTGCAAATGACTCGAGGCATATCATGCGCGCAACACTTTGGTGCTCGATTATCGGCTTTGTCAGTGTCACCGTATTGGCTGGCTGCGGTACTCTGCAAAATCCTAGGGTCGCCTCAGTCCCCGCCAAGCGCCCGCTTCTGGCTCGGGGGGATGCCGCGAAGCGAATTGTCGTTGCCGAAACGACGCACGTGCGCGTGGACGGTGCGTCTGCGGCGGACAAACCGGTGATCGTAACCAAGGATGCCCCGACCGGGAAAACGAATGTAGACGGGCAGGACCAAGTGATCGTGGCACGCGAGACGAAAGGGGATCGCGGGGCCAAGCCGATGCCGATGGGCGAGCCGATTCGTCGCGTTGCCGCGCCGCTGCCGGAACTCGTTGATCCCCGACCCGTGACCAAAAAAGATCCAGCGCTTCCCGCGCCGAATGCCGAGATCGTTTTCGGCGCCGACGAAGCGTATCGAACGATCACCGGCCAGGTGGAAGTGTACCGCAAGGTGCCGCGGCTGCGCTTCGGGCATGTCGCTCAGGAAGACGCCTACGGCGGCGTGGTCGTGCTGGAAGGCGGCGCCGACGTGAGCCGGCTCGAAGACGGCAAGTTGGTCCGCGTCACCGGCGTGCTCGTACCGCCGGCGAACCGCACCGCCTCCGCCACGTTTCGGGTAAAGACAGTCGAAATCCTGGATTGAAGCGATAGTCAGGATTTGTGAACCACGAATTACGAAGCGCAGCTGTGGACTGCGGCGGCTCGACGCCGCTTTCTTTTTTTTCGCGGAACCCCCGCGTCTCGGATCGTTCCAAACAAATTAACAATGCGGTGTCAAGCCACCGCAGTCCAAAGGTCACTTCACCGCGTAACCCAGCTGACGCAGCAGATCGACGAGCCGATTGCCGGCACCGATCGCTTCGGGGCTATCGACCTTGGCGTGGGCGATGGCCATGTACCAGTAGCGCTGGCGATCGCGCGGCGGGAGGGCGTCGGGATCCAATCCGAGTTCGCGCACCATTTCCGGATCCCAGCGAGCCTTCTTGAGCAAGCTCGCCGCTTCGCGCCACGTCAAACCTTTGGAAATTACTGTGCCGTCATCGATGCGCGTGATGCTGCGGCCAATGAGGATGTGCAACAAACCGCGAAGATGCCCCAGGACGTGCTTGCTTTTCTTGAGTGCATCCAAAAAGCTGGACAGTGCATCCATTCGTCGGCCTCCGGCCATGTCCTGGCTGATGAGACTGGGCGACCACTCAGGTTCGCCCTTTTGCCCATTTTATCAGACCTCGCTACGATCTCCTATCGCATTCTTTGCCAAAACAGCAACTTATCCATTCTTCCTGATCTCACATTCAGTTGGAAGTTTGAAGCGCCGCGAGCGCGGAGAACGCGGAGAGCACGACCGGAAATATCTCCGCGTTCTCCACGCTCGCGGCGTTTCATGGGGACAAGCGTCTTGGCCGGCCTATTCTACGTCCCGCCGATTTCTC
>VGZI01000121.1 GCA_016872605.1 Planctomycetota bacterium
CACCCTCGATGACGCGCCCCCCCTTCAGGCCGGCGATCGGCTCACGCGCGAGCGGTTCCTGCGCATCTGGAAGCAACATCCGGAGATCAAATTTGCCGAGTTGATCGGCGGAGTGGTCTACATGCCTTCACCGTTGACGCGTCAGTACGGTGTAACGGATAATGGCGTATCCGGTTGGCTGTGGTACTACCAGGTGCATACACAAGGCACGGAAGGCGGGTCGAACGCGACCACCCTGATGGACGATGACGAAGCGCCGCAACCCGGCGACTATCTCCGCATTCTCCCCGAGCACGGCGGCCAATCGGGCAACCAAGGCAAGTACGTCTTCGGCAGCCCCGAATTGATCGCCGAGGTGTCTGTCAGCAGCGCATCCTACGATCTCAATCAAAAACTCGAACTCTACGAACGGGCCGGCGTCCAAGAGTACATCGCCATCCTGCTGCACGAGAAAGAAATCCGCTGGCATCGGCTCACGAATGCCGGATTCAATCTCCTCGCTCCCAGCGCAGGGACGATCTGGAAATCGCGCGTTTTCCCGGGCCTTTGGCTCGACGGCGAGGCAATGCTGGCCGCCGATGCCGCCACGGTGCTTGCCGTGTTGCAACAGGGTCTGCAAACGCCGGAACACGCTGCATTCGTCAAGAAGCTCGCACGAAAACGAACCAGGTCAGAGCATGAAGCGTGAACGATATTTGGCGCATCCTTCGCGTACCTTTCAGGCTCTGACGACTTCGCAGGAACCCGATCATGCGTTTACTTCTCGCCTTCGCAGCCTTGCTGTTCGCCGCGTTGCCGGTCTCCGCCCGGCCGGCATATAAGCAGGCGCTCGCACAGTATTTCGGGGCGCATTTGCCAAAGAACCTGCACGCTTGCACGACGTGCCATTTGCCTGACCCGAAGGACAAGAAGAGCGACGACGAAACCGACAAGCCGCACAATGCCTTCGGGCTTCGGCTCAAAGCGGTCAAAGCCGAGCTGCGCAAGGCCGGCAAGCCGACCGGCATCGACGCCCGGCTCGACGCCATCCTTGACGAAGACTCCGACGGCGACGGCGTCAGCAATCTGCTGGAAATCCTCATCGGCCACGGACCGGGCGACAAGGCCGATCGGCCCAGCGACAAAGACCTCGCCGGCGCCAAATCGAAGATCGCTGACTTTGCACGCTTTCGCAAGAGCTACCCGTGGCGGCCATTCGAGGTCGTTCGTCGTCCCGCGGTTCCGAAGGTCGCTGGCGCATGGGTCCGCAATCCGATCGACGCCTTCATTGCCGCCGAGCATGTCGCCTTGGGGCTAAAGCCTCGTTCGGAGGCGCCGCGCGAGGTGTTGTTGCGGCGAGTTTACCTCGACCTGATCGGCCTGCCGCCAACGCCGAGCGAGTTGCGCGCGTTCCTCGCCGACACGTCGCCGAATGCGTTCGAGAAGGTCGTTGACGACTTGCTCAATCGCCCGCAGTACGGCGAGCGCTGGGGTCGGCACTGGATGGACGTTTGGCGTTACAGCGATTGGGCAGGCTACGGCGCTCAAGTCCGCGACAGTCAGCCGTTCATCTGGCACTGGCGCGATTGGATCATCGACTCGCTCAATGCCGACAGGGGCTACGATCGCATGGTCCTGGAGATGTTCGCCGGCGACGAGCTGGCGCCGACCGATCCACAAGTGCTCGTAGCGACCGGCTACCTGGTTCGCAACTTCAAGCTGCTGAGCCGGGAGAAATGGATGCAGGACACGGTAGAGCACACATTTCAGGCCTTCCAGGGCGTAACGCTCGGCTGTGCCCGTTGCCATGATCACATGTTCGATCCGATTCAGCAGGCGGAATACTATCAAGTTCGCGCCATCTTTGAGCCGCACCACGTGCGAACCGACAAATACCCCGGCGAACCGGATGTTAAGAAGAACGGGCTGGTCCGCGCGTATGACAAAGATCTCGCGGCGCCGACGCTATTCTTCATTCGCGGCGACGATCGCACGCCTGATAAGAACAAGAAGATCGTGCCCGGCGTGCCCGAGGCGCTGGGCGGCAGGTTTCCGAAGATCGAGCGTGTGAACGTGCCGAAGGCGGACGAACCCATCTACAAGGGAAAGGGCAAGGGACCATTAGCGAATTCTTACCCGACGGAGAGCACGGGCCGTCGTCTGGCGTTCGCCAAGTGGCTCGCCGATGCCCAAAATCCTCGCACGGCCCGCGTCGCGGTCAATCACATTTGGCTGCGGCATTTCGGCCAGGCGATCGTGCCGAGCGTTTTCGACTTCGGGCACAACGGACGAGCGCCGTCGCACCCGGCGTTGCTCGACTGGCTGGCTGCCGAGTTGATGGGGATAGAGGAGGAGAAGGGGAGAAAGGAAGAGGGGGAGATTGGCAATTGGAAGATGAAGCGTATCCACCGATTGATAGTCACGAGCGCGACGTATCGGCAGGCGTCGACGCCGGAGACGGCGAATACGCAGATTGACCGAGATAACAAATACCTATGGCGCTATCCGCCGCATCGCTTGGAAGCCGAGGCGGTGCGCGATTGCCTGTTCCACGTGGCCGGCAAACTCGATCTGACGCGTGGCGGGCCGGATATCGACTATCCTCAGGGGCTCGTCGTGCCCCGGCGAAGTATGTACTTCCGGCACGCGGCCGAGAAGCAGATGGAGTTCTTGCGTCTCTTCGATGCCGCCAATGTGACGGAATGCTACGAACGACAACATTCCATTGTCCCGCAGCAAGCGTTAGCGCTCTTGAACAGCGAAGTGTCGCTCAAGCACGCTCGCATCCTGGCTCGATCGATTGCCGGCACGACGAAAGAGGCCGACGGGTTCGTGACCAGCGCGTTCGAACATATCCTGTCGCGCCGGCCGACGAAAGCGGAGTTAGCCGAATGCGCGACGTTCCTGGCAGAGCGGACCAAGGCGAACGCGCTCACGAAGCTGGCGGGCGGCAACGTCGCCGACGGCAGCCAACCGTCGAACGATCCAGCTCAACGCGCCCGCGAGACCCTGGTCCATGCTCTGATGAACCATCATGAGTTCGTCACGATTCGCTAGCCCGCGCCGCCATGTAGGGACAGGCTGCCAGCTTGTCCCTGGCATCCGCCGACGTCGCGCGGCTTCCGGGACAAGCTAGGCAGCTTGTCCCTACGGATCGGTTATTGCACCAGGTACTCAAACTCGTCGCGGAATTGCTGCGGCGTCTTCTTGATCACTTTAGCCAGGTTGCCGACCAGCTCTTGATTCTCGAAATCGCGTTCCTGCAGGCGAATCATGTAGCGCCGCGCCACTTCGAAGCTCTCGCCCTTGATGTTGACGTGGCGCGTGCGCATCTTTTTCGTCACCGGGTCGATCATCTCGTCGAACGGCTTGGGCTTCATGTCGCCTTGCTCGAACGTGATGACGGCGCCGAATTGCTTGGCGGCATCGGAGAGAAGAAACTTGACGGCCCCGTAGCCCAGGTCACGCGTGTATTCGGCGTCGAAGGGGATCGGATCGGCGCAGCGCAATTCATAGCCGAGATCCTTGCTGATGAACTTCACGTCCAGGCCGTACGGCTCGACCGGGATATTGAGAATATCGTGGAGGCGTCTTGATGCGTTAGCGCCGGTTTTCGCCATGGCCAGTCGTTCCATGAGCAGGTCGCGGACGAGCTTGCCGAATTCGATTTCACCCATGCGTAAGTTGTCGAACTCGTCGGTCTCGTAGGTTCCATATTTGCCGCCGGTCTGATCGAGGATGCCGCGCAGCTCGCGCTTGACGGACTCGATCAAACCTTCGGCCAGGACGATGACGCCGTAGTTCTTTTTGTTTTCGATGCGTTTGATGATTGTGCCAAGGACGGTGTCGATGAGGCGTTTGAACTTAATTTCGTTGGGTTTGTGGAACTCCGTGAAACCGAATTCCTCGGGGATGATGGTGACGGTGGCGGCGGAGGCTTTGCCGATGCCCAGCGCCAAATGGCCGGCGGCGCGGCCCATGCAAACGACGATGTACCAGCGCCCGGTCGTGCGAGCGTCTTCGGCCAGATTGCGGACGGCGGCGACGCCGTAGTGCCGGGCTGTCTCGAAGCCGAACGTCGGCGTCGATCCCGGCAGCGGTAGATCGTTGTCGATGGTCTTGGGCACGTGTGCGACACGCAGAGTGCCACCCGAAGCGATGACGCTGCGGTAAATCTGGCTGGCCGAGTACGCCGTGTCGTCGCCGCCGATGCTGACCAGGGCGTCGAATTTCATCTTGCGAAAGCAATCGAGAACGCTGTCCATGTCCTCTTTCTTCTTGGTCGGGTTGGTGCGCGACGTACCCAGCATCGACCCGCCGCGAATGTACATCTGCGCGACCTGATGCTTGTGCAACGGTCGCACTCGGCTCGTGTCCCCCTTGACCAGCCATTTGTAGCCATCGTGGATGCCGTAGACCTCGATGTTTCGATTGTCGGCTTCAATGGTGACGGCACTAATAACGCCATTGATGCCGGGGGCGGGTCCGCCGCCGACCACGATGGCCAGGCGCGGAATGATGGGGTTGGATGCCATGGGGACCTCGGTAGATACGGAGGGGGGCAATCGTACTCTGCCGACCCCAACCGTTGGGACCGACAAGCCCTCCAGGGTATTAGGATTGCGCCGAGAAGCGACATCGGCAACCATCGTGAATCGGATTTTTCAAGCCAGCGAGCCGGAAGCATAAGCGCCGGATCTTGCGAGGACCGCCGCTTACGCTTCCGGCTGGTACGATGTCCACGCACGAAAAAAACCGAAGAGCAGGCGATCGTTTGCGATTCGCCTGACCTTCGGTTTTTCAGCCGACGCGAGGGGGATGGATTCGCTCTCGCCGGGAGTGGGGAGGGAGGAGAGCAAATCGCCTGGCATGTGCCGCGGGCTCAGCTTGACGCCGAGCCGATTTTGGTGCCGGCCGTAGTGAAGGTCGTGTTGGCGTTCTGGCCCAAAGTCGTGATGGCCGCGAGGCACACGACGATAATCAGAGCCAGCATGACCGCGTACTCGACAGCCGTGGGGCCATCTTCGCGGCAAACGAAATCGACCACGGCATTCTTCAAACCAGAAAACATTGCAATACCTCTTTGGTTGAAACCCGATCTCCGCGATGTCCGTCCCTCACAGGCAACGCACGAGACTCGTATCTGAATGCAAACGTAGTTCGCAGTTTCGGTATTGTCAAAGACGGCGGGGAAAAAAATGGCCGTTAGCCGATCGGATACCCGATCTGGGCAGGTGCCTTCCATCGCAGAGTGACAGAGATAAAATGCCGTCGCGCTAGTAATTAGGTTTCCGGAGTCAGCACATGACGCGAATTCCCTTTGTCCTCGCCGTACTATTGACTGTGCTTGAGGTTCATCAGGGTCTGGCCCAACCCAAAGCAGTGGTCGTCGCCACGCCACTGTCACCACCGACGTGGGCGCTCTTGCAGCGGCAGCTTCTCGACGCCAATGCGAAGGCGTGTCGCGAGTTCTACGGCAAATATTTCGACGAGCGCGGTTGGCTTCTCTGCGTCGAACGCTGGGGCGGCGACGATGGACCCGATGACGCCATCGAGAACTGCACCGATTGGCCCATCCTGCACGCTCTCGGCGGGCATGACGATGTCCTCAAGATGTACAAGAAAGCCTGGGAAGGCCACCTAAGGCAATACACGCTTGCCAAGACCAAGGACGTGCCGTTCGCGCGCGACGGGATGTACTACAAGGAATTCCCCGTCATGTTCGATTGGTTGCACAACGGCGAAGGCCTCGCGGTCTTCAATCTGCAAGGCCTCTCCGATCCCTATGATCGCGCCTTCCAGCAGCGCGTGCGGCGATTCGCGGGGTTCTACATGAATGAGGACCCCGACGCGCCCAACTACGACCCGAAGCACAAGATCATCAAGAGCTTGTTTAACGGCTCCCGCGGACCGCTCTTGCGCAAAGCGACCGCGCTTGATTGGGCGGGCGATCCGTTCGAAGTCGGCAATCGCTTCAAGCTCGGCCACGGCGAACGCACGTATCAAGAATGTCTCGACCACTTCAAGGAATACAACGACATCGTCGGAGATCACCCGTCCAACCTGCTGAGCACGGTGCTTGCCGCGAATGCGTTCATGGTGACGCACGAACCAAAGTACAAAGCCTGGCTGCTCGAATACGTCGATGCCTGGCTCGATCGCATCAAGGCCAACAAGGGGATCATCCCCAGCAACATCGGGCTCGACGGCAAGATCGGTGGCGCGGTCGGCGGCAAATGGTACGGCGGATGCTACGGCTGGGGCTTCACCGTCGTCGTACCCCAGACCGGAAAGCTCGCTCACCGCAACACCACCTTCCTCGGCCTAAACGGCTTTCTCAATGCCTACTTGGTCACCGGCGACGACAAATACCTCGACGGCTGGCGCAAGCAGATCGACCTCATCAACAGCAAGAAGAAAACGATCGACGGTGTCACGCAGTATCCGCACATGTTCGGCGACAAGGGTTGGTACGACTACAAGCCTCAAGCCTATCAACATGGCGCGCTCGAGATCTTTTGGTTCACGCAGAAAGCCGAGGATCGCAAGCGAATCGTTGCCAACGCCTGGCTTGATTATCTTGAAGGCAAGAACCCCAGTTACGCCGAAGGATATTTGCGCAACGACCTCGACCGCATTCGCAAACGCGTCGACGGCATGCGCAAGGACACGACGACCCCGGACACGCGCCTCGCGGACGATCCGCTGCCGTTCAATCCCGCCAGCGTGGATAGCATGATCGAGTTGGCGATGGGCGGATTGGCTCCGAAGAATCGCGGCAAGCTACTGTTCTGTCAGCTGCGCTACTTCGATCCGGCTCGCCGCCGCGCCGGATTGCCGGAAGGCGTAGCAGCATTGATCGACAAGATTACGCCCGACGGCGTCGAGGTGACGTTGGTCAATACCAGTCCGGTCGATGAACGCACGGTTGTGGTCCAGGCCGGTGGGTACGCGGAGCATCAGTTTGTCGAGGGAACGGTGAACAGCAGATCGTTGGCCGTCAACGGGCCGCACCTGAGCGTCCGGCTCGAACCGGGCTGCGGCGCCCGGTTTGCCCTCAAGATGCGCCGCTTTGTCAATCCGCCGACGCTGGCCATGCCGTGGGGCGGGTGAGGAGATAAGAGACGCCGGTCAACGAAGCCCAAACCGAGATGATTGTCGTTGCTCTTCTTCGTTTCGCGTACGCAGGTCGTGTGCAACCGAATGGGCACGCGTCGGTTGCAAGCGACCTGCGGGCGCTAAACAGGGAGCTATTTTAGTTCCGCGATGCGAAAGTTCTTGAAGCTCAGGTTCGTCGTCGGATCGTGCCCCTGGATGCTGATGTGGCCCGCTTCGAGCTTGCAACCGGTACGTGCGTTGTCGCTCTTGGGGCGGTGATCGTACCAGTCGGTGACCTGCACGCCGTTGACCCATGTCGCAAGATGGTTGCCGTGCGCGACCACGGTCATGGTGAACCACTCGCCGTCCTTGGCCAATTGCTTGCGGGCCGGCATGCGGCGATAGATGGCCCCGGTGCCGTAGTCGAGTGCGTTGAACAGCATCTCTTTCTTGCCGAGCAGCTTGTTCGTCTTCGGATCGTATTCGTCGATCAGATATTTCTTCGGCTTCTCATCGAAGCCATTGTGAATCTGGGCTTCGTAGCCGTTCTGGTATTCGTTGTCGCGGCAACGGAAGAAGATGCCGCTGTTGAGATGCTTGCCATGGCTGATGCAGTCGAGTTGGAGGATGAAGTCTTTGTGTTTACCGGCGGTCTGCAGGTCGCCTGGCCCGTCCTTGACGTTGATAGCGTTGTCGACGATGGCGAACTTCGATTTCTTGCCGGGGAACTCCTTCCAGCCGGCGAGGTCTTTGCCGTTGAAGAGCGGTTTCATGTTGAGCGGGCGGAGTTTGATGTTGCGGAGCTTCGTGACCGTGTTCTTGCCTTGATTGATGCGGATGACGCAGGGATCGGTCCAATCGAACGGGAACTTAGTTTCTGGCTCGGTGCCCGGCACGTCGATGACGATTTTCCGGTTTTCCACGTGAAGTCGAACAGGCGTCCATTCCTTGCTCATCGGCAGAAACTGGCCTTGGTACGACTCGACACCGGGGGCTGAGCCCTTCACGCCGAGCAAGGTGTTTTTTGTGTCGCATTGGTATTCGGCCCGGAATTCGAAACTCACGAACGGGACGGAACTGCGCGCGACGCCGGCGCCTAGGTCGCCGAAATGGAGCGCGCCATCGACAGCCTTGAGCGCCTTGCCGTTCCAACCAAACGTCGTCTCGCCGTCGAAGAGCAGAATCCAGCCGTCGGCGATCTCTTTCGGCGTCAGCGTGTTCGGCTTTTGCTGAGCCTGGCCCGGCAGTGCGAGGGCGAACAACATGCAGCAAGCAATGTACGGTCGCATGGCGTTTCCTTCGGCGAGCCGAGCGCCGTAAGGGGCCGGGTTGCTCGTCAACCATAACCCGGCGGCTTACGCCGCACGGCTCGCCGATATACTATCACTAATGACACCTGGGGAGTTCACAAATTCGGGGATTCGACATGCGCCGATTCGCTGCTGTCGTTGCCGCGCTGATCATGGGCGCGCCGCCACTCGCCGCTCAACCCGCCGATCAGAAGCCGAGGTATAAGTTCCCCGCGATCATGGTCATCGTCTACGCGGACTTTCCCAACGATCCCGCCCATCGGGAAGCGATGGCACGCTATACGCTGTCGAAGAACTTCAACTGCGTGGAGGCGCCGCTCAACTGGCTCGAACCGTGCCGTAAGGCCGGGCTCATGATCCGACTCGGCGACATCGACGTCAATAAGCTCTTGAAGGAAGCCCCGAAACTCAAGGACGATCCCGCCGTGTTCGGCTACTTCGTCAGCGATCGCCGCACGCGCACGGCGTTTCCAGGTTTTGCCAGGACCGCTCGCGAGTTCGAGAAGGCCGACCCGAACCATCCGACGCTGTTCATCAATCGCGCCGAGTACAATCAGTTCCCGGAATTCGTCGATGTCGTCAAGCCGATGGTGCTCGACTACTACCATTATCACTGGTATCCGAAGAACCATCCCGAGCGCTATTTTCACTACCTGAAGATGTTTCGCGATTTGAGCGTCAAGCACGACATTCCGCAGATGCGCTGTATCGGTTCGAACAATCCGCCCGAAAAACTCCGCCAGTCCATGTATGTGCCGCTGGCGTATGGCGTGCAAGCGTTTCATTTTTGGGTTCCGTGGTTCGTGCAATGCAAGATGGATAAGGACCGCAACGCGGTGCTCGAGAATGGCAAACCGGTATTCGGACTGAGCGAACAGGCGCAGACGATCTCCATGATCGCCGGCGAGTTCAAGGTCATCGGACCGACCCTGTTGAAACTGCGCAGCGAAGCCATCTATCACACGGAACCACAGTCAATCGGAACTGAAAAGGCGCCGGCGGATGCGTGGGTGCGCCCCGAGGGCAATTCATGCCTTGTAGGTTTGTTTCGTGATGCGAAGAACGATCGTTACCTGCTTGCCGTCAATCACGCAGTGGACAAAGCCCGCGTGCTGTCCCTCGTGTTCAGTCCGGATGTCGCCGGGCTTGAGTTGCTGGATCGCAAGACGGGCAAGTGGCGCGACATTCCCATCGAGAAGAACCTACGGCAAGGCTCGGCAAGTTTGGAACTTGCGCCGGGCGATGGCGAGTTACTGCGTGTGATTCGCAAATAGCCCTGGCATCGCCGGCAAGGTGTACGTCACTTGGTGATGTCCATGACGAGTTGGCGGGCGATTTTGTACGCCAACTTGAGCGTGGTGGCGCGCGATTCGAGTTGGGTTTCCGTGAAATGACGGCCCAGTTCGCATTCGGGCAGGCCGGCTAGCGCCAGCGTCAAGGGCAACAAGCGAATGAACTCATTGAACTTCTGCTGCTGCTTGTCTACCTCGGGATTCATGATGTTCTCCGCTCAGCGAGACGCGATCGGCGCTGGCCCGTGGACGCTCCCACACGGCTCATTCCACGAGCTTGATGATTTCTTTCGGGGCGAAGATTTTTCGGCGTTCCGCGAATTTTTCGTAAAGGGCCGCGTAGTTCTTTGCTTTGCCCGCCGGCATCTGATTCAATAGTGCCAAGAATGGCGACTTCACCAGGTGATCTCGCACTGGATCGAGTGATTGCTCATAGAGCAACTCGTGGAGGACGGGGCAAAGCTCCTTGCCATCTATTTTGGGGTCATTCACGCCGTCTGCGAGCAACAACTCATGTTCCCGTGCCATGTATTGCTTGTACAGATTGCGCAGGCGGACGATCTCCAGGGCGTAGCGCTGGCGATTGACCTGTAAATCGCTGAGGTAGAGCTGAAACCCATCGGACGTGAGCGTCTCTGCGGCCATTTCCGTCTCGTCGCGGTTGAGTTTGACGTTATCAAGGCGCTTGCCGATCGCTTCAAATCGCTTTTGCAGATGGCTGAAAACGCGAATCTTCATGCGCTCCGCCTGGGCTTCGGTAGTGATCACCGTCAGGGCATCAATCGACTCATTGATGGCAGCGCGGTATTCCTGGCAGACGGAGTTAACGTTGTCCGTGCAGCCGGCCGCCGCCAGGACGAACAGGAGCAGAAGTACTTGCACCGGCTTCATGGTTGCACCGCTGACATGAGGCTTGATGACCTGGAGTGAAACTGCTTCATGAAATCTGCGCCGCCTGGAACGTCGTTCTCGATGCGCGCTCCCTCTTTGAGTAGCCGTTTGACGATGGTCGTCATGAGGTATTTCTCGCTTTGGAGCCGGTCTACGACTTCCGCGGGGGGCGGCTTCGGCAAGGCGTTGGCCTTGCGTGCGATCGCTTCGAACTGCGGTCTGCGTTTTTCGATGGCCGTCAACGCGTCGGCCATCGTCTGATCGTTCTTCACCGAGGCGAGAATGTCGGCCATCTCGGAATAGGCCGCCCTCTGCTCGCGAACGACTTCAAAGTAGTCTTCCGGCTTCGCGCATCCCGCTATTGCCAGGCCCAGAATCAACCACGCATTACCGACGACACGCCCCATGGCCGGCGTTCTCACGCTAGGATTTCTTGGGCCGGGGGAAGATCACGTCGAGCTCTTTCAAGGCATCCTTGACCTTCTCACCGTCAATCAACTCAACGCGCCGATACTCCGTGCTGATCCGTTTCAGCACGCCTTCCATCTTGGCCTTGTATAGCTTCTCCAAACGCGCCTTCTCGTCCTTCTCCGGCGGCGGGAGCTTGCTGGCTTTCTCTACCGCTTCCAGGTACGACAGCGCCGACTTGCGCAACTCCGGCTTGGATGCCGCGGCGGTATCTTCGTCCTTGATGCCCTTGAGCGTCCCTGCGATTTTTTCGAAGCTGTCCACCGCTTGCTGCAGCGCTTGCTCGTAGGGCGACCCCAATGCCGCCACCGCAACGCTCGCTGCGAGCAATGTCGCGGCAAATCCGATCACGCATCGCACCATGGGCATCCTCCTTGCTTAGAGCGGCCGGTCAGTTGGCCAACTGCTCGAAAGGCGCCTCCGCTTCGACGAGCTTCTTTCGCAAGTCCTCGATGGCCAGTTTCGCCTCGTTGTCCTTTCTTTCAAGAAAGTATTTCGTGGCATCCTCCATGGCGACGCGAAGCTCTTCGCGGCGTGACATCAACTCGCGAAACTTCGAGTTGATCGTGCCTCGATTTTTTTCAAGGTTGGCCTTTTTGTCATCGTCGGTGATGCTGCCGCGGATTTCGGATATCTTTTTCTTGAGCGCCTGCGCTTCCTTGCCGGTTTCTTTCAGCGCTTGGGCCGCTTTTACAGCCTCGTCGAGCTTAAACAAGTTCCCCTTGCGTGCCGATTCGGTGGCCTTGGAGACTTCTTCCTTGATGGCCGCGACTTGTGCCGCGGCTTTGTCCATCAAGCCGGTGGTTCGCTGAATCAGAGTATCATGGGTATCGGGCCCACAGCCGGAGGCGACCAGGCACAAGCCGGCGGCCAGGCCAAACACCAAAAAACGCTTCATTCAAATCTCCTTGACGATTGCTCAATAATCAGGCCGCACCACGCCCGAGGCCGACAGGCCGCGGGATGGGGCGGGCCGATTGTGTAGAGTAATATACCAACCGCGTTCCTGGTAGGCGATATCTGTGTCGCGCTCGTGAGGGCATGCCGTCATAGGACGTTTTGCCGCCCGAATATCGTCGGTCCCATTGTCACAGCACGCCCTTGGTGGACGGAACACCACTACCGCGGGGGTCAACCTCGACCGCCTGGCGCAACGCTCGGGCAGCCGCCTTGAAAATCGCTTCGATGATGTGATGGCTGTTGCTGCCGTAATGGCACAGCACATGCAAATTCATCAGCGCGTTGCCCGCGACCGCCCGCCAGAATTCTTCCGCCAGCGGCGTGTTGAACGTGCCCAGCATCTCGATCGGCATGTCGGCGTTCCAGACGCAGACCGCGCGTCCGCTCAGGTCGAGCGCGACAGTGACGAGCGTTTCGTCCATGGGCAGAGTTGCCGAGCCATAGCGTCGAATACCGACTTTGTCGCCGACGGCTTGGGCGAGCGCTTTGCCCAGGCAGATGCCCACGTCCTCCACGGTGTGATGCGCGTCGACGTGCAGGTCGCCTTTGGCCTCGACGTCGAGGTCGATCACGCTATGGCGGGCGAACAGATTGAGCATGTGATCGAGGAAGCCGACGCCGGTGGCAAGGCGCGACTGCCCGGTGCCGTCGAGGTTGATGGCGAGCGAGATCTTGGTTTCGCCGGTTTCGCGTCGGATGTTAGCGGTGCGTGCCGCGGTCATTGGGCTGTCCTCGGTGGAGCACGTTTTCAACGTGCCCGTCTTCTGCCAAGCACGTTGAAAACGCGCCTCATGGGGTGATTATTGCACAATCCCCATCATTTCTTCAAGCAAGCGATCGATCTCCGCGTCGCTGCCGACGCTGATGCGCAAGCCGTCGCCGTGACCAGGGTAGTTCATGTAGCGCACCAGGATTCGGCGTTTTTTCAGTTCTTCGAAGATCGGCTTAACGGGGCAATCGGTGCGCGTGGCCCAAACGAAGTTCGCCTGGCTGGGCAGTACGTGGAAGCCGAGCGATTGCAGCGAACCCGTCATGCGTTGGCGAGTAGCAATGATCTTGGCGCGCGTCTGCTTCAGGTAATCTTGATCTTCGAGCGCCGCCTGAGCGCCGACCAGGCTCAACGCATCGCAATTATACGAGTCTTTGACCTTGACCAATTCGCGAATCAGCGTCGGCGTGGCAATCGCGAAGCCAAAGCGCAGCCCGGCCAGGCTGTATGATTTGCTCAATGTCCGCGTGACGATCACATTCGGCAACCGCGTCAGTTCAGTCGCATTGGCATCGGCGAAGTCGGCGTAGGCTTCATCCACGATCAGAGGCCCATGCAGTTCGTTCGCCAGCCTTTCGAGCGATACGTTGTTGACGATCGTCCCGGTCGGCGAGTTCGGATTGGCGACCAACGTCAGATGAGCGTTCGGCTTCGGCCAAGGCTTGGGCAGTTGCCAATCGCTGGTGAACGGTACGCCTTCGAAGCGTGCCCCCTGGATGTCGGCGAGCGTCGCGTACAGTAAGTAGCTCGGCGTCGGCGAGACGATCAGCCCGCCTTCGGGGACGAACGCGCGGGTGACGATGGTGAGGATGTCGTCCGAGCCGTTTCCGATGAGGATGCTGTCGGGATCGACGCCGAAGAGTTTGCCGGCGGTTTTGCGAAACGCCGTGCCGAGCGGATCGGGGTATTTTCGCAGTCGATCGCTGTGCAATACCTCAGCCATTGCTTCCAGAGCGCGCGGCGAGGGCGGGTACGGGTTCTCGTTGGTGTTGAGTTTGACGAACCCGCTGTCCTGCGGTTGTTCGCCCGGCGTGTAGCCGACCATGGAACGGATATTGGGCCGCAGGAATTGGGACATGATTCATCCAGCGTTTAGCCCCGCCTCGTAGAGGCGGGTGAGCGCCGCACGCGCCCGCCTCTACGAGGCGGGGCTAAACGAAACCGCTACTTCAACCTCACATCGACGCTCGCCGAGTGGGCCGTCAGGCCTTCCTTCTCCGCGAGCACGCGCACATCGGGGGCGAGCGCTGCCAGGCCTTGCGGCGTGAACATCAATACGCTGGATCGCCGCAGGAAGTCGTTGGCCGACAGCCCGCTGGCGAACCGCGCCGTTCCGCCCGTCGGCAGGACGTGCGACGGCCCGGCCGCGTAGTCGCCAAGCGCCACCGGCGAGTAATGCCCTACAAAGATCGCGCCGGCGTTTTCTATTTTATCAACCAGGCGCTCCGCATCGTGCGTCGCCAGGTGCAAATGTTCCGGCCCGATGCGATTCGTCCAGTCGACGGCCTGTCTCAGGTCGCGAGCCAATACGAGCGCGCCGAAGCGTTCCAGGCAGACACCCGCCAAATCGCCGCGAGGCAAGGTCGCCAGCTGTCGCTCAATGGCCGCCTCCACCTGATCGATAAGCGGCTCGTGCCAGGTGATGAGAATGCTGCTGGCCGGATCGTGCTCGGCCTGCGCGATGAGGTCGGCGGCGATGTACTCGGGCGACGCGGTTTCGTCGGCGACGACGACCACCTCGCTGGGACCGGCCAGGCAATCGATCGCCACCTGGCCGAAGACGTACTTCTTGGCCAACGCGACGAAGATGTTTCCCGGACCGACGATCATGTCGACGGGTTCCAGGCCTTCGACGCCGTAGGCCAGCGCCGCGACGGCTTGCGCGCCGCCGACGCGATAGACTTCGGTAACGCCGAGTTCCTTGCAGGTCGCCAGGAGGTCGGGGTTGTTCGCGCCGGTCTTGGTGGGGGGCATGACGAGGGCAATCTCTCGGACGCCCGCTGCCTGTGCGGGGCACACGGTCATGAGGATGGTTGACGGATACGCCGCCGCCCCGCCCGGTACGCACACACCGACGCGGCGCATGGGCCGATAGCGCAGGCGCAACTCATGATGGTCACGTTTCGTCAAGACGGCGTCGCGATGCACCAATCCCATCTGAAAGGACAAGATATTGGCACGAACGCGCCGCACGGCCTCCAGGAACTCCGGCGCCGCCGACTTGTGAGCCGCATCGATTTCGTCCTTCGAGACACGCAACGTCTCCGGCGTCAATCGCACCTTGTCGAGCTTTTCGGTGTAGTGCAGGACGGCCGCTAATCCCTGTTGCCGCACGTCGGTGCAAATGCGATCGACCACTTGCGCCGGGGTAAGCGGCTGGCCGAACACTTGCTCGGTAAGCGCCTTGCCGCGCGGCGACACAACGTCGGCTTGCAGGCCAAGCTGTCGGCAGAGCGCGTAAAGCTGCTCGACGGCATCAGCGGCGGTATGAGAAATCCTCCGCATCGTGAGTTTACCCATGTATCGCCTCTTTCCACTGAAACAACGTGGCGAGCCGAGCCACGTAAGCGGCCGGGTTATGACGTCGTGAGCATCACCCGGCCCCAGACGCGGCTCGCCATGCGGATGCAAATGTGAACTATACGGCTCAGCGCGCAGAATTGCAAGAAAATGCCCAAGCGTGGGCAAGGCAGACGCCACGAATCGCTGCAGAACTCCTTTTCAAGCCGCGCTTGGTGATTCTTGTATAGCGTTCGCAGGGCGCCGCGCGAACGCTAAACGAAGAATCAGGCATCACGACATGTTCATGCCCATCAGGAACTCGGCGTTCGACTTGGTCTTGCGCATGCGGCTGACGAGCATTTCCATCGCTTCGACCGGGTGCATGTCGCTCAAGACGCGGCGCAGGATGCGAATCTTCTCGACTTCGCCGGGGTGAAGCAGAAGCTCTTCCTTGCGCGTGCCGGAACGGTTGATGTCGATGGCGGGCCAGACGCGCTTGTCGACGAGACGGCGATCGAGGTGGAGCTCCATGTTGCCCGTGCCTTTGAACTCCTCAAAGATGACGTCGTCCATGCGGCTGCCGGTGTCGATGAGGGCGGTGGCCAAAATGGTCAAACTGCCGCCTTCCTCGGTTTGCCGGGCGGCGCCGAAGAAGCGTTTCGGCTTCTGCATGGCGTTGGTGTCGAGACCGCCGGAGAGGAGCTTGCCGCCCGAGGGTGCTTCGGTGTTATGAGCGCGGGCCAGACGCGTGATCGAGTCCAGGAGGACCACAACGTCCCGGCCGCCTTCCACCATGCGCTTGGCTTTTTCCAAAACGATTTCAGCAACATGGACGTGCTGATCGGACGGCTCGTCGAACGTGCTGGCGACGACTTCGCAGTTCGGGCCGGCAACGGTGCGAGCCATGTCGGTCACTTCTTCGGGCCGTTCGTCGATGAGCAGCACGATCAAGTAGGCTTCCGGATGATTCTTGAGCACGCTCAAGGCGATCTTTTGCAAGAGGATCGTTTTGCCCGCGCGAGGCGGCGAAACGATGAGGCCGCGCTGGCCTTTGCCGATCGGCGTCACCATGTCGACGACGCGCATGTTCAGCTCTTCGCCTGACGTCTCCAGAATCAAGCGCCGATTCGGATGCAACGGAGTTAGGTCTTCGAACGTCGTCGGTGAGATGCGTTCTTCGGGGTTCATGCCGTTGACGAGATCAACTTGCATGAGCGCGAAGTTATCCTGGCCTTCGACGGGCAGACGGATCGGCCCTTCGACGATCAGGCCGGTCTTCAGTCCGACGCGGCGAATTTGGCTTGGCGAGACGTAGATGTCTTCCGGCGACGCCAGGTAGCTGTGTGCGCTGGAGCGCAGGAAGCCGTAGCCGTCGGGCAGGACTTCGAGGGTGCCGGAACCGCGAACGACGAGCCCGCGTTCGATTTGCTTGCGAACGATGGCCATGATCAGCTGCCCGCGATTCATGCCGGTGTGTTCGAAGATGCCTTCCTTCTCGGCAAAGGCGAACAGCTTGGGCATGGGCAGACGATAGAGATCGTCAAGCCGCGTGCCCTGATTCGCCGGGGTCGGCGCAGCAGAGGATGGGGTGGTCGGCGGCTGGGAAACCGGTTGCGAGGTGGGGGGAGCGGTTTCGCCCGGAGCGCCGGTGGGTGACTTTCGAATGATGCGACGGCGTACGGTACCCGTACCCGCGCCGGTCGAGGACGTCACATTCCCCGAACCTTCGTCGCCACGTGCGACGGCCATAGCAATACCTCCAAAAACATGGGAGTGGACCGCTGCTGATCCAACGCAAAACCCTTCTTAAGACGCGGGTCAGCGTGGATCGCAGCACTAAACAAAATCACGTAGTTTGTTTCCGGACATGAAATTCCGTTCAACAGAGTCTTGCGACAGTCATCACGATCGCTCAAGGGTCCGCCGAAACCCGATTTGCTTACGCAATTCGGCGGCGCCGGGGGACTGAAAAATGCGTCTGGGTGATGAAGGAACCTGCGAACATTCCGCCTGAACGTCGCGAGGTCAGGAAAGCGAACCTTCCTTTTGAATCCCCGGCCTCCCTGGCTAGGGTTTGGTTACACGGTATCTTGGTCAAAAGCCGAAAAAAAGAAAAGCGCAATTTGCCGTTTTCTGTTCACTTCGGGCAGGCGAGGGCGTCGGAGTCGTGAAGATGCCGATTTTCCTTGAGCGGACGCGGGATTTCGCCCGCGCGATCAAGATGTATTTGTATTATGGCATCGAAACGGGATTTGGAAAGGGGAATTTTTCCGGATCGATGAAAATATGGGATTTGGGAGGTAGTTGCGTTGCTGAGTGATCGCGCGGGCGGCGCGCCGGCACCGGCGAGCACGGATCGGGGTCGCCGGCGGCAACTTTGGCAGCGCGCATGGACTGCCGGACGGATGGGGAGTCCGC
>VGZI01000122.1 GCA_016872605.1 Planctomycetota bacterium
GGCTGGCCAAGCGGCTGGAGCACATCGGTAAACCGGCTGTCGCTATCGGCGTCTCCGGCGGTCTCGACTCGACATTGGCGCTCTTGGTCACGTGCAAGACCTTTGACCTGCTCGGCTCGCCGCGCAACAAGATTCACGCCCTCACTATGCCCGGCTTTGGCACAACGCAACGCACCAAAGCCAACGCCTTGGCTCTGATGAAGCACCTCGGCGTGACGCCACGCGAAATCGACATTCGCTCGCTTTGTCTGGAAGAGATGCGCGCTCTTAATCATCGTCCGTTCGGCATCGCGCTCGATGGCCTAACCGTGGAGACCTTGTCCGCCAAGCTGAACGAACTCTCGGCCAGGGAATGCAACGATCTATGCTTCGAGAACGTGCAGGCACGCATGCGCACGTCGCTGTTGATGAACACTGGCTTCGTCGTCGGCACCGGCGATCTGTCAGAACTCGCGCTCGGCTGGTGCACCTACAACGGTGATCACATCAGCATGTATAATCCGAACATCAGCATTCCCAAGACGCTCGTCAAATTCTTGGTGCGCTGGGTGGCCGATAACGAATTCGACGGCGACGCCCGACGCACGCTGCTGGACATTGTCGCGACGCAGATATCGCCGGAATTGCTGCCCACCGCCAAGGACGGGAAGGGAACGCAATCGACCGAAAGCATGATTGGCCCCTACGAACTGCACGACTTCTTCCTGTTTCATTTTCTGCGTTATGGTGCGCCGCCTGAGAAAATACTGTTCCTCGCCGAACACGCAACGTTTGACGCGCGGTACTCCTCCGACGAGATGCGCCGTTGGTTGAAGGTATTCATCCAACGATTTTTCGCCAATCAGTTCAAGCGTTCGTGCCTGCCGGACGGCCCGAAAGTGGGCACGATCAGCCTGTCCCCCCGCGGCGACTGGCGCATGCCAAGCGACGCTCAAGCAACCGAATGGCTAAGATGGGCGGACGAAGAATAAAAGGGGAGAAGCGGACATCGATGCTGCCGTGCCTCTGCTTTTCTCCCCTTCTCTCTTTCTCTCCTTCTCCCTCGTGTTGCCCACATTTTTCACTCATATTCGCAAGATTCGGCAAGCCCTTGCCGATATTAACGATACCAACGATTATTCCGATTAGAAAAGAGGCATGCCATGGACGGCGAGCAAACTGCCTGGTGGAAGGAACCCCAGCTTCTCTGCCTTCTCCTGGTGGTGTTTCTTGCCCACGCCTGGCGGGTCGACACCGTGACGATTCGCGGGGAAGAACCTCGGCGGATCGCCATCGGACAGGACATGCTGCGAACCGGCGACTGGATCGTGCCGAGGATTCAGGGCGAGCCGGTCCACTTTCGTCCGCCGCTGCAAAACTGGCTGATTGCTTTTTCGATTGCCGTGCATGGAGACGCAAGCCACTGGTCAGTCCGCCTCCCCGGCATGTTGGCGGTCCTGCTCACCTGCGTCTGGATCTACGCCTATGCTCGCCAATTTGTTGGGCCGCTCGGCGCGTTCACGTCGGCCGCGGCATTCGCGACCATGGTGCAGGTCTTGGAACTCGGCAAACTGGCGGAGACGGAATCGATCTTCACTCTCTTCATATGCGCGTCGCTGCTGACTTGGCACCTTGGGCTCGCGCGGGGCTGGTCCGATTATCGGCTCTGGATCACGGCCTACAGCCTGGCAGGCCTCGGCGCTCTAGCGAAGGGCATGCAGGCGCCCGTCTACCTTTTCACGACCACCTTCGTGTACCTACTCTGGACCGGGGACTGGCGGCGTTTTGTCAGCGTTGGCCACCTGCTCGGCTTAGCCCTCTTTGGATGTATGTTCGGCTTGTGGTTCGTGCCGTACTGGGCGCAAATGGGCTGGGACAAGGCGGTCCTTACTGTCGTCGGCGAAACGACCATGCGTCTGGACTACAGCAATTCGGCCGAGATCGTCGAGCATGTTTGGCGTTACCCGTTGTGGGTCGCGTCGTGCATGTTGCCCTGGTCGATTTTTTTAGGCGCTTATTTGCGAAGCGATTTTCGTACTACGATCGGTTTGGCTCAGCCCATGGTGCACTTCATGACGATCGCGCTTGCCGTGGCGTTTCCGACGTGCTGGATCGTTCCGTCCGCGAATGCCCGCTACTTCATGCCGCTCTATCCGTGCGCGGCGTTGCTGATCGGCTTGGCCGTGGAGCGAAGCGTTTTGGCGTCTGAGGACACGAGCCTGCGCTGGCACTGGACGCTGCTCACAGGAGTCATGGGCATTGCCGTAATTGGCCTCGGTATCGGGCTTGTCGTTGCCAAGGTGGCCGGCGCATCGTCACGCGTGATCGATGCCCAATCAACAGGGGATTTGTTGCTGTTCGCTGTTGCTGCCTTGGCGCTTGGTAGCATGATTATCTACTTTTGTCGCGCCGATCACGGCGCCTCGCTGCTGGCGTTGTCCGTGCTCGTGGCGCTCGGCGGAACGCTTGTGTATCAGAATATCATTCGGCACAAAAGCATTGATGTGGAAACGCCTGTCGCTAACTTGAAACAAAGGCTGCCGGACACGACAAGGTTGGTCAGTTTTGGGCAAGCGAATCATCGTTTTGCGTTCTATCTGAACAGGCCGATCGATCTTGCACCGTGGCCCAAGACTGAGTCAGCACAGCCCGCGCCGGATTCGTACTTTTGCTTCGAGGTTGACCGTCCCGAGAAGGGGCCGCCGGAGGCGTTGCCGTTTGCATGGGAAAAGATTGAAGTGCTGTGGATGGATCGCTATCCGGACCAGGTCGAGTCGTTCGTGGTTGTTGGGCGACGTTTGCCGCAAGGCGCCTTAGCTCGGGGCATACCGTGAGCTTTCTTCGCTGACGCTGTATGCTCTGATGGTTAAGCCGCGCGGCGTGTGGGCTCGGCTGCTGGAGTTTCGGGCTTGGGCATCATCTCGGATTGGTAGAACCAAGCGCGCCAACCCAGGCGCAAGAGCGTGGTCAACGATCGCACGATCTCCATGAAGTTCGCTTTGGATTTGCCGTACTTGCGGTCGGCAAAAATAATCGGCGTTTCCCCGAGCCGAGCGCCGGCTAGAAAGCACCGGTGCAGCACTTCTTGCTGAAACGAGTAGCCTGTCGAAAGCAGGTTGTCGAGGTTGGCCCGCCGCAACATCGACACGCGGTAGCAGCGATAGTTGCCGCTCGTGTCCTGCGCCGGCAGACCCAGAAGAAATCGCACGAGCCGGCCCGTGCAGCGGCTCATCATCTGCCGCGTCCACGGCCAATTCTCGACGCCGCCTCCCTCGACATACCGTGAGCCGATCATTACATCGGCATTGTCCATCCCTTTGAGGATATCGGGCAGATAGCGTGGGTGATGGCTGAAGTCAGCATCCATCGTCACAAGCAAATCGTACCCGCCGTCGATAGCATGGCGCATGATCGTAAGAATCGCGGTTCCCAGGCCGAGTTTACCTTCGCGATGAATGACTTGCACGCGCGTATCCTTTGCCGCAATCGCGTCGGCTTCTTCTCCCGTGCCGTCCGGCGAGTTGTCGTCCAGAATCAGGATGTCGGCGTTCGGCGCCGTAGCACGGATGTCTTGCACCAACGAGGCAAGGTTCTCACGCTCGTTGTAGGTCGCGATGGAAATCAGAATGCGCTGCGATGAATTCATGGCTCTCTCTCGTTACACGCTTGCGATGAAGGTTAATCGGTCGACGACTTCCGCCATAATGTGATCGACACGCCCTCGGGCATCTCCCAACGTCGGGTCAGCGTCCATGCCGTCTGACGGGCAAGCGTCTGATGGAATGCCGAAAGCTCAACGTACTCGTCGGTTTTCCAATCGAAGGTGGATTGTGGCCGGATGTCTATCAACACGAGAGCGTCGGATTTCGTGGTTTCCAACCAACGCTGAACTTGGTCGGGACTACCTTCGAAGCTGCGGAAGTTCTTGATCTCCGCAGCAAAGTTCTGATGACGATGATGCTCAATAAACGTCCAGGTCCATAAGAATCGAGTGGACACGTTACTCACAATCGTAGGAAGGCAAACGTCGGACAGCGCCGGCAAATACGTGTCGGTGATCGCCAGCGGCGAGGGTTCGCTCGGCTTCAATCCGCCTTCTTGAGCGTGCCCCACATCCAGAAAAGCGCCGCACTGCAACCCGATCACGACGAAGCACGCGGCATTCGCCAGCCAGACGCGTTTGTCGCTGTCGACAAAAAACGCCGAGGTCTGTATCGCCCAAGCTAGGCCGACGGCGCCGAGAATCCATGCAACAGCGATCCACGAGTGCATGAACCGAGTCTTCAGCATCGGGTGCTGGCAGGTCAAGTAGGTTGCAATCAGCAAGAAGACAAACACCGCCGACGCTCCGGGATTCAGATGCCGCCAGGCGACCAGAGCGAGTGCGAGCGTGATGCCGAGAAAGATCAGACCCCACGACACGACAAGATAATCGTCTTGCAACCCTTGCAAGTAAAATGGCAATCCGTGCATGAAGGTAACGGCTTCTCGGCGTTGGTCATCGTTGGTCGGCCCGAGGAACCAAAGGAAGTAGGAGAGGCGTTTGGGCAGAAGGAACCACAACGCGACGCCCGTGCCGTGCCAGAGCAGCACGTCGCGGACGGTTGGCGTCAATCCTGCGATCCACTCGCTTCCGGTCTGCCGCCACCACCAGACGAGTCGCAGAAAGAACGCGACATAGGCCAGATGCACCAAATTGTGCGGTCCCTGCATGGAGACCGACCATCGCCCGATTTCAATGACGCCGCCGCCCGTTTTTGCAATCACTGCCGCGGCAATGGCGAATCCAACTGCAATGTAGGTGAGCGGTTGTTTCAGCTCGGCTACAAGCCACGCTGGTATGCGATCGGATTGACAAAGCGATAGGCCATATCGACACCATGCACCAGGTTGGCGCAAAAACTCGCCGCCGATCAGACCGAAGAGGACGAGAAGCCAATAGTTGTACTTGTGCAAAAAGAGTACCGTCAGTGCGATGCCCAGAGCAATCGCTGCCTGCCGCGTGCCGTCCTGCACGACAACGAGGTAGAGATAGATGACCGCCAGCGACAAGCCGGCGCCGAGGCTCTCGTACATGCAATCGGCAGCGAACGCGCGATGTGCCGGTGAAATCGCCACTAGAAACGCAGCCAGCAACCCCGCCACATCGCCTCCGCTGGAGAGCAACCGGCGCGGGATCATGAAGGCAAAGAAAATCGTCAGCACGAAGCCGATCGCGCTCGGCAACACCGCGAGCCGATGATCCGGTCCGCCGACGAATTGAAAGAGCGCGACAAGCAGCGGATGAATCGGCCCCCAGACACGCATCCAGTCGAAGTCGTGAAAGAGCCGTACGAAGTCGCCGGTGCGCACATCCATCGCGAGGTTGAGGCCATACATGTAGTGCGTGTGGCGATCATGGCCCATCCACCACCACAACGCGCGCGAATGTTGCCAGAAGTAGCTGTAGACAAATGCGGCGACGAGAATGGCTGCAAGTAAGACAAGGGGAGGTAGCCAGGGCAGACCTGATCTGACTTCAGAAGTAGGCGCATCCTCCACCGGCGCGGGCGTGGAAACCGGGTCATCCATGACAGCATGCGACATTGCCACGATCCTTCCCTGGAATTGCGTGCCGCATCTTAGCCAAACTGCGGATTCGGAATCAAGCCGAGGTGGTCGGTCAAATCAACCGCCGATGAACTCTGATGAATAGCAAAAGGGCCAGCACGAATAGAGGGGGAGAAGGGGAAAAGGGGAGAAGGGGAGATAGATGCTGCCGTGGCTCTCCCTTTCTCCCCTTCTGCGTGAAGCGACCGCCTATCGTTTCATCGCCTTTTTCATGGTGCTGCCCAGGTCGGCCGGGGAATCGGCGACGGCAATGCCTGCCGCACGCAGAGCAGCGATCTTGTCCTTGGCCGCCCCCGAACCGCCGGAGATGATGGCGCCGGCGTGGCCCATGCGCTTTCCGGGCGGCGCGGTCTGGCCGGCGATGAAGGCCGCCACCGGCTTTTTGACGTGTAACTTGATGAACTCAGCCGCTTTCTCCTCGGCGTTGCCGCCGATTTCGCCGGCCATCAGTATCGCTTCGGTTTGCGGGTCGTCGTTGAAGAGCTTGAGCACATCGATGAAATTGGTGCCGTTGACCGGATCACCGCCGATGCCGACGCATGTCGATTGGCCGAGCCCGAGGTTTGACAGTTGCCATACCGCTTCATAGGTCAGCGTACCCGAACGGCTGACGACGCCGATCGGTCCGGGCTTGTGGATTTGGCCCGGCATGATGCCGATCTTGCATTGGCCCGGCGTGATGACGCCGGGGCAGTTCGGTCCGACGAGTCGGCAGTTCGGATACCCCTTTAGGAATCGCACGGCCCTGGCCATATCGAGCACCGGAATGCCTTCGGTGATGGCGATGATGACGGAGATTCCAGCGTCAGCCGCTTCCATGATTGCGTCGGCGGCGCCCGGCGGCGGCACGAATACCACGCTCGCGTTGCACCCCGTCTTCCGAACCGCCTCCGCCACGGTGTTAAACTGCGGAAACCCTTCCTTCGCCGTGCCGCCGCGCCCCGGCGTCACTCCGCCGACGATCGTCGTGCCGTAATCCCGGCATTGTTGAGCGTGGAACAGCCCCGCTTTGCCCATTCCCTGCACCACCACGCGAGTATTCTTGTCGACCAATATGCTCATGTCGTTTCCTTTGATTCACTCTACCGTAGGCGTCACGCTCCGGGTGACGCATTCCTCACGCGGAGCGTGAGGTCTACGAATCGGGATTGTTTTCACTCAGAATATGAATGGTCCGAGTGTTTGCAATGCAGCCGGAAGCGCCAGCTACGGGCCCGAACTCAGAAGTCAGGGATCAGAAGTCAGAGCTTCCGGCTGGTCATGCGGTCCGTTCTCAATAGTCCGCCAGCGATAGCAGTTTGACCTCGGCGTTCCGCCAAACCGATTCGAACTCCTGCTGCACCATGCGAGCGGCGAAGTCTTTGCGCTGGGCTTTCAACGATTCCATCAGGCCATACAGTGACCGTGCGTTGCGTCGGTTCTGCGCAAGATCGGCGCGAAACACTTTCTCGGCGTCGGCGAAACGCGTCTCGTGATACAGGACCGCGCCGAGCACCTCGCGGCAGGGGAGATGCCAGTCCGCCGGCTCGATATAGTTCAATGCGTCCTCGAACTCGATGGTTTTCTCCAATGCCGAGATCGCGTCGCCGAATTCCTTGCGCGAGAATGCGATTCGCGCTCGTAGCAGATGTTCGGGGATGCTCAGCACGTGCCGGGCCTTGTTACGATCGCCGTAGGGATTCTCCGCGGGAAGGTCACGGATGATCTTGCGCAGTTCCGTCAAGTGCGATTCGCCATCCTTGCTCCGGCCGAACGCCACATGCGCCGAGCCTCGGGCAAAATGCCAGATCGCCGTCATGATTGGTTGTTTCGCGTCGGGCTTGGGCAGCGCTACGATGTCGTTCCACATTCGAAACCGCACTTGCACCAACATCGATGTCGGTAGGAAAAACTCCAGCATCGGCATTTCCTTTACGTGCGGGCCGACATGGGCAGCCAAATCATCGGCGGCTTTCTTGGCGTCCTGGTACCGCCCCTGCATGTGATGCGCCACCGCCAGAAAGTGGAGATTGTGGCTGTCGTACATCATTGGGTAGACGCCGTGAACCTTGAAGCGCTGAATGTACTCGCGATCGACCTTGGCGGCTTCCAGGTTGGCAATCGCGGACGCCGCATGATCGCCGACACGGGCGTAGATGTGAGCGGGCATGTGGACGAGATGGCCTGCCTTCGGCGCGATCTTGCCGAGCCGATCGGCGGCAGGAAGACCACGCTCCGGAAACGGCGACGCTTCGATTGCGTGAATGTAGTAGTGATTCGCCCCCGTGTGCTCCGGATTGCGGGCCAACACGCCTTCCAGCACGCGCAGAATCTCCAACGTGTCCACGTTCGGCTTCCCGTCTCGCTTCCACAGTTCCCACGGGTTGCGATTCATCAGGCTCTCGGCGTACAACGTCGCGGCGTCAAGATCGTCGGGATAGCTTTCGTGAAGCGTCTTCATCGCGGTCGAGTATTTGTCCGCAAGTTGATTTTTCGGTGCCTTCGCATCGCCGGAGTAGCGCTGGGAGAGAGCCCGGATATAGGCTTGTTCGTGGTCAGGCGCCTTTTTCGCCAGTTCCGACGCTTTTTGAATCGCGGCGTAGGCTCGCTTGAGCGCGGCGGCGTCGGCATCGAGGTTGTAATTTGGCCCGACCGCAAGCGCCATGCCCCAGTACGCCAACGCCAAGTTCGGATCAAGTTCGGCTGCCCGCTCAAAAGCAAGGTACGCTTCGTCGTGGTTGAATGCATAGATGAGCCGTAGGCCTTGATCGAAGAACTTCTGCGCCTCGGCGTTCGTCGTCGAAATGGGATGATGGACCTTGCCCAGCCCATCGAGCAGCACCGCTTTGCGAGCGGGCATCTTGGGATGATCGGCGGCGATGGGAGCCGCAGTGACGAACAACAGACAAATGATGGCAGAGCGCATAACAACCTCCTGGAAATGCACTGGCGACGGACTTGCCGTCCGTCGCCGGTTCTCTGATGAGGAATACGTCACGCAGAGCGTGACGCCTACGGTATCATCGACGTCGTTACTTTACTTCGACCTGAACGGCCTGCAGAATCTCGCGTGTGGCGTCGTCCTGCACGAAGGCAATCACGCGGAGGTGCTCCATGGCCATGGGCCGGGCTGGATTGCTGAACGTCTTGCCCGTGGCCTGAAAGGCGTCGAGGTACTTGGTCAAGTCGCCGCGCAATCCGCCGAGGTTGACCGACGCGGCATGCTTGGACGATTCGTCAGTCAACGCTTTGCCGGCGACGCCTCCGGGAAAAGCGCGAACCACATTGTGATGCATGCGAATCTTATTCGACCCGGCATAACGCACCGTCTCTTCAGCCAGCAAGATGCGCAGCTTCTTGTCGGGGCTCGGATTCGATAATCCGGCGACATCAACGCTGATGTCGATCGCGTCGCCTTTTCGTGTAGCCTTTGCTGAAAGCTTGATCGCCGCGGGATTTTCGAGCAGTGGATCGATCACGGCGCAGTAGGCCTGATATTTGCTCTCGGCGTTGGCGATGCCGCCGCCGCCACTGGCCTTCGGCTGACCGTTGAACACACTCGACGGCACGCCGCGGATTTCCTTCGGGAACGACTGCGCGTAGTACTTCCAGCGAGCTTCGGTATCGGGATTCGTCATGGGGTCGGGGCCGGGAATGTGCATGTGATACTGGACCAGCACCAGATCGCGCGGCGTGTACGACTTCTGCAGCACGTCGAACGCCAGGTCGGCGGCCACACACGGTGGACACGCGGCGCCCGTGAACAGCTCCATCATGACCACGCGATCGCTTTTGCTCTTGCGGCCGGCGAAGGGAGCCGCCTTGAACGGCGGCATTTTCTTCAGATACTCCGTGTCGAGCACCTCATCGAGCTTGGCGATGCGGACGTCGAATTTTTTCGCTTCGGCATCCAGGTCCGATTTGCGCAGCGCTCGTGTCAACAAGTGCAGGACGCGAATCTCTTCGCTGGCAGAAACCTTGGCCGGCATCAGGCGTTCGGCTTGCCGGGCGAAGTCCAGCGCCTGGGCCGTGGAGTCGTCCTGGATCAATAGGGCCGTCGCGATTTGGGAGGCGACCTCCGCTTGGAAACGGGGGCCGTACGCCTGGGCCGACTTCATGGCCGTGGCCGCCCATCCTTTAACTTCGTCCGGCTTGGTGTTGTTCGATTGTGCCGAGCGCAGCAATGCAGTCGTCGCTTCGAAAACGGCTGGGCTGTCGGCATGCTTCTCAAGCACTTCACGATACAACCGCGGGGTCTCTTTTTTCGCCGTCGCGTCGGCTTCGGCCGCTTGCTTCAGGAGTGCCTTTCTCTTCTCGGCATCCTTGGTCTGCTGCGCCTGGATGCGTAAGGAGAGCCCGCGGCTGGCGAGCGAGCGGGCTTGTGTGAATGGCGGGCAGGGCAGAGGGCGCGACGAGGATTTCAGGTCGAGCGTGGTCTCATCGGTCATCGACAGCGAGGCCGGATACGCTGTTCCATCCACGACCATGACGCCGAGCACTCGCTTGGCGGCCTCCTTGGGAACGCGTGTCGAGAACGTCATCTCGATTGTGCCATTCTGAAAAGCGATTCGCAACATGTCGCCGTCGACGCTGACGCCCTTTAACGTCAGCGTTATGAGCCGAGGACTGCCGGCGACCAACGCGCCCGTCGCCTTGCCCGCCTCGGTCTTGATTCTTACGATGCCGGTTGTCTGCTCAAATGAGCCCGTGGTCACGTGATCGACTTTCCACGTGCCATCGATATTTTGCGCTCGCACCGTCGGTACGGCAACGACACCGACCAGCAATGCCGCCAATACGACTCGAAGCATGGCAAGGTCTCCCATGAATTGAAGTGATTGCGGATATTCTATGAAAAACGCGGTCGGTTCACGTAGATGTAGGGACAAGCTGCTAGCTTGTCCCCGACACCCTGGGGCAAGCTGGCAGCTTGCCCCTACTTTCTCCCCCTCTTTTCCAGACGGTCTGCGTAATGAAAAATTTCGCAAACGGACCCGCTTCCGAAAAACCACGTGCCGGCCGATCGCACGTCTCCTCGCAAAACGGCCTTTCTCGTATGAATGAGTCCATGTCCGACACCTTTCGCTGGCAAGGGTTTTTTCAGAAGGCCGAGCAGCCGGTGCTCTTGCTCAACCGGCAGCGACGAGTTCTCTTTGTCAATCGGGCCTGGGAGGCGTGCACGGGGTTGACGCTCGCCGAGGTGAAGGGCAGGGCATGTCGTCGGCGTTCCTCGACAGCCTCGCTCGAACGGGACGAGGCGATCTTGGCGGCGTGCGCTCCGCCCGCCGACGCCCTCGCCGGCCGGCCCTGCAAGGTGCGCCGCCGCGTGCCGCAGAGCGCCAACTGGTGGGAGATTCAATTCCTGCCGCTCATGGGATCGGCAGGGCTTCTCGGCATTCTCGGTTCCATCCATGTCCTCGTCGCTCCGAAGGAAACGCCCCCCGCGGTGCCCGAACGCTTGATGGCTTTGCGCGATCGGCATGCGGCGCGACATCGGCTGGACGATCTCGAACCGCATTCGCCGGCGATGGAGCGCCTCCTGGAACAAGCCCGACTCGCCGCTCAAACGCGCATCGCCATCACCATCGTCGGCGAGCCGGGCGCCGGTAAGCAGTGGCTCGCCCGCGCCATTCACAATCTCGGCGACCGTCGGCAACGCAACTTCGCCTGCCTCGACGCCGAACGTATTCCGCCGGCGCTACTGGCCGATTTGCTTTTTTATCCGATCGCTCAACGACAAGCCATCGGCACAATCTACCTGCGTGAGCCAAGCTATCTCCCCCGCGAATGGCAAGCCCGACTCGTAGAGGTGCTGCAGCGAGCGCCGGGGCCGGACGAGCCTCGCTACATCGTCAGCCATCACAGCGATCCGCGCCGGGAAGTGCAGGCGGGCCGACTGTTGGAAGAACTTCACTGTGCGGCAAGTGCCGTCACGATCGTCGTTCCACCGCTGCGCGAGCGCTTGGCTGATTTGCCGAGGCTCATCGACGTTTTCCTCAAACGCTCACACGAATTGCAGGTTCACGCAGTCAATGGCATCGGATCTGAAGCCGGGAATGTCCTGCGCACGCATCCCTGGCCGGGGAATCTTCGCGATCTGCAAGATGTGCTGACCGAGGCGTGCCGGCATACGAAGAGCGAGCGCATCGAGCTGGCCGACTTGCCCTTCTACCTCAAGCAGAGCACGCTGCCGGCCGAGCGCCGCCTGCCGCTCGATACGTTGTTGGAGCAAGTGGAACGCCGGCTGATCGAGTTGGCGTTGAAACTCACGCAGGGCAACCAGACGCGCGCCGCCGAGCTGTTAGACATCTGGCGGCCTCGGCTCATGCGCCGCATGGAGAAGTTCGGCCTGAAGGGAACCGAAGAGCAGGGTGCGTGAAAAACACCCGCCGTAGGCCTCACGCTCCGCGTGACGGATTCTTCACGCGGAACGTGAGGTCTACGATGCGGCGCGTTTCATGCACGCCTGGAGCGATCGATGCAGCAAGCGCAAGTCCAGATATACGGCCTAGAGGGCGTTATCGCCGAGCGGTTGCGCGAGCTGGCGCTGGCGCAGCGATTTTGGCTCCGCGAGACGAGCCAGTTCGCGGCCTGTCGCAACCTCGTGCAGACGTCGCCGCCGAGCGTGTTCGTGTTCGTCCTTGGACGCGATGTCGAAAAGGAGTTGTCGCTTCTGGAGCAAGTGCACGCGTCGCTGCCGGGCACGAAGGTGATCGCCGTGGGTGAGGCTGATAACCCGGCACTCGCGGGATTGGCATGGGACCTTGGTGCGGCGTATGTTCTGTTTCCGCCAACGCCCAGGGACCGGCTCGTGGAACTGGTGCTTCACCTGCTGCCGAGGATGTCGGCATGAGCACGAAGCGGAAAAACCGCGTGGTCGAGCCGCACTGGCGACTTGTGGAGTTGCCGATAGTGTCGGCGACGCGCTGCACGGGGTGTGGCGATTGCGTGGCGGTCTGCCCGACCGAGTGCCTGGCAATGGGTCCGCATCTGCCGTGGCTGCCGAGGCCGCTCGATTGCGTCAGTTGCAGCCTGTGTGTCGCGGTGTGCCCGGCGGAAGCGTTGGAGATGAAGGTTCGTGATTGATGGCGAGCCGCGCCTCGTAAGGGGGCGGTTGATGAACTTGACCATCAACCGCCCCCTTACGGAGCTCTGCTCGCCCTTAAGAACTACTTGTCGCCCTTCTTGTCGGGGTCTTTTTTGTCAGAGTCCTTTTTCTTCGTGTCGACCCCCTTGGACTTCAGGTATTTCTCACGTTGCTCGTCGGTAAGAATCTTGAACACGTCGGCCGATTCCTTGGCCTTCATCTCCTTGATTGCCTTGTCGAGTTCGGCGATCTTTGCCTTGAAATCGGCTTGTATGCTGTATATTTTTGTAACCTGATCCTTGCTCAAACCCAGATCCTTGAAGCCTGGAGGCAACATGCCCTTGACCTTGTCCTTCTTCTTTTCATCCTTCTTGGCGTCCTGCGAGGTGCCGGCGCTGACCACCAGCATCAAACTGAGCGTGACCGTGGCAAACACAACAATCAAGCGATTCATAGACGTTCCCCTTTGAAATTGGATGTTTGAGCCCGTCCATGCGCTGCGCGGCTGTTAGGGACCATTTCTAATTGGTCAGACCGCAGCTGTCAACAAGAATGTGCTGGAATTTTCGGAATTCATCTCAGGCATACATCCCGCGTAGCGGTTCGCCTTCGACGAGGGGGAGGGGTCGGCGTTGCAGATCGTAGACCGTCGTGTGCGGATCGATGCCGAGGAGATCGTAGATCGTGGCGGTGAGGTCTTGCGGACGAACCGGGTTCGTCGTGGGCAGGCCGCCGATGCGGTCGGAGGCGCCGACGACCTGCCCGCCGCGGATGCCCCCGCCCGCCAGCATCAGACTGAAGCAGTTCGGCCAATGATCGCGGCCGCCGTTGACGTTGAAGCGCGGCGTGCGGCCGAACTCGCCCATCAAGACAATCAGCGTACTGTCGAGCAATCGCCGATCGGCGAGATCGGAGACCAGAGCGGCGAAGGCGCGGTCGGTCGGAGGCAAGAGCTCGGTGCGTGCCCAGGTGAGGTGATCGCGATGGCTGTCGTAGCCTTGACCGCCAAACCCGTTGTCGTGCCGCACCCAGTTCACGTGGACGAGCCGAACACCCGCTTCCACAAGCCGACGCGCCAGCAGCGCCGACTGCCCGAAGATGTGTCGGCCATAGCGTTCGCGCATGGCGGCGGGCTCAGCGTTGATGTCGAACGCTCGCTGAGCGACAGGCGATGATACCAGGTCGAACGCCCGAGCATAGTACGGATCGAGTGCCTGCGCCGGCGCCGTCGCATCAAGATGCCGAGCTGCCTGGTTGACTTCGCGCAACAAGGCTCGGCGCACGTCGATGCGATTGGCGTCGGCATCGGGATTGGGAGCGAGCGCGCCAGCCGAGTAGTTGTCCGAATTGGGATCGCTGTTGACGCGATACGGATCGAACGCGGCGCCGAAGAAACCGGCGTGCTGCCCAGGACGCTCTGGACCGACCGGCGAAATCGCTTCCGGAACCATGACCCAGCCAGGCATGTTTGCCGGACGCGTTCGTCCGTCGCTCGCGCGTCCGGCTAACGGCGGCAGCAATTGCGCCGCGACGGCGCCGGGATGCGGACGATCCTCGCGGCTCATCGTCACGATCTGTGGGGCAGGGCGGGTCATGGGGCTGCCGATCATCATCCAGTATCCAGCCGCCGGGTGATTGCCCGACGCGTGCTGCATCGAACGAATGATGGCGCACTTGTCCATGACGGCCGAGGTCATCGGCATGTGCTCGCAAATCTGGATGCCCGGCACGCGCGACGGGGCAGGGCGGAAGGTGCCGCGAATCTCTTCGGGGGCGTTCGGCTTCAGGTCCCACATGTCCAAATGCGAGGGCCCGCCGGATAAGAAAAGGATGATGACCGAGCGAGCCCGCGCACGTCGTCCGCTCGCTTGGGCCTCCGTGGCAAGCAAGCCCGGCAATGTCAAAGCGCCGACGCCGAGCGCCCCGATGCGCAGCCATTCGCGGCGCGTCATGCCATCGCAATGCCGAGAACCTTCGCGAGCATTGACCGTAAGCATAGTCCGTCCTCAGTTTCCCCTGGCAGCAGAGGGTATGTTAACCCAACATCGGCATGAAAATCCAGAAAAAAAGCGGGAAAACGAGAATCATCGCTCGCAGACGCCGACCCCGCACGTTGGGCACCGGTTGAAATGCGGAAATCGGCATGCGTCGCTGCGATTGCTCCGTCCGTTGCAACTTGGCGGCTGCGAGCATTCCCTTGCGCCCGCCATACGTGCAGAGGCCTCGAACGATCGCCGGGATCATCGCTGCAGTGATCACGAGATCGGGTTTCCAGTGCCAGAGGCACTGCGCGTAATACTCATCAAAGAGCTGCCTCGCCAACTCTAAATCCGGATTGACGATTTCGTCGGACATTTGCGTCTCCAGTAGCAGCGTCATTGTCGATTTGTTATACCATCCTGGCGGATAGGCGATCTTGTGGATAGTGTGACGTAGCCCCCATTCCCGGACGAATCCGCCGAGGGCCTCTCCATGCCGCGTTCCGTTCGTACGATACTCGCGATTGTTCTCAGTCTCGCTATTCTCTCTGGCGCTATCGCCTGGCACAGCGGGCGGGCCACGCCAGATCCTCAGCCCGCCGCTGACCCCGCTCGGCTCGGTGGGGTCGCGTCGACCTACTGGAAGGGCAACCTGCACACTCACTCGCTCTGGTCCGATGGCGACGACTTTCCCGAGATGATCGCCGATTGGTACAAGACCCACGGCTACCATTTTCTCACTCTCTCCGATCACAACACGCTCTCCGATGGCGAACGCTGGATTGACATCGCCACCGGCAAGGGAACCCGCGAACTCGCAGTCAAAAAGTACATCGAACGCTTCGGCAACGCTTGGGTTGAGCGACGAAAGAACGCCAAGAACGACAAAACTGAGCAAGTGCGCCTCAAGCCGCTTGCGGAGTTCCGCAGCTTGCTGGAGTCGCCGGGCAAATTCCTGCTTATTCCAGGTGAGGAGATCACGCACAAATTCGCCAAGAACCCGGTGCACATGAACGCGATCAATCTGCGTGACGTCATCACGCCGTCTGATGGGGCCAGCGTGGCGGAGACGATCGCGGTCAACCTGCGCGCCGTCGCCGAGCAGCGGAAGAAAAAGGGCTGGAAGACGATCGCGTTCCTCAATCACCCGAACTGGGGCTGGGGAATCAAAGCCGAGGACATGCTGATCGAGGAGCTCAAGTACTTTGAAATCTTCAACGGCCATCCCGGCGTCAAGAACTACGGCGACGATTTGCATGTTAGCTGTGAGCGGATGTGGGACATCGTGCTCGCACTTCGGCTCGGCAAACACCAACTTCCGATTGTCTACGGCATGGCGACCGATGACGCTCACAGCTACCACACGTATGGTGTCGGCAAGACCAATCCGGGCCGCGGCTGGATCATGGTCAAGGCGCCATTCCTGACCGCCGAGGCGATGGTGCGCAGCATTGAAGCCGGCGATTACTACTGCTCGACCGGCGTCGTTCTGAAGGACGTCCGGCGATCGACCAAAGAGCTGTCGCTAGCGATTCAGGCGGAGCAGGGGGTGAAGTACAAGACGCAGTTCTTCGCAACCATGAAAGACGCCAAGCTCACCTCCGAGCCCCGCACCGGCAAAGACGGCAAGGCGCTCGACGTTACCCGCAACTACAGCCCCGACGTCGGCAAGCTCGTCGGTGAATCGGATTCACTGGAGCCAAGCTGCCGGCTGACCGGCAAAGAGTTGTACGTCCGGGCCCGCGTGACGTCGACGAAGCCGCACCCGAATCCATTTCAGAAGGGCGATGTCGAGGTGGCCTGGACGCAGCCGGCGACGCCGTGACGTCGCTTGTCGCCCTGGGTTCGCTGTGGACCATCCGAGCGCTAAGCCGCAAGCGGCGGGAAACAAGCCTATCAGCAATTAAACATAACGGACATTATCGGACGTTGGTGCGAAATCTCGCGGTTTTTCAGCCACCAAAACAACGTCCGATAATCGCTCTTATGTTTAATTTCGATGACGTGAGCTTGCCGTTTTTGCACGCTTCTCGTACCGCTACTCCATCGCTGCAGCCGCGGTGGCTTTCGGCGGTGCCTATCTTTTGGAAGGAGATCGACATGTCACGATTCATGCTGGGGCTTCTCGTTGTGGGATTCGTTGTGGCAGTGACGTTGCAGGCTGCCCAGGCCGACGAAAAGAAAAAATCCAAAGAATACACGGTGCCAAAGGACGGCCTGACCATCGAAGGCGAAGTCAAAAAGGATGACCCGAAGGTAAAGATCAAGATCGCCGACGATTTGTCCGTTGAGCTTTGCTCCCAGGTCTATCTCGTAAAACTGACGGCCGACAAGAAATACAAAATGACCCTTAATCGACCCGAAGGCGATTCGAGCGATCCGTTTCTTGTCGTGCAAGATTCCGAAGGCAAGCAGCTTGCATTCGATGATGATAGCGGCGGCGGCCTTAACTCCCGGCTCACTTTCGAGCCGAAAGCGACCGCCACCTACAAGATCTTCGCGGCAGACCTGCGCAATGATGGCGGAAAGTATACGCTCAAGATCGTCGAAGTGAAGTAGGTCGGTTCGTTAGGAAGAATTCGAGCCACGAAGGACCACGAAGTGCACGAACTGCATCTCGTGCACTTCGCTCGGCGCTTGCGGATGGGCGTATTGAACAAAAATCGCCCATTCGCGTCGTGGGAGCCGCCTTATGCGTTGCTTGACAATTGTTGCACTCCTCGTTTTGACGCCCGCCGTCAGCGCTCAGCACCGTACGCAGGTTTATTTCAAAGACCCGGCCGGGATGAAGGTCTACTGG
>VGZI01000123.1 GCA_016872605.1 Planctomycetota bacterium
GTCGAGGCAGGCCCAGAGCGTAAGCTGCTCGCCGCGACGAACGCCGGACGAGGTGTCGACCCACATGCCGCCGCGATCGCGCACTTCCTGGACGACGGTGGCGGCCTTGCCCAAGAGCTTGCCCGCCGGTCCAGCGGCCGCTTCGTTTAGTTTGACTAGCGAGAAGTTGTACGATACGTCCCAGAATCGCGGGCTGCCGGAATGATAGGGCACGAACATCTCGGCCAGGCGTGCATCGCCGAGCACCTGCATCCAAGCATCTTTGGGGCCGCGCTTGAACCAGGCGCCTTCGATGTAAAGCCCGTAGCCGTCGGTGGTGGCCCAGCGGACCTTCCAGGCGGTCTGCATGCCGCCTTTGGTTGGGAAATCCTGCACGATCTCGTTGACCGTTTCGCCCGCTGCTTGTTGCGCCTCGGGCGGCGACGCCATGCCGACCAGGCCGATCAATACGACGACCGCGACGAGCGCCAGGAAGCGAGGAACGAGCATGTTGAATCTCCAAGTACCGTCGATGGTTTAGCCCCGCCTCGTAGAGGCGGGCGAACCGCGTTGTGTTAGTTTCACTGCCCCGACATCGATTGCCGATTGGCGGCAACGAAGCCGGCATAGGTCAGCATCATCGGCAGAAAAATTACCGTGAACATGATCCACAGCACCACACCGAAACCCATTGCGTGCGATGCGTGAAATCGCAGCACAAGCCACAGCACCAGGAACCACCCAAGGAGATGAGCGGCATTGAAGAAGAGGTTCCACAACAAACGGCCCACGCGGAACTTGGTCGGCATGCCGGTCGGTCCGTCCTCAAACTCGCGCATTGTCCAGCCATCGGAACTGACGAACTCCCGGTAACCGCCCGGCTCCGCGCCCTGCAGATCGAATCGCAGCGTGTTCTTGTCGGGTAGCTCCATCTCCAGGGCGATAACATCCTGCGGCTGCCAGGGGCGCGCTTTGGCGACCTCCATATAGACATACCGGCCGCGCTCGTCGCGCTTGGTGGAGTAGACGATTTTCTCCCCGTCCTTGTCGCCCCCCTTTTTGCGGCTTGCACGGATCGCTACGATCTTCGCCACCGGTCGACCGGCCAGTTCCTGCATGTCCTCGTGTGGGGTGAATCGGAAGATCGTATCGATCGGGACATTTTTTTGCGAGGCGCCCGACGAGTAGGCGATCGTCAAACACCAAACTGTGAAGCCGGTCGCCATCACGATGCCGGCCAGTGGTCCTTGCCAATAGATGCCGGGCGATGGCTCGGTGTAAATGTATCCCTGGAAGAAATAGCTTCCCCCCCAGAGGAGGACGATCAGGGTCGCCGCCAAAACAACGAGCATCAGGATAAGCCAAGTTAGCACGCGCGACTCCGCGAACTGGTGAACCAGGCAAACACGGCAATCGACGAATTGTAGCGAACACCGAGCCGTTCTGGCAAGTTCCGTTTCATGATTACCATGAGAACGCCGAGCCGAGCCGCGTAAGCGGCCGGTTGAGTTTACGTCAGGCATCACCAACCGGCCGCTTACGCGGCTCGGCTCGCCGCAGGCGCAAACATCAATTGACGCAGCCTCATGTGCAACGGTACATTATCACAATGCCAGGGATGCCGTTCATCATGCCGAGGATCGGACCGTGACTACCAACTTGCTCGTGGCCGGGGTCAAACAAAGTTCGCCGCAAAAACCTCCGCCGCAGGGTGGCAGCCTACTCGCTTATTTCTTCCTCGCGCTGTTGATGATTTCACCGCTCAGTCTCTACCCGCTGTTGCGCGGGACGAACGATAGCCAGATCGGCATTCCCCACCACAAACCCTCGCCTTTGACGCCTGATCAACATCTCGTCTTCGGCTGTCTCGGCATTTTCCCTGGGCAGGGGTTCCCCGGCACGATTCCGTGGGAGCCTTTCCGCAAGATCGGCCAGCAAGAATCTCGCATCATGGAGGAATTGGCCGAGCACGATCCCGTGGAATTCTTGCAGCGCTGCCTGAATCGCGTTGATCAAGAAACTCACTCCTACCGGTGCATCTTCGAGAAACGCGAACGCGTCAACGGCCGACTGCGGCAGAAGGAGACAATCCGCTTGCACTTCCGCAATAGTCCGTTCAGTGTGCACATGGAATGGCTCAAGGGCTACGATCTCTTGGGCGCCCGGCGTACGATCTATGTCGAAGGCGAAAACGACGGTCTGCTCATCGTGCGGGCGCTTGACGCAACGATCGGTCCGATCAAAGAACTCGCCATCAACGATTCCCAGGTGAAGGCCACGAGCCGATTTCCGATCACCGAGTCCGGGATGCAAAAAGGCGCCCGTGCCACGCTCGACAGCATGCGCATTGCGTGGGAAACGCAAACGCTTTTCATCAGCTACGAAGGGATTGTTCGCGTCAAAGAGGTTGGCGATCGACTGTGCTACAAGTTAATACGCAGCCCGCAAGTGCCACCAGAGGAAGATGGCGTCAATGAGCTCATCGTTTACATCGACCTGGAAACGCACTTGCAGGTCGGCTCGGTCTTGCTTGACGCGAAGGGCGCACTGATCGCCGAGTACTATTTCCGCGACATCGACATCAATCCGACGATAAAGGCGGATCAGTTCACGCGCAAGGCGCTATAGGGTAATCCCCCTCTTCGCTTAGCGTTCGCGCGGCGCCATGCGAGCGCTAAACGAGGAGCGGATTGTCACTTCAGGCCGCGAATGAACACGTTGCGGAATTGCACCGCGCGCTCGCCGACGAGAGCGACCGGTCCGGTTGCGGCGGCGCCTTCTTCGAGCTTGCCGATGCCGGGTCTGCCGAGGTCGGTAACATCCTTGCCATTGATGAAGATGCGGTAGGTATTGCCTTTGACCTGAAGCACGGCACGGCTCCAACCCTTGTCGGTGCGCCCCGCCATGATCCCGGTGACGCGGCTGCCGCGCATGTAGATGACGCCGCCGGGCGTGGCATCGCAGACCAGTTCGAAATCGCCGTACGATTTCTCGCTCCAGAGCAGCGAGGTTTTGTCGTTGCCTTTGCCGTCGTAGCTCAGAATGCCGTCGTTCATTTTCCAGTGCTTTTTCTTGGCGTCATCGACCTTCCATCCATCGAAATCGAGGCCGGTGAACATGGACGTCAAACCGGTGTCCACGTCGCAGACTTCCTTCGGGCTGGGATTGGTGCTGGGTAGTTCCTTGATCTTGAGATTTTTGAATCGGCACTCCGATCCTTCTGCCTCCAAAGCGAGATAGCCCTTGCGCGGGTTGCATTTGCTGACGCTGGAGACGAACTTGCCATTGACGGCAAGTTTGATGACGCCGTCGTTGGCTTCGACGCGATAGTGGTTCCATTCGTTCTCGCCCTTGGCGCGATTCTCGATCGGAATGGAGCGTTTCCAGCCCAGGGGATGCGGCCGATCGGGCTCGCAAGTGGCGCCATGAATGCTGAAGAGATCGCCATGGCTCGTGGCGGTCGACTTGCCCGACTTTTTTTCGGTCCATTCGAGGTTGACGAGAACTTGCACTTCGATGCCTCGGGTATATCCGGTGCCCATCGCTGGTATGGGGTCGGCCCAGACGAAGAACCCGGAGTTGCCGACGGCGCCTTTCTTGGTCGGGACGTGCATCCAGTCGAACTCGGCAATAAAGTTTTCGTAGTGCTTGTCGGTGCGGAGGTAGCCGGTCGGTTTGCCCGTGGTGATGATCGTATTATCCTTGACGAACCAGGTGCTGGGAGCGCCATTGACGTTGTGCCAGCCGGTGAGATCCTTGCCGTTGAAGAGCGGCTTGAAGCCGTCGTCTTGGGCGTAACTGATGGACGCTACAAGGAGGAAAATGACAGATGCGACGATGCGAGTCATGAGGGGTTTCTCCTGGAGGGTGGCGGTATCCCAAGGGTTTGATTACTTTTGCGTATTGAACTTCACGGTCGGCGCCTGAGACGGCCGCATTACCGGTTGTTCTTCCGTCTTCATGCCTTGGCTGCGCAGATGCAGTCCGAGCTTGGTCAAGGCAATCGCCCACACCAGGCCGAACAATAGGGGTCCAAGTGTCAGGTCAAGCGCCATCAAGGGGCCGATGATGAAGAACACCAGGCCGATTGCGTAACAGCGGCCCCAGTAGTTAGCGCCCATGATGAAGAACGCCAATCCCGACACGAGCGAGATAAACGGGTACGGAAACAGCTCCAAGAAATACTCCGGCGCCGGCCCATTGCGGTTTATCTGCAAGACGTCAAGATGCCACAGCGCGCGTGTGAGAATGACGGTAAAAAAGTACGTCACGAAATACCCGATCCAGATCGTCCACAACTCGCGCTCGGCGGCGTTGGTCGGCAAGAGTTGGCTGCCGCGGTTGTACCAGAAGAGATAACCAAGCAGGATGAACTGCAGCGCCCGCGCCGTTGTGATGAAATAACCCGGCTGCCCGGACAGAACGAGCAAGTAGACGCCGAGATGCTCGATGCCCACGACCAAGGCCGCAATCAGCACCATCGTGCTCCACGCCGAGAAGTCGGCGGTATGCGTGTCGCGTTCAAGGATGTGAGCGAGCCGATCGATGACGTTGAGGCTGCGGGCGTTAATCGAATCGCCGTTGAGGTAGCGCTGCAGGTCTTCGCCCAGCTCATCAGCGGAAGCATAGCGATTGGCCGGATCTTTCTCCAGGCACTTCAGGCAGATCGTTTCCAGGTCGTGGTCGATCTTTGGATTCAGCATCGTGGGCGGCACGGGCTGATGATCGATCACCTGCATGACGGTGTCAAGGGGCGTCTCGGCGCGGAACGGCGGCCGCCCCGTGATCAACTCAAACAGGATGGCGCCCAGGCTGTAGATGTCGGTGGCCGGGCCGAGTTCGCTGGTCTTGCCTTGCGCTTGCTCGGGCGACATGTAGCTCGGCGTGCCGAGGATGGCGCCGGAGCGTGTTTGCCCGGAACTGGCGGGGCCGATGCGTTTGGCCAGGCCGAAGTCGGTGATGTGCGGCTGGTCCTCGACATCGATGAGAATGTTGGACGGCTTCAAATCGCGATGCAAGATGCCATGTTTGTGAGCGTAAGCGACCGCCTTGGCCAGAAGGCGCACATAGCGAGCCGCCGATTTGCATGCGAGCGGCCCGTGCGCGACGCGCTGATCGAGGCTGACGCCTTCGATATACTCCATCGTGAAGAAATGCTGCCCGTCTGCCTCGCCGACATCGTAGACGGCAACGATATTGTCGTGCTGAAGGCGTGCCGCGGCCTCCGCCTCGGTGCGGAACCGCGCCACGTCCTCGGCGTCGGCCAATCGGCCGGCGAGAATCATCTTCAGCGCGACGACGCGATTGAGCGTCATTTGCCGCGCGCGATAGACAACTCCCATGCCGCCGCGTGCGATTTCGGTGAGCAGTTCGTATTCGCCGAATCGCTGTCCAATGGCGACGGTGAATACGGGCTGGGCGCGATTCGGATCGTTGATGGTCGGAGCATCCGCGCCCGGATCGCTCGTGGCCGGCGCCAGGTCGAGGGCAGTCGCGCTGAGCGCCGGCGCCGGCGGCTTGGGCGATTCCTGGATCGTCGTTTCATCAGCCATAGCGTACGCGCCCCCAGCGGCGAAGAAACCCTATCGAATGTATATGCGAAAACGACAAAACGCAATGGCCGATTTGCGTAAGATATCGGCGAATCCTTCGTTGAACCGCTCGCCCAGACCGAGCGGCGGGCGAGGGCCAAGGAGTAGTCCCCCATGCAGCCAGCCGATCAACAGCGACTGTTGGCCGACGTTCAGGCGTTCTGCGAAGCACTACGCGAGCATGAAGAGTTGTGCTATGTCGAGCATCGCTTCAACGACAAGCTTGTTCCGCTGGCGAAAAAGCACAACATCCTTGGCATGCCTGTGCCGGTCGAGTACGGCGGCCGCGGGGCCGATACCGTGACCTACGCCAAAGCGCTCGCGCGCATCGGTCAGGAAGGTACGGGCGTCCGCACGTTCTTCTCCGGCCACACCAGCATCGGCCAATATCCCATCATGACCTGGGGCAGCGACGAGCAGAAACGCCAATTCTTGCCCCCATCCTGCAAGGGCGAGAAGATACTTGCCTTCGGCCTGACTGAGCCGGATGCTGGATCGAATCCTCTGGAAATGACCAGCACCTACGAACGCAAAGGCGATCACTACGTTCTCAATGGCGTCAAGTATCTCATCTCCAATGCGGGCATCGCCAATGTCATCGTCATGTTCGCGTACTCGAAGGAAAACCGGCGAATCAGCGCGTTCATCATCGACATGGATCAGCCCGGTGTCCAACGCGAAGACCTGCTCGCCAAATGCGGGATGCCGACCGCGAACACCGGGATGTACTCGCTGACCAACTACAAATGCCCGCTTGCCAACATGCTCGGACCGGAAGGGGACGGTTTCCGCATCGCGATGGGAACGCTCGTTTCCGGGCGACTGAGCGTCGCGGCCGGCTGTCTCGGCGTCATCGAGGACTGCCTGATCGAGTCGATACGCTACGCCAAGGAACGCACGCAGCATGGCAAAGCGATCGGCAAACATCAATTGGTTCAGGAACATTTGGCCGCGATTGAGATGGCCCGGCTGACGTCGGAGGCCGTGGTCATGAAAGCAGCGGAGGCCAAAGACGCCGCCGCCGCTGATCCAGGCAATGCCGAGTTGAAAGTGCGCTCCGAGATGCTGGCGGCGCAGGCGAAGTTGCACGCGTCGAACGCCGCCTGGGACGCCGCCGATCACGCTGTCCAGCTCTTCGGCGGCCGTGGCTGGTCGACGTTGTATCGTCCCGGCCGGCATCTGATGGACGTCCGTGTCTGCCGAATCTATGAAGGTACGGACGAGATATTGAAGCTCAAGATCGCAGCCGCGCTATTGGGCGGTAAAGAGTACGAGGCGTATAAATAATAATTCGCCGCTCGCGGCTTTGCGCTCGCCGACGCACATTGAGATCGCGGCGCCGTAAGCGGGAAAAAAGGAGCATCCCATGCTGAAAAGTCTCACCTGCACGTTGTTCGTTTTCGCCATCGGCGTGACCTTCGTCGCGGCCGACGGTATCGAACAACCATCGAACCAGACAACATTTTTCAAGAAAAAGAAGAAAAAGGAGATTGTCACCGCTGACGGCTTTACGCCGCTCTTCAACGGCAAAGATCTGTCCGGCTGGAAGACGTTTCTCAAGGACGGCAAAGCGGATCCAGCCAAGACCTTTGTCGTCAAGAACGGCGAGGTCCAGGTGACCGGCGAGCCGTGGGGCTATTTCTACACCGAGAAGTCCTACAGGAACTATGTCATCCGCTACTCGTGGATGTACCCGAAGGATCAACCCGAAAAGACCACGATGAACAGCGGCCTCCTGCTGCACATCCAGGAACCGCACACCGTTTGGCCAAAATCGGTCGAACCGCAAGGTCGTTACAAGGACCACGGCAAGATCTTTTTCCCCGGCTGGCCGAAGGACTCCACCGAGAAACGCGAAACGACGTTCGACGAGGCGGCCCAGAAAAAAGCGCTCAAGGAAAGCCACGAGTGGAACACCACCGAAACAATCGTGCGCGGCGACGGTTCGATCGCGGTCAGCATTAACGGCACTCCGGTGAGCACGGGCAAGACGTCGCTCACGAGCGGACCGATCGGCTTCCAGTCGGAGGGAGCGAGAATCCACTTCAAGGATATCAAGATCAAGATGCTGGATTGATTTTGACTCAGAGCCTGAAGCGTTAGCGAAGGATTTACCAGAATCCTTCGCCAACGTTTCATGTTCTGAACAATCCGCATCCTCCCTACCATCCGCTTGCGCCGCCTAGACCTCCCGCTTTTGTGGCGAGCGAGGCATTTTTTTTCGACGGCGGTTGATTGTTGTCGGCAACGTTTTAGGATAAAATAAGTTCACGAGGCTTGGCAAAGACAACAGCGAAGTCCGGTTTATCCGGACGGGCTGAACGCATAGATAATCTCTTCCGCTCTCCTTCGCTTCACTGCTCTTCCTGCCGGCTTTGCAACCGATTGCGCTTCGTTTGAGAAAGGACCCTATATGCAAGAAACGATGAGCCCACCGAAGCCCGCGACGACCACCACCAGACCCAGTCGCGAACTCGATTCTGCCGTCATTCGATTCTGTGGCGACTCCGGCGACGGCATGCAACTCATCGGCACCCAGTTCACCAACGTCTCCGCGGCCTTCGGCAACGACATCAGCACCTTCCCCGATTTTCCCGCGGAAATCCGCGCCCCTGTCGGCACCCTGGCCGGCGTCTCCGGCTTTCAGCTTCACTTTTCCAACCGCGACATCTTCACGCCCGGCGATCAAGTCGACGCACTCGTTGTCATGAATCCAGCCGCCCTGAAGACGAACGTCGCTGACTTGAAGCGCGGCGGCATTCTCATCGTCAACGAGGATGAGTTCGACTCGTCCAGCCTCGACAAGGCCGGCTATAGCTCGAACCCGCTCGATGACCCCGCGTTGGGGAGTAAGTATGACGTGCACCGCGTCCCGATGACGCGCCTGACGCGCGACGCCGTGGAAGGGCTAGGCCTCTCCACCAAGGAGGCTGGTCGGTGCAAGAACTTCTTTTCGCTCGGACTGGTCTACTGGCTTTACGAACGCGACCCGAATCCGACGATCTCCTGGCTTAACGACAAATTTAAGAAGACTCCCAAGTTCGGCGACGCCAACCTCAAGGCACTGCAGGGCGGCATGCACTATGGCGAATCGACCGAGACCTTCGCCACCACCTATCGCGTGGGCAAAGCCAAACTGCCCTCGGGGAAATACCGCAAGCTTACCGGCAACGAAGCGACCGCGTGGGGCCTGGTCACCGCGGCCAAGCGCTGTGGCAAGAAACTGTTCTTCTCCGGCTACCCGATCACGCCGGCCAGCGACATTTTGCACGAACTTTCGATGATGAAGAACTTTGGCGTGCGGACGGTGCAGGCGGAGGACGAGATCGCCGCCATCGCCGCCGTCTGCGGGGCAGCGTTTGCCGGCGAGGTCGCCGCCACCGCGTCGAGCGGTCCCGGCATCTGCCTCAAGGCCGAGGCAATCAACCTGGGCATTATGACCGAGTTGCCGATGGTGATCGTTGACGTGCAGCGCGGCGGTCCGAGCACCGGTTTGCCGACGAAGACGGAGCAAGCGGACTTGCTGTTGGCGATGTTCGGCCGTAACAGCGATAGCCCCATTCCGATCGTCGCCGCCGCCAGCCCGTCGGACTGCTTCGACATGGCGCAGGAAGCGGTCCGCATCGCGGTTGAGTTCATGACGCCGGTGTTCCTGCTGACCGACGGCTACATCGCCAACGGTTCCGAACCGTGGCGCATACCGAACTTCGCCGATCTGCCGCCGATCAAGGTCGAACATCCGACAGCGCCGAACTCGCTCCCGGGCGTAACCAGCGATGCGCATCATGGCAACGGCGAGAGCGAAGGGGGCACGCCGCACTTCTTGCCGTACCTGCGCAACGAGAAGGGGGCTCGCCCCTGGGCCATTCCGGGCACGCCCGGTTTGGAGCATCGCATCGGCGGCATCGAGAAGGCCGAGAACACAGGCAACATCGATTACTCGCCGGGCAATCATCACAAGATGGTCATGAACCGCATGAAGAAGGTCGAAGGGATTGCCAATTACATTCCGCTGCAAGCGGTCGAAGGGCCGACCAAGGGGAAGCTACTCGTTCTGAGTTGGGGCGGAACGTATGGCGCCGTCCGCACTGCGGTGCATCAGGTTCAGGCGGCAGGAAAATCGGTCGCTCACGCCCACCTGCGATACATGAACCCCTTCCCGCGCAATCTCGGCGACGTCATCAAGAGCTACGAAAAAGTCCTGATCCCCGAACTCAACACGGGCAACTTGCGATTGCTCATCCGCGCCAAGTACCTGGTCGACGCCGCCGGCCTCAACAAGATCGCCGGCAAGCCGTTCCTCGTGCATGAACTCGTGGACGAAATCAACAAGATGCTGTAAGCGATAACCCGAAGCCCAGGGGTTCGGAGTACCTCATTCCTGGGCTTCCCGGAAATACATGAACAAGGATCCGATATGAGCACTGCCACGCTTCCCGTCCTCACTCCCAAAGACTTCACCAGCGATCAGGAAATCCGCTGGTGCCCGCGCTGCGGCGACTACTCCATTCTCGCCCAGGTGAAGAAAGTCCTGCCGACGCTCGGCATCCCGCGCGAAAAGTTCGTCTTCGTCTCCGGCATCGGCTGCTCGAGCCGATTTCCGTACTACGTCGACACCTACGGGTTTCACTCGATCCATGGCCGAGCGCCTGCGGTGGCGACCGGCGTCAAAGTGGCCCGTCCCGATCTGCAGGTCTGGGTCATCACCGGCGACGGCGACGCCCTGTCCATCGGCGGCAACCACCTCATGCATTGCATCCGCCGCAATCTTGATGTGAAGATCATCCTCTTCAACAACCAAATCTATGGCTTGACCAAGGGTCAGTATTCGCCCACCAGCCCGGTGGGCCAAAAGTCCAAGAGCACGCCCGTCGGCGCCGTCGACGCTCCGGTTTCGCCGATCAGCTTTGCGCTCGGCGCCGAGGCGACGTTCGTCGCTCGATCCATTGACGTCGACATCAAGCACCTGACGTACGTCCTGGAGCGAGCAGCCCACCACAAGGGGACCGCGTTCGTCGAAGTCTATCAGGACTGCAACGTCTTCAACCATGACGCCTTCGTCTACGCCACTGACAAGACGGTCAAGCCCGATAACGTCATTTTCCTCGAGCACGGCAAGCCGCTCGCCTTCGGCAAGGACCGGAAGAAGGGGGTTCGCCTCAACTCGTCGAGCGAGTTGGAAATCGTCGAAATCGGCAAGGAGTATCGCGAGGACGATCTGCTCTTCCATGACGAGAAAGCACATAATCCGAGCGTAGCGTTCATGCTGTCGCGTCTGCACTACCCGGCACAGCCCGAACCGATGGGCGTTTTCCGCGCCGTCGAACGGCCGCTGTATGACGCCGAGGTGAACAACCAAATTCAAGCCATGACGGCCAAGCAGGGCGAAGGCAGCCTGGACGAACTGTTCAACAGCGGCGACACCTGGGTGGTCGATTAGCGCCTTTACGTTTAGCGCTCGCCGGGCGCCGCGCGAGCGCTAAACGTAAACGGCGGCGATCAGGAACCCTTCGCATGCACGCGCTTACCCGCCGACAATTCCTGGGCGGTGCCGCGACGACACTTCCCTGCCTGGGCGCCGCCCTCGCAGCGCAACCGGCGCGCCGGCCTCGCGTCGCTGCCGTCTACACCGTCTTTCGCTTCCGCTCGCATGCCCACAATATCCTTGAAAATTTCTTGATGCCGTACCTGTTCAACGGCAACCGCACGGTGTCGCCGTGCGACGTCGTTTCGTTCTACGCGGACCAGCGATCGCCGACGGGCGACACGACCGACGAGGTCGCGCGGCGTTTTCGCATTCCGGTCTATCGCAACATCGCCGATGCCCTGACGCTGGGCGGCCGTGAACTGGCGGTTGATGCCGTCTTGTCGATCGGCGAGCATGGCGAATACCCGTTCAACCGGCTCGGCCAGCACGAGTATCCGCGCAAGCGATTCTTCGATGAAGCCGTGGCGGTGATGCGGCGCTCAGGGCGCTACGTACCGATCTTTAACGACAAGCATCTTTCGTGGTACTGGAACTGGTCGCGTGCGATGTACGACACGTGCATGGAACATCGCATGCCGTTCATGGCGGGGAGCTCGGTGCCGCTGGCGCAGCGCCGCCCGGCCCTGGAGATTCCCGCTGGCGCCCGCATCGAGGAAGCCGTGTCCATCCACGGGGGCGGGATCGATTCCTACGATTTTCATGCCCTCGAAGTGCTGCAATCGATGGTCGAGTCGCGTCAAGGCAGCGAAACCGGCGTTGAGCGAGTCGAATATCTCGAAGGCGACGACCTGTTCCGCGCCGCCCAGGCGGGTCGCTGGTCGCTACGACTGGCCGAGGCTGCGATGGCGACCGAGTTCGGCAAGAACGTCCCCGATCTGCGCCGTCCGATCCCGGGTGAGCGCGCCGCCGTCCCGCACGGGCTGCTCATCACCTACCGCGACGGTTTTCGCGCGATGATGCTCAAAGTCGGCGCCAACTCGGTGCGCTGGAACTTCGCCGCCCGTCTGCGCGGCGACGATCGGCTGCACGCCACGCGCTTTCACGCGGGGCCCTACGGTAATCGCTGCCTGTTCATGGCCTTGTCGCACGCCATTCAGGACTGCTTCGTTCAAGGGCGGTCGCCGTATCCGGTGGAACGGACGCTGCTCACGACAGGGCTGACGGAGATGGCGGTACGCAGCCGGGCGGCGGGGATGGCGCTCGACACGCCGCACCTCGACATCCGCTATGCGGCGCGTGATTACCGTGCGATGCGCGAAATGGGGGCGAGTTGGCGCGTGCTCGACGGCACGCCGGAGCGGCGCGAGCTGGGGATGGTCGCGACCTGAGAGAGTCAGGAGTCAGAAGTCCAAGGCTGTTGGTGGTTCCTGACCCCTGATCGCTCAGCGGCTGCGCTGCCGACCGAGGTTGATACGCGTGAAGAACCCTTGGTTCTGGCGCGGGTCGATGCCGCTATTCACTTCTGCAAAGCCGGCCAAATCGAAAACGAATGTGCGCACCAGTGGGACGCTGTTCGCGGGCAAGAGCACGCTGCTGCCCACGGCCGGCGATCCGGACGTCAGGCCGAACGTCGCATAGATGCTGAAGCCGTTCGGCGCACTCGAGACGTTGACGTTGGTCGGTTCCAGCTTGCCCGCAGTCATCATCACCGGCATGAGGACCGGCGTATTGGCGGGGAAGACGACCGGTGGGCCCGCTGGGCCGCTCGACGTGGCCGGCACACTGAAGGTGAGGAAAACCGGTCCATCCCACCTCGTTGCCTGCGGCGCCGCCACGATGACGCTCGGCGGCCCGGCGAAGTTCGGCGAGTCATACGCCACCACCCGCACCTTGTTCGTTGTGAGCCCACCAGGGCCGGAGATGAGACTCACCAAACGCACCACGCCGCGATCGCTCCTCACGGTGACAATATCGAGGGCCAACTGAGCGTTGCCAGCGAAATTGCCGGCGAAAACCTTGTAGGCGAACGGGAGAATGCGGAACGGTTTGCTAACTCGATGCTTCTGCGGCAGGATGGAACCATCTGGATTGATGAAGCTGCCTTGCAGGTAGTAGGGCCGCGAGTAGCTCGACTTGAGGATCTGAAGCTCCGGATTCGTGAAGCTCGCCGTGCCGCTGGCGATTGCAGCCGACGTTGTCGCGCCGCCGAGCGGCTCACCGCCCGTGAATGTTTGCCCATCGGCGCTGTGCAAAGCTGAGAGCTGCACCGTGCTCGTAGCCACTCCGGTGAGGATCGCGGCGGATGCGACGACGGTCTGGCCTTCCTGATCCTTCAGCGTCATCTGGAACGATGAAGCGTTCCCCGGTCCGAACTTGATCGCGCTTCCCGAGAGCGTGTTTTGCGGCTGGGCGTTGGGCGTGAGCTGCGTGACGGCCTGGTTGAAGACGTTCCAGGCGACCGACCCATTTTGTCCTCCGGGGGACGCGCTGACCGCATAGACGTTCCCCGGTGCGCTTGAGACGCTGTTGGCGACGATGTGCGTCGTGGCAACACCGCCCGCGAGGATCGAGGCGTTAGCTGCGGTGCCTGCGGCGCCGGCGAGGAAGGCCTGGAAGCCCAGAGCGCCCGCAGCGAACGTGATCGGTGCACCGCCTGGCCGAGTGGCGAGGCTAAAGGTCGTTTGCAATCCGGCGCCGACGGTGACTACGTAATAGGCGCCGCCATCGGTCAGCCCGAACGTGGCGCCGCCGGAGGCCTTGAAGACGACGGCATCGCCGTTCTTAAAACCCGGCGCCGCGACGGTGATCGTCGTGCTGCCGGCGCCCGGCGCTGCCGCGACGCGCGTCGCTGGCAAGAGGCTCTGCGTCCCGGTTCCCGGCGTCGTAAACACAATCGTCGCCCCGTCCGGTGTGGCTGACAGTTGTACCGTATGCGGATTGATCGTGATCGAATTCACGAAATAGGTGTTGCCCGATGTCAAGCCGCCGATGGCGGTGTTGGCCGCAGCCCCTTTGTCGTATACGACCGCTTGTTTGACGACGAGCTTCACATCCGAACCGAAACTGATGGCGTTCTTGACGCGGTCAGCGAAAGCAATCTTGAACGTGTCCAACGTCGATCGCAGGGTCTGTGTCGTAACGGGGACGGCGGATATCGCGATGGCCGCGCCGTTAGATGTTAGCGAAAGCTGGATGATGTTCGGCGTGGCGCCATTGGGCATGCGAACGAAGTACGTATTGCCATTGACCAGACCGGCCGGCAGCGCGCCGCCGTTCGTGTTGAAGATGACCTGTTGTCCGTTGGCAAACAAGGGGCGATCCAGCGTAATGCGGAAATTCGGCGCGCCTGCAAATGCCGTCACGGCGGCGGTCAAGAAGAGCGAGTGCGTCGCGGCGGCGCCCGGCGGCGTCAGCGAGATCGGCACACCGGCAGGCGTCGCCGACAGCGTGACGGCATTGCCGTTCGGCGTGGTGTTGAGGAAATAGCGCGTGCCATTGACCAATCCGCCGATGGCGGCGCCGGTTGTATTGTAGATCACAGCCTGATTGTCGACGGCATTGACCGGGGCCGAAGTAAGATTGAGCGTCGTCGTCACGAGTCCGGCGTCGAAAACATGGAAGCCGATGCTGGAGGTCGCCGATCCTGCTTCACCAGGGGCGGCCGACGAGCTGTAGGTGACCACGCCCCCCACGACCGGTTCACCTGCGGCCTTTGGTGTGACCGTAACGCTAAAGTCTTTCGGCGTGCTCCCATCGCCGTTGACGACATTCTTGTTGACCAGGGCCCGATAGGTCGTTGCCGTCGATGTATTTGCGGTGATTTCGAATCCTTGCGATTCAAAAGCGCCGATGTCCTTGAATGTTCCAGCAGGCGACGGGCGAACCACGCCCCGCTCGTCAGTCGCCAGCAGGGCGGTGTCGACGAGAACGGCATCCAGCGCGGCGCTGCCGGGCAGTAGCGGATGGGTTGGCAACGTGGTGGCACCGTAGATTCCAAGCGCCCCGAGCCGGGCCAGTACATCAATCAGGTCCGTGGCATCGACTGGGAGCGTGAGACCCGTCGTGCTTTGGAAAAGGTTGTAACCCTGGCTGGCTACGACGCCGCTATAATCGAAACCGGTGTTGGACGCGAAAAGGGAGTTTTTCGGCTTGACCGTCGCGGGTGCGGTTCGTCTGGTGCCGCCGCCGGCGTTGAAGGCGACGGTGGCGTGGGTGAGATTGAGCGTTCCATCGTCGGCCACGATGCCGATGGCGGTGTTCGTCGAGAACGTGGAGTTCGTGACAGTCGTCGTGTTCGCATAGCCGGCGTTGAGTTTCAGACCATTCTTACTATTGCGCACCGTGACCTTGTCGATGGCGACGTTGCCCGCCCCCGACTTCACGGTGATGCCGTCGCTGGTTCCGGCGATAATCGTCAGATTGCGCACAATGGCATTGGTAGCCGTGCTCTCAATGATCACCGGGCGGCGAATGATTCCGCCGCCGTCAACGATCACGCTGGCGCCGTTGAGATTCACGTTGCTTGCGCTGTCGCTGAGCGAACCGGCAATGAAGAGCGTGCCGACGTTGACGTCGGTCGTGCCGCCGTAGGTGTTGTCGCCGTTGAGCGTCAAGGCGCCCGTGTTCGATTTGGCAAGGCTTCCGGTTCCGCTGATAATCCTGTCGACGACCATGGCGCCGGTGCCGGTGATGGTGAGGAGTCCGTCGGTGTTGATGTCGTTGGAGGCGATCGTCAATGTAGTCGCGGCCGCGGAGATGCCGATTTCGCCGCCTCCGACGTTGACGGTAAAACCGCGCGTGTACGTTGCCGAGGCGCCGGTGTACGACAAGGCGCCCGCGTTGACGGCATCGCCGAGGACGACCGGCGACGTGGCGTTGCCGATGTTGCTGACGCCGGCCACGACGACGATGCTGGCGACACTGAGAATTCCATTGCTGACGGTGGTCGTTCCGGTGTAGCTGTTGGCGCCAGTCAGCGTCAGAGTGCCAGCGTTGGTCTTGGTCAGATTGAGCGAGCCAGTCAAAAAGCCTGCAAACAGATCGGCCACTGCGTTGTTGACGGTGAATGTGGCGGCGGCGCCTGAGTCGGTCACCGTGCCCGCGCCGGTCACCTCGCCGACGGTCTGATTGAATCCCGCCAGATCGAACGTCCCCGTAACGCTCAAGGCTGTGCCGGTCGGCAGCGCGTTGGCGACGCCGTTGGCGACTGTGCCGGCCGTGATGGTCGTCGAACCGCCGTAGGTGCTGTTGCCCGTCAGTGTCAACGTGCCGGCGCCGGTCTTCTGCAGGGAGAGATTCGCGCCCGTGAATGTGCCGGCGAAGGTGTCGGCGCCGCCGTTGTTGACGGTGAAGGTCGCCGCGGCGCCGGTGTCGGTCACGTTGCCGTTTCCAGCAACGCTCGTGACCGTTTCGTTGTTGCCATTGATGTCGAGAATTGCCGGGCTATTGACGGCGAGCGGCGAAGTATTCGCAATAGCGTTGCCTGCCGCGCCAGCTTGAATTTGGAATGTCCCCGAAGTGAGAGTGATTGTTCCGTTGCCGGCGTTGAGCGCATTGGTCGTGTTGAGCCGAATCGTCGTCGCCGCGGCGAGGAACTGATTCCCATTATTGCCGCTCGAATTGGACGTAAGCGTATCGACGCCAAGCACGAGCGATTGACCGGATGTGCCCATGCCATCGGGCGCGACCAGCGCCAGGTTGCCGCTGGTGGAGACTGTGGTCGCGGCGCCCGTTTGGGTGATGGTTGTCGATGCCGTGAGGTCGACACCGTTGCTCCCCGCATTGACGAGGCCGTCCAGGCTGATGGCGCCGCCGGTGTTGTTGACATCGACCGACCCGCCGGCCGTGGTGTTGCTAATGCCCGTGATGGTCAGCGTCGGCGTGGAGTCCCTGAGATTGACGACGCCGACGCCGCTGTTGGTGGCGTTGAAGCTGGTGACGGCATTGGTGGCCGTGCTCAGATCGGTTCCGGTTGCCGACGACGTCGTGAGCAGACCTCCGGTGACGATGCCGGCAGCAGCTTGGCTCATCGACGTCGAAGCGGTGAGGTTGATTGCGTTGCTGCCCGCGTTGACGGCGCCCGTGATGCTGATCGCGCCGCCGGTGTTATTGACATTGACTGACCCACCGGCGGTTGTGTTGCTGATGCCGGTAATCGTTAACGTTCCCGTCGAATCCTTCAGGTTGACGACGCCGACGCCGCTGTTGGTGGCGTTGAAGCTGGTGACGGCATTGGTGGCCGTGCTCAGATCGGTTCCGGTTGCCGACGACGTCGTGAGCAGACCTCCGGTGACGATGCCGGCAGCAGCTT
>VGZI01000124.1 GCA_016872605.1 Planctomycetota bacterium
GCATGGCACTTGTTTGCGCGGCGTGCTCGGGTTGCAATCAAGCGCGCCCATTTCTATTATCACCCTCGTCCGATCGATCGCTCGGAGGACGCCATCATGATCAGCGGAGAGATTACCATCCGCGTGCGTTATGCGGAAACCGATCAAATGGGGTTGCTGCATCATGCGAATTACTTGGTATACTTTGAGCAGGGACGCACCGAACTCTTGCGTGCACAAGGCTACACCTATCGCGACATCGAATCGCAAGGCTTTTTTCTGGTGCTGACGAAATTGCAAGTCCGTTATCGGAGCCTGGCGTATTACGACGACCTGTTGACGTTGCGAACCACCGTCGTGCGGACGACGCTCGTGAAGATCGAGCACAAGTATGAACTGCTTCGCGACGGCGTGCTCTTGGCCGAGGCCGAGACGACGCTCGGCTGCGTTGACCGCGAAGGCAAAGTGCAGGTGTTGCCGGAAAACCTGCGAACCGTTTAGCCCCTCGCCTTAGGCGAGCGCGAACGTGCCGCAGGCGAGCGGCTAAACATGAGGAGTGCCATGCGGAAACTCTTGATCTGCGGCCTGATGCCGATCCTGCTATGCATGCTGCCGGTTCTGGCGGCGGCGCTGGTGCTCATGTGCATTCCGCATAAAGCGCTCAAGTACTTGCTGGATCGGTTGGTCGACGGCACCGCTCTGATGGAGATGCTGATTCTCGGCGGCGGGACGGCACTTTTCGTCCTGCAAATGATCATGTGCTGGCGTGCATTGCGATGGCAGGGCAGCAGCTTTGACGAAGGGGCCGATCGCTGGCTGACGAACCTCGCTCAGGCTGCCGAGTGGTTCCCGATGCTCGGGCTAATCGGCACGGTCGTCGGCATTCTGGAAGCGTTCGCGGAGCACGGCTCGGGGGGCGCCATCCAGCCTCGCGTCATCGCCCCCGCCATTACCGCGACCGGGGCCGGCCTGTTCATGGCGTTGATCAACATCCTGCCGACCTGGGTCGTTATGCTCGGTCGCGATCTCATTCTGTCGTTGAGCGGTATGCCCAGTCCGGCGGAACCCGAGCCACAAGCGAAGGATGCGTAACATGCTTCACATGCCTCGGCGCAGCGTGACGCGATTTTTCATACCGCTGATCGACGTGCTGATTTTGCTGTTCTGCATCTTCCTCTTGATGGAGTTCAACAGCGAATCGGAAGTCGATCGGCAAGTCGACGCGCTCGCCGAGCAGTCCGAGGAAGTCGAACGCACCAAGGCGGAACTGGATTCACGCACGAAAAAGCTGCACGAATTGCAAGAAATGCACGCCAAGCTCAAGGAAGCGGCTCGCCTCGAAGGCGAGGTCGATCGGCTCAAGAGGGAGTTGCGGCAGTTCGAGCAAGACCGTCCGCGGCTCGAGAAACTGGCGGCCCTTGAGAAAGAAATCGATCGGCTCAAGGCGCTCAACAAAACGTCTCTGCAACAGCGACTATCCGTCCGCATCATCGAAGTCAGCGGCAAGGACGGCACAATCTCGCATACTGATGAAGCACGCCGCGATGAGCCGCCTTTGCAGATCACTGATGCGAAGATCGCCAAGGCGCTAATTGAGCGCCATACCAGGGAAGCCAGCGGCAAGGAGCTGTATTACATCTTCCGATATCCGCGCGAGGGCAAAGAATTTCCGACGACCTTGGCTCAGGAACAGCGCTACAAGGCGTGGTTCAAGTCGGTGGCGCATTCGCTGGAGAAAGTAGGACCATGATGTTTGCGGACGGACTGTTCAACGTGAACTTGTCGGAGAGCGTGCTGTTCATCATTCGCATCATCGCGACGGTGGTCGGCGCGCTGGCCGGCTGGTTCATCGCCGATCCGATCACGCGACTGGTGTATCGGCTCGTCTATGGCGATGCCGCGCCGGATTCGTTGCTGTTCGGCTCGAAGCTGATCGGCGCCCTCGCGGTAGGGGCGGCCGTTTATTTCTTCTTGCCGCTGAGTTGGGGCGGCGGGTACGGCCCGGGGCCCGGCGGCGGGCCCGGCAAAGGAAAAGGCGACGGCAGCGGCAAGATCGGCTCGGACGGCGCGGATCCCAAGAACAACCAGCCTCTCAAATCGTTCCCTGGCAATCAATCCGCCGGCGAGGTCGTGGAAATCCTCATCATCCGCCGCGATAATTACAAAGAAGACAAGCGATTCTACCTGCTCAAGGATTCCAAGGAGCCGAAGTCGCTCGCTCAGATTGAAGACCACTTGCTTGCTCTGGTCAGCGTCGAAGTAGCTGAGCGTGCTGAGAGAAAAGAAGATCAAATCTTTCGGATCTCCGGCGCCGAAAAGGCGATTACACTTGATGCCGTCAAAGACAAATTCAAGAACCGTTCGCCGCGAATCGACGTTCGGCCCATCATGCACGAAGACAGCATCGGCCGCGGCAAGAAAGACAACCCGTGGGAAAAGCTCATGGAGCTCGGAAAAGCATACGAAATCGTAAAGACGGATTGATCAAGAGCCGTGCACGCAGCAAGCGGAAACGATGACGCAGGCCGCTTAGTTCGTGCGCGGCTCATCGCAGGATGATGACATCGCACCATGTCCACGCCTCGCCTACTTCTGTTCGGAAACGCCGGCGCCGGCAAGTCGGCCTTGCTTGGAGCGCTCGTCGAAACGGCGCCGGAGTTGAAGGCCGAGGTCGCCGAATCGTCCGACGGGGTGCAGCATTTTCACGTTAAGGCTGACGCCGCCTCCGAGTGGTCCGACGTCGCCGTGCTCGATTGCAGCGGCACGTCGGCGTCGGAGATGCTGAAAACGGAAGTGCCGTTCGCGGACTGGCATCCGCTCAACGCGACGATCCTGGGCGCCGACGCCATCCTCGTCATTGTCGATCTGTCGGCCCCGAAGAAACAGCGGCACGAGGATTTTCGCCAGGTCGCCCGTTGGTTAAAGCATCTGCACGAAACACGCGGGCAGCTAGCCGACATTGCGGCGTTGCCTATCTACATCGTGCTCACCAAGTGCGATCAGCTTGCCCGCAATGGCGACACGCTCGAGGCTTGGTTGAATCGGCTCGAAGACGCCAAACACCAGTATCAAAACAACTTTCAGAAATTCCTCAAGGAGCAAACTCCCGTGTTCGGTACGCTCAACATCAAGGTCGTCGCGACCTCGACGCAACCGCCGTCTTTCGGCGAGAAAGCCGGCGCCAAGACGCCGTTCGGCGTCGCCGAGCTGTTTCGCGAGAGCCTCCAGTCGGCTCGGGACTTTCAGGAGCGACGCAACACCGCCCAGAGCCGCATGCAGAATCTTGTCGTCGCTCTGTTGGCGGTCGTGGCTATGCTGGGTCTGAGCGTTGCGCTTCTCATCGAATTTCAGCCTGGCTCGAAGAGCACTTCGCTCGATGAAAAAGTCCAGGAAATGATACGGCTCTTGCAGGCTAAACCGGCCGAACGGCTGCGCGGCGGTCCGGAAAAACTCGAAGCACGCCTGAAAAAACTCACGGAGATCGAGACGCATGCCGAGTTCAAACACTTGCCGGGCGATTATCAGAAGATGATCAAGGCGTCGCGCGAAGAGATGGCGGAGTATCTGCCGCTCTATCAATCGGTGCTGACGGTAGCCTTCAAGCTGCCAAAGGACGCCAAGGATGACGACGCGCTCAAGGAGCAGCAAAGGGCGATCACTCCGCTAGCGTTGCCCGAGACGCGTGCCAAGGACTGGGCCGACACTGATTTGGCCAAGCGAGTTCGCCGGATTCAGGGCGAGTATGAGATTCTTCACGCCGCGCTCAAAAAGGAAGCCGACGATGTTCGCAAATTGGTTCAGCATATCAAGGATCATGAAAAGACGGGAAAAAACCTCCATGGCGAGCTGCTGCGGCGCGACGACCTTGCGCCCAAGGAGCGCAAAGCGCTATCCCGGCGCGTGAGCGATTGGCAAGAAGCGTGTGAGACTCTACTGACGGCCGAGCTGGCCACCAAAGCGCTCGCCCCGATCCTTGGGTTGACCAACTTCACTTACAACGGCCTTGGTCGATTCGAGCCGGCGAAATCCGCTCATCGAGAATGGGAAAAGGCGAAGGCGAGCCTCGACGATCGACTCAAGTCCGTTCAACGCGAGACGCGCGTCGCCAACTAATTTGACAGCGCACCATCGGCCGTCAGGCTTTCCAGCCTGACGCAGATCGACAGGGTTCCGTGAGTCTGTGGCTCTGGTCAGCCTGGAAGCCAGACGCGCGCCTAATGCAATCGATGTACGCAATGAGAACACCCGGCTCATTAGTCGCGCGACTGCGATCAAAACCACCCCGCTTGCCAAAAGACCGCGGCAAGGAACGCGGCGGGGACGAGCGGCACGGCGGCGAGCGCCAGCCATCGCACCGTCGTCGACGGGTGAAAGCGTTGCACGTGCAAAAGCATGGCCGCCAGGAATCCGCCGACCGCGCCGCCGAAATGCCCCTGCCAGCTCACCGACGGGACGAAGTTGACTGCCATCAACAGGACCAGGTTGATGCCGATCATCTGTGACCATTCTTCGATCAAGTTATCGGGAAGATGCTCGTAGTTGAGCGAGAACCAGACGGCCATCGCGGTGAAGAGGCCATAAATAGGCCCCGAGGCGCCGACCGTGATCGGCTCCGCTGGGCTGCGGAATTGTTCCAGTCGGCTGATGAGGATGATCGTGCAGCCGCTGACGATGCCGGCGCTGAAATAGATCGCCAGAAAACGATGCCAACCCCACATCGCCTCGATCTCGCGGGAGATCGTTGCCAGGAAGCTCATGTTGAACATCAGATGGAGCAAGCCGGCATGTAGGAAAAGAAACAGAATCAGGCGTACCCATTGCGTCGGCAATAAATGACGCAGGAACGATTCCGGCACGGTGCGCGGCGGCCAGAGGGCGCCCAGTTCATAGAGAACCGGCAAGTTCCGCTCGCTGATGCACTCGCCACGGGAGTAATCCCAGAGCGAGAGGCCGTGCCAGACGACGTAGACGCCGCCGCCCAGAAAGAACAGCACGTTGATCAGGAGCAACGTCCATGATGCGTACGGTTGGCCGGGCCAAAGCACTGCTCCCCGCACTTGTTCGCCGCGGTCGTACGCCGTCATCTCGGCGCTCGCGACGCCGGCGGGCTCAGGCGCCGCGTCGGCAGGAATGTGCCGCGACGTCAGCGCCTGGCGGCCCAGTTCGGTCGGCGTGTATCCTTGGCCGCGCTCGCGCACCCATTCGGTGAACTTCACCAGCCCGCGGCGGCGAAGCTCGTCGAGGCCCGCATCGAGCACGGCGCGATCAACGTTCCGCTCCTTGGCATACTCGGCTGGATACAACGGCGCCGGCGCACAAGCGGCACACGCTTCCAGCAACTCCAGCAGATACCCTTCGCTCACCTCAGACATGCCGTGATTATATTCGCAAGTTACTTCAGAAGTTCGCGCATTGCGTTCATCAGCACGCCTTCGACTTCCGGTGCGACGCGTGAGACGGGGCCGGTTTCGTAGCCGCCCTGGGTGTAGGAGATGGCCTGGCCGATGTAGCCCATGCCGTAGTCGCCGTAGGCCGCCATCATGACGTGCGAGCCAGACCGCATTTTCTGGGCGGCGAGTTGATACTCGACAAACAACTCGCCGGGCATGTGCAGCACATACGCGTTTCCTAAATGCAGGCATTGCATGTCAATCTTCTCGCCGGCTTCGCAGCGGCGTGCCCAGACGTAGTTTCGCGCGGCACGCATGCGGTCGACATCCTTCAACTTCTCGTCGGCGACTTTCGCCAGTTGATCTTTTGTGTTGTACAGCTTGCTCACCGGCAGCGCGGCCGACGCGACGCGCCACGACGCCTTGCTCGCGTCGATCGGCTCCTTGGTGACGTTGCGATAAGCTGCCTTCATGCCGGTGGCGAGACGATCGGCAAGGATCATGCGGTTTTCGACTGAGCCGTCGTTGTATTTCCCTGCAGTCACATTGCCGCCCGCGCCATTGAAATGGATGTGTTGAGGCCAGCCGACGTCGCGCTCGCAGCGGTTGCGGGCGAGGCCGGGGAAGTCGCAGCTAACGCCGCCTCGGCCATAGTAGCTTTGCGGATGCGTGGCGTAGTACGAGATCAGACTGACAGGAGCGTCGCCGTCGTAGAAGACCAGGACTTGCACGAAGGGATCGATGACCCCCTCCGGCTCGGCACGAATCTTCGGGTCCTTCGACGCGCTGTAGCGGACATATTTGACTTTGCCGTCCGGGCCCATGACCCGACGCGCCGACGCTACTTCTTCCACCTTCGCCTTGCCGACGCCGATGTGCGTGATCGTGCGCGACGTCTTGGCGGCCTTCGCGACGGCGGCGGCGACGCGGTCGATCGCCTTGCGCGCGAACACCGGATCGAACAACTTGCCGCCAAGCTTGTATTTTCCGAGCAGTTCGTCGGCCTCGAAGTCGCAGCCCGGCGCGTCGTGCTGGTGCAAGCAGTGGACAGCGACGCGTTCGCGCGTGGTGCCCACAGCCTTCGCGAGCGCGTCACGGAATGCCGTATGCCCGCTGTTGCCGACGCCGACCCAATCGACGGCGACCATGACGATCGGCTTATCGTTCGTGAAGAGCACGATGCCGCGAGCCGAGAGCGGATCGACGATCTCCTTGGCCGGCACAACGAGGGCGTCGCACAGCGGCGTGCCGATCGGCGGCGTGACATCGGTTCCGAACGTCGCGATGCGAATCGCCTTGTCGCCGGCATGCGTTGCGCTGGTGAACGCGAACAGAAAAACCAACGTCGCAAATATCCGTGACACCATGATCGTTCCCCCGAAGCCCAAGGATGAGCGCGGCGAACCCCTGGGATAATGATGGCGCCGATCCCAGGGGTTCGCTGCGCTCACCCCTGGGCTTCCGGTGTTATTTGTTTTTCGATGCTCTTCCATCATCATATGATGCCATCATCACGCCAACGTGCAAAACACTGTCGAGATCACCATGAAACTCACGACGCAAGAAATGCTCCGCCGGCTCGGCAACGGCGAAACCATCGCCAAGATTTGCGAAACCGCTGCGATCACTCGCAGCGACTTCGACGGCTGGTGGAAGGCCGAGTGCCGGCGCCGCGTACCGAGCGCAACCGGCTCACGCAAGCTCGGCGTGTCACGGTCCGTCCGTATCGAACGCGACACGCACGGCATTCCCCATGTTCATGCCGATAACGAGCGCGATCTGTTCTTTGGCTTCGGTTACGCGATAGCCCAGGATCGGCTGTTTCAGCTCGATTTTCTACGCCGCAAAGCGCGCGGCCGGCTGGCGGAAATCCTCGGCCCTGAAGCCGTCGAATCCGATCTCTTGCATCGAACCGTAGGGCTTGCCCAGATCGCCGAGCGCGAATGGCCGACGCTTCCGATGGACGTCCGCGAATACTTGACGGCCTACACCGCCGGCATCAATGCGTTGATGGAAGAGAGCAGGGGCTGTCTGCCGATCGAGTTCGACCTGCTCGGTTATCAACCGGAGTCGTGGCGCGAGACCGACAGCCTGGCGATCGTCGGTGAGTTTCGCTGGTATCTTACAGGGCGTTTTCCGGTCATCGCGATTCCGGAATTAGTCAAGCGTGCCGTCGCCGATGGCCCACTCTATCGTGAGTTCACGCTCGCAGAGGCGGACGAGGAGTGCATCTTGCATCCCGGCGAATTCAGAGCAGGGAGCGCCAGCGAGCGGAGTTCGTCGACCAGCGGTGACACCTCCGGCGGCAGCAACAACTGGGTGCTCGATGGCTACCGGACAGATTCGGGCCAGCCGATTGTCGCCAACGACCCGCATATCCCGTATTACGCCGTCTCGATCTGGCATGAAGTTCGACTACATGGCGGCGCGTTCAATGTCGCAGGCGTCGCCCTCGCAGGCATGCCCGCCATTATGATCGGCCGCAATGAGCACGTCGCGTTCGGCATCACCAACAACATCTGCTCGCAGCGCGATCTCTATCAGGAACAGACGGCTCCCGCTCATCCCGGATGTTTTCTTTTTGACGGCAAATGGGAGCCGGCCCAACTACGTTCCGAAACGATCCAAGTGCGAGGCCATGAACCCGTGAAGAAAACGATTCGCTCGTCGCGCAACGGGCCGATCGTGGATGAAATCCTCCCCGCGGCGGTTCGGCACATGGGCCCCGTCTCGCTGCGTTGGCTTGGCTTCGAGCCGTGCGGTTGGCTGACGGCGACGATCGGCATGAACCGCGCTCGCAACTGCAAGGAGTTCAAGGAAGCCGGCCGCCCCTGGCTCTGCCCGACGTTCAACATGGTCTTCGCCGACACCGAAGGCAATATCGGCTTCCAGACCGTGGGCCGTATCCCGCTGCGCAAGATCCCGGAACGCGGCTATCGGCCCGGTTGGGACCCGCAGCACCAATGGACCGGCTTCATCCCGTACGACGAGAACCCCGGCGTCATCAATCCGAAACGCGGTTACGTCGTCACCGCCAACAATCGACTCGCTCCGCCCGATTTTCCGTATCCGCTCTCGGGCTGTTGGGCGTCGGGGCATCGCTGCCGGCGCATACGGCAACAAATCGAGGCTAAGAAGACGTGGTCGCGCGACGACTGCCGACGCTTGCAGATGGATGTGCATTCGGGCCGGGCGGCGCTGGCGGTGTCGCCGTTGATCAGCGCACTGGAGAAAGACACCGATCCACGCGTGCAGCAAGCAGTGTCGCACTTGCGCGGCTGGAACTATCACGTCGCGGCCGACTCGTCCGCGGCATTCATCTTCAACGCTTTTTTCACGAACTGGGTCAAGGTCGTCTGCCGCGAACGACTCCCCGCGGATCAGGCGGCGTTCGCGTCGGCGATTCCCGTCGGCCTGGCGTCGCGGCTCTTGATTCGCGACGAAGCCGGCTGGTTCCAGCGCGATCGCCTCCAGGCGATTCGTGAGACGTTCCGCGCCACGCTCGACGAGTTGACGTGCAAGCTGGGCAGCGATCTTGCGACCTGGAACTGGGGGCGCGCACATGTCCTGGCTCAGCCGCATTTCCTTTCGAAGCGCGGCGATCTCGGCTCCCTGCTCGACCTCAACGGCAAATCGTGCGGCGGAGATAATGTCACGGTTTGCTCCGGCACGGCCGACGGCAACTACGCGGCTGCCCTCGGCGCCGGCTACCGCATGGTCGCCGAGCTGTCCGACCTTGACGCCGGCCTGTGGGCCATCGAGGTTGCCGGCGTCTCCGGCCATCCGGGCAGCCCCCACTACGCCGACCAGATCGACCCCTGGGCCGCCGGCGAGCTGCACTACATCCCTCTCAAAGGCGACATCGACGGGACCGTGATGACGCTGGAGCCAAGGAGTTGAACCACGGGGGGCCTAGCGCGCCATAGCCGCAACCACACAGCAATGCGAGTGCGCCTTTGGAGTGCGATGGCTCGACACCGCTTTCTTACTTGTTTTCTTCTCACAAAACGATCGTATCCGTGTTCGTTCCAAAAAAGTACCAAAGCGGTGTCAGGCCACCGCAGTCCAATGAACCTTCGCGGCCCGCGAAGGACTTGACAGATAGTAGTACGGCGAGCCGTCAAACCTGAATGGCCTCGCGCTGCAGCTCTACGCGCAGCACCTGAAACCCGGCGCTTTCCACGTCGCTGATGGCGGACGCAATGGCCGTTTGCATGGATCGCGCCGAACGGTTGAATAGTAGTTCGAAGCCTTCGGAATGCCCGCGAAGAGACGCGTCTGTGCAGCCCGCTTCCCCGAGCGCATCGGTGGCGTCGAGAATCTGGTCTTCCGTCATCTTCTCGCAGGCGACGATTACTGCGAAGTTGTACGATGGCATTCGCGAACTCCTCATGCGCCTGGGCAACGATCCACGGTCTTGCGGATATGGCGGGCGTGATTCTCTGGATTTTTCGGAGTCGAATAGATCGACATCCAGCATTCGCTGTGACGATGCGGGGAGTAAATGACGCCCCACGCGTGCGCCCGTGGCCGGGATTTTCGGATGATCCACCCGAACGATTCAGCGTATTTCAACGCGGCGAGAATGTGCCTATTGGGGTGAGTCGGCATGGCGCATTCCATTCATTCCGCATGTAGTTTATCGCCAAACCAACCTCGATACAATACGTTCACGAATAACGGAGGAACTCGCGTGCTAATCGGCTACGTCAGTGATGAAAAATACGTCGCACTTGCCGACGTTGTTGTCGAGTTCACGAACGACGCCGGCGAGTCGTGGGAGGCGCGGTCGCGGGCGAGCGGCTCCATTCACGCCGAACTGCCGCCGGGCGAGTATCTCGTCACGCTGGCGAAGCCGGGCTTCGGCAGCAAACGTGTGCGGATGACGCCACAATGGCAACCGCACCATTTTCGCTTGCTCTCTGACGGCCTGCTCGGATACGCCTGGCCGAAGTGCGTGCGCTCCGGCGCGTCGTCGGAATTTCGCGTGCATTCGGTGGAGCCGTACAAACTTGACCTGTGGCGTTTCGGCTGGGACAAGGAGTTTATTCGCGCGCTCGGCTGGCACGACGAGCATGGGCCGCGCGCGGTCATGCAGATTGCGCCCGACGGCGATTACACGCGCAGCGGCGTCGGGTGGAACAAAGTGGGCTACCTCAGTCCGCATCATTTGCAAAAGGTCGAGGCGCCGGCCAAGTCGGGGCTGTACTATTTCCATGCGTCCACAGCGAAGGGAGATAGCTTCACATTCCCCTGGGTCGTTGCCCCGGCCGCGCCGACGGCGCCGATTGCGGTGCTAGCGTCGAACATTACTTGGAACGCGTACAACAACTTCGGCGGCCGCAGCAACTACATCAACGCCGACGAGTTGCCGGCCGTGCCAACGATCAACGCACGGCAAGATCTGAAGCGTTATCACGACGCCAAGCACCAGACGTGGGGCTGCGACGCCTATGCGCCGCTCTCCTTTGAACGACCCGAGCCGATCAACCACATCGATCCGAGCGAGAAAATCACCGACCCAATTGAAGGCCGAGCGGCCAACCACATCGCTCCGGCCGAGTGGCGTGCTCTTGGCTGGCTGGAACGCGAGGGCTTCGCCTACGACCTCTACAGTGAAACGCAACTTCATGAAGGAGTGCTGGACCTGACCAAGTACCGCGTGCTCATTCTCGTCGCGCATCCGGAGTACTGGACGCGCACGATGTACGACACGGTCAAGGCGTGGGTAACTCAGCAGAAGGGCCGCCTCATGTACCTGGGCGGCAACGGGTTGAACTGCGAAGTCGAGCTCCTCTCCCCTCTCCCTCCGGGCGACGGGTCGGGGGTGAGGGGGGGCTTGGGGGCTATGATCTGCCACAACACCAAGATTTCGAGCTTGTACCCCGATGGCATGGGCGGCGCGGAGAGCCGATTCGCTCGCCGCCATGAATCCGAAGCGAATCTCCTCGGCGTCGTTTTCGATCCGCGCGGCATCATGACGGCGGCGCCGTATCGAGTGATCGATTCGATGCACTGGGTTTTCGCCGGCACGGGACTGCGCGTCGGGCATCATTTTGGGCAAAAGTCGCTACACATGCGCTGTCCAGGCGGCGCATCCGGACATGAGACTGACAAGATTTCGAAAAGCTCGCCGAAAAACGTCCATCTTCTGGCAAAGGGACTCAACCCCGACGACGGCGGCGCGGAAATGGTCATCTTCGACACACCTTCGGGCGGCGCGGTCTTCTCGGTCGGCTCGATCTGCTGGCCCAGTTCGTTGCCGATTGACGACAATGTGTCCAAAATCACGGCCAACGTGCTGCGGCGATTCTTGCAGTGATCTTGCTTGGCGCTCGCAATGCGCTTTGCGAATGCCAGACGCAAGGTGAAATGGCCTTCACGCCGGGATCTTTTGAATCGGAATCGACGTCCCGATCAGGGCATTCAGCTCGGCCCGAATCAATGTGTTGAGCACTTCCTCCAAGTCATTCAGCGCTCGCGCCACGCAGCGGCCGTCCATGACGCGGTGATCGTAAATGATCTTTACCGTGACCTCGCCGTTCGGCGCGATCGGACCGAACGTCAAGTATGTCGTCAGCGGCGAAATTGGGTGGTATTGCTCGACGCCGAGGTTACCCAGGCTGGAAATGGCGAAAGTGCCGAAACGCTTGGCTCGCATGGAGCCCGACCAGTAGAGGCCGATCCAAAACGCCAAGCGGCGCACGATCCACGGCAATCGGCCCAGGCGTAGCCAATTGCGGAACTCGCTGATCTCTTCAACCGGGGCCGTGCGCAAGCGCGTGACATCATCATCGATCTTGCCCAGCGTGCGCGATTCAGGCTCGCGCACCTTGCCGCCCAGGACCGCGTATTCGCCTTCGATCTCGCGTTCGAGCAGGACGACGCATTCGCTGATCGGATGCTCGTAGTAATAACCCCACGGATACGGAATGTACGCACGCCGCAACTCGGGGAGCTTCTGCGCGACCAGGCCATATGCCTTCATGAAGATGCTGGTCCACGACGCGTCCGCGCCGGCTTTGCGAGCGTCCACCAAGGCGTCGATGCGCATGACCTTTGAAAGCGGCAGCGACGGCACTTGCTGGCCATGATGCAAAAACTCAATGACCATCTTTCGCGCCGGCGACAGCGCGATGCAATGTCCCTTGCGTGATTCCGCCATGATCGGCATCCTTTCCGCGGTGTAGGTCAGGCTTTCCAGCCTGACGTCAGGCTAGAAAGCCTGACCTACATGATCGGCTGACATCGGTAAGATAATCTGGGCAAAATGTCAAGATCAATGAAAGTGGACCTCTCGCTCCGCGAGAGGGAAAGGAACGTCCTCTCGCGGAGCGAGAGGTCTACGATGGGAGAGCATCCGTGTCGCTCGCCAAACAGGTTGCCGTCATCACCGGTGCATCAAGCGGGATCGGCTACGAGCTGGCCAAGTCGCTAGCGCGGCGCGGCTGCCCCGTCGGCGTCCTTGCGCGGCGGCAGGATCGGCTCGAAGCGCTCGTCGGCGAGATCGAAGCGGCCGGCGGCAGAGCGGCCCTCGCCGTCGCCGATGTCGCTGATCGCACTCAGACCGGCGCCGCCTTTCGCTCGTTGCGCGACCAGCTCGGCCCGGTCGATCTGCTCGTCGCCAACTCCGGCGTCGGCATCCCCACGTTGCTCGAGCCGATGAACGTCGATGATGTCGAGCAAATGTTCAAGGTCAATACGCTCGGTGTCGTCTACGCCATGGAGGCGGTATTGCCGGAGATGCTCGAGCGGGGCAGGGGACACGTGGCGGCAATCAGCAGTTTGGCGGCGTTCCTGGCTATGCCCGGTGAGTCGGCGTATTGTGCCAGCAAAGCCGCCGTCAACACGTACATGGAATGTCTGCGCATGCAGGTGCGCCATCGCGGCATTCACGTCACGACCATCTGCCCCGGATTCATCGAAACGCCGATGACGGCCCAAAACAAGTTCACGATGCCCTGGCTGATGAAAGCCGACCAGGCCGCCGAGTACATCGCCTGGGCCTTGGAGAGGAAGAAAACGCTGTATTGCTTCCCCTGGCAGATGAGCTTGCTGATCACCGTCGCCGGCTGGCTGCCGAGCTGGTTCGTCGAATGGGCCGTGCGCGACAAGGCCGGCGTCCGCCCGGAACCGTGATCGCGGACGTTCGTTTGGCCTCCGCGGTGCGCCGCGCGATCGCGCGGCGCACCGCGAGCACTAAACAAAGTGCGATATGCCTTTTCGGATTCGTGCTACGGCAATATCATGCGATTGGCGTGAGGGCAACATCATGCGATGTCTTTTGGCCTTGTCGATTGTCTTGATGTCGATGGCGTCGGCGTCCGCGCAAGACGTCAAGGTAGCGGACAAGACGATCAAGCAGTGGTCGGCGGCATTGCGCAGCAGTGAGGCCCGCGTCCGTTACAAGGCGGTTGCCGAACTGTATGAGCACGGCGCCGACGCAGCGCCGCTTGTCAAAGAGCTGATTCCGCTATTGAAGGATCCGCAAGCGTTCATTCGTAGAGCGACGGCACAGACGTTGGCGAATTGCCGAGGCGATGCGGCTCCAGCAGTGCCCGCACTCGTCGCCGCCATGCGCGACTCGGACTATTGGGTCCGCAATCTCGCGTCGGCCGCCTTGACGGAAATCGGCGAGTCGGCGAGCGAGCCACTCATCAAGTTGCTCGACGACAAGGATGCGACAACGCGCTACTACGCGGTCATGACCATCAACGGGCTCGGCCTGCAGAGCAAGGACGTCATCAAGGCCCTTGTCAAGTCGGTAAAGGATTCCAATCCCGCGGTTCGCCAAGGATCATTGTTCGCCTTGTCGAAGGTCGAGACCGATGACGCCAATGTCTTCACCATTCTCGGCGCCGCACTGGGCGACAAGGAGAAGCAGGTTCGGCTGTCGGCCGCGTCAATTCTGGTCGGCATGGGCAAAGACGGCGCCGGTGCGCTCGCCAAAGTTGTCGAGGACAAGGATGCTGCCTCGCGCATGCTGGCGTTGCAGGCTCTGGCATCGCTGGGTGACAACATCGACGAGAAGGGCGTTAATGCTATGCGCAAGGCTCTCGACGACGCGGACCCCAAAGTTCGCCAGACCGCCACGCTCGCCGTCGCCAACCTCGGCAAGACCGCGCGCGAGTTGGGCGGCGACAAGGAAATGTTCCAGGCTCTCGCCAAGTTGCTTGCGGAAAAAGACGTGCAACTGCGCCGCACGGCGGTCTACGCGCTCGGCCAAATCGGTGGCAGCGATGCCGACGAGATCAAGACGATCGCCGGTGCGCTGAAAGACACCGACGCCATGGTACGCAGCTTCACGATTCAAGCCTTGGCGAAGAACGCCAAGGACACGGAAGTCGAAGAGACGAGGCAGATGTTGAGCGATCATCTGATCACGACGCTGCAGGACAAGGATCGCCGCGTGCAGTTCATGGCCGCCCAGGCCTTGACGCAGCAAGGGGCGCTGGCGGTGGCGTCGCTGGTGAAAGTTGTCGAGGACGGCAAAGGGATGCAGCGCTTGTGGGCCGCCGCGATTTTGGGCGAGATAGGTCCCGGAACGTTCGACGCCATCGCGCCCTTGGAGAAGATGGCCAAGGAGGCGAATGCCGATGCCCGCCGCGTTGCGACGCTGGCGCTGCAAAAGATCATGGGCGAGGTGAAGTGACGTGTTTCGGCGCTCGCGTTTGGTGCCGATGGCGGTTTGGTTTCCTACAGTTGCAAACGGAGAGACCTGTCATGTCTTTGCCCCAACTTGTCGGAAAGATCTGCGCTATCTGCAATAGGTCCATTGGGTCGATATTGGAGGGAGTATTCTGTGAGTCGTGCGGAAACCCGGTACACGTTGGTTGTCGCCAAGTGGATACGATGGGACAGCGCGACGGTAAATGCGCTCAGTGCGGCAGCGATCCGGGAAAGGCCGCTTCTTCCGAAGTGAGACAGGAGCTGGGCATTTCCGAGCCTCTGCCTTCTGTTGCGAATACACGTCCCGTTAGCGATCACTCTTTGCAGACCCATTGGCCTTTTTGCTGAGGCTCTTTGGCGTGATTGCGTTGTTATGGACTTGCTATGCTTCGTACGTGATCGTCAGCGCGGCCAACGAACTGCAACGCCAACTGGGCAGGCCCGCTCCCGATGTTTGGGGTCCCGTTTTGCCGATTATCCTGACCGGGGTCGGGACTGCCGCTGTAATGTTCGCGTTGGCCGAGCTGCTCAAGATTGGGCTGGCGATTCTCAGCCGATTGCCGCGATGAAGCAGTTGCCCCCTGGCTCCAAAAAAAGGAACGGATCGATGCGTTTTGTCCTCCTCGTGAGCTTGGCGGCTGTCCTGACGCCGTCTCTGGTGCATGCACACAACGTCGGCGTGCAATGCGATCTGATCGACGGCAAAGTTGTCGTCCACGTTTTCTACGATGACAGAACGGATACGGCGGGCGCGAAAGTCCGTGTCGTGAACGCCAAGGGCGACGAAGTCGGTAAAGGCGTGACCGACGCCAAGGGGAAGTGGCGGTTCAACTCGCCAGATCCGGGAAAATATGTCGTTCACGTCGATGCCGGTGTGGGGCATCATGCCGAAGCCACGTTGACGGTTCCCGGCAATACGACTGCGGAGTCGCAAACGATCAGCGACGGTCCAACGCGCGAGGAAGCGACCGCGACGCCGTGGGCGAAGATCGTGATCGGTCTTGTCACAATTACCGCGCTGGCGGGGGCATTTCTTTTGGCTGGCGCTCTGCGGAAAAAACAGTGAGGGGTGTTTCTTCGATTAGCGTTCGCGTCGCGCCCGGTTTCGGAAAAGCGATGACCCGAATCCCGGCGCCGCGCGAGCGCTAAGCGAGGAATTGTTCATAGTATCTGCCGAATCACGTCGCCGCGAGTCAGCGGAATCGGCCGGCCTTGGGCGTCCTGATATTCGGTGTCCGGCGAAATCCCCAGGCAGTGGAAGATGGTGGCTAGCAAATCTTGCGGCATGACGCGTCCATCGCGTGGGAAGCCGGCGATGCTGTCGGAGGCGCCGTGGACGATACCGCCGCGCACTCCGCCGCCCGCCAGTGCCACGGAAAACACGCGGCCCCAATGATCGCGCCCGGCTGCGCCGTTGAGCCGAGGCGTTCGGCCAAACTCCGCCATCCAGACGACCAGCGTTTCGTCGAGCAGGCCGCGCTGCGATAGATCGTCGAGCAGCGATGAGTAGGCGGCGTCCATGATCGGCATCAGTTGGCGGAGGCCATTGGTGTTCTGGCTGTGCGTGTCCCAATGCCCGGCGTTCAGCGCGCCGGGTACGCGCGACCAGTTGACGCGCACCAGCGACACGCCGGCTTCGACCAAACGCCGCGCCAGCAACATGCTCTGGCCGAATTTGGTTCGGCCATATCGATCGCGTAGCGCTGCGGGTTCCTCCTGCAGATGGAACGCCTGGCGAGCGCGTGATCCGGCGATAAGATCGATGGCCTGACGCTGTTGTGAGCTGAAGCTGCCGAGGTTGCCGGCGCTTTGCATCGCGTCGAGCCGTTGATTCACGTGGGTTAGAAGATTCGCGCGGGCGCCGAAGCGCGCCGTCGGCACATCGGCGGGCAGGCCGAGCCCGTCAATCTGAAAATTCGCCGATGCCGGCTCGCAGTTGATGAGCCACGGGTCGGCGGTGCGGCCCAGGAAGCCCGCGTCCTGTCCCGGCCAGGTCAGGTTCCCGTCGTTGGCGGACTGTTCCGGCAACGTGATCGCGGCGGGCAGTCCTCCGTGCGCAGGCACGACGC